>DATBJR010000061.1:0-16804 GCA_036556325.1 Candidatus Limnocylindria bacterium | reverse complement strand
GCTCATGGACCAGGGTCATGCCCAGGCTGCTGCCCAGCCGGGCCGGCTTGACCACCGAGCGCGGGCCGATGCGGGCGACCAAGTTCGCCAGGACCGTATCGGGCGCATCGGCCCAGTCGGATCGACGGAACCAGGTGAAGTCGACGACCGGCAAACCATGGCCGCGCATGAGGTCCTTGAACACGATCTTGTCCATGGCCAGCGCGCTGGCCAGCACGCCCGCCCCGGTGTACGGGATACCGGCCAGCTCCAGGAAGCCCTGCAGCGTGCCGTCCTCCCCGTAGGGCCCGTGCACGACCAGGAAGGCCACGTCGATGACCTCGGCCAGCGAGCGCAGCGCGCTGCGGGGCGCCAGCGCGTCCTCGCTGACCGTGGCCGGCAGCGCGGCCGCATCCTCGGCCAGGTGGGCGGTGTGCGCCGCCGGGGTGTCGACGCCCAGCAGCCCGGCCAGGCCGCCGCCGAGCTGCGGCGCCGGTCCCGCGGGCAGGTGCCAATGCCCCTGGCGGTCGATGTAGACGAGGTACGGCTCGTACCGCTCGCGGTCGATGGCGGCCAGCACCGCCTCGGCCGACGCCACGCTCACCTCGTGCTCCGCCGACTGGCCGCCGGCCACGATCCCGATCCGCAGTCGCTTCGTCATTCCCCCTCCCCCTCGGCCGGCCAGGCGCCGACGAACTCGATCTCGTAGGCGAGGCGCACGTCGAAGCGCTCCTCGACGGCCGCCCGAACGGCATCGCCCAGCGCCCGCACGTCGGCGGCCGAGCCCCCGCGGTCGGTGACGATGAAGTTGGCGTGCAGCTCGCTGACCTGGGCGGAGCCGATGCGGAAGCCCTTCAGGCCGGCCGCATCGATCAGCCGCCCGGCATGGTCGCCGGGCGGGTTGCGGAAGACACTGCCCGCGTTCTGGTCGGCCAACGGCTGGCTGGCGACCCGCTGCGCCTGGTGATCCGCGACGGTCGCGGCGATCCGCGCCGGGTCAGCGTCGTCCAGCTGGAGGGAGGCAGCCAGGATGACCTCGCGCGAATGCTTGAAGCGCGACTCGCGATAGGCGAAGTCGCACTCGGCGTTCGCCAGGCGGCCGCGCTCGCCGGTGGCGGGATCCCAGGCATCCACCCACTCCACCACCTGACGCATCTCCCCGCCATGCGCGCCGGCGTTGGCCCACACCGCGCCGCCGAGGGTGCCGGGGATGCTGATTCCGAATTCGAGGCCCGTCAGCCCCTCGCCGGTGCAGCGCTTGACGAGCATTGCCATTGGCGTGCCCGAGTCGGCGGTCAGGCGGCGACCGTCCACGGCGATTGCCTTGGCGCGGTTCCGAATCACGAGGCCGCGCATGCCGGCATCGGCCACCACCAGGTCGCTGCCGTTGCCCAGCACGAACCACGGCACATCCGCGTCGCGGGCGAGCCGCAGCGCGGCGAGCAGCGCGTCGGCGTCCCGCGGCTCTGCCAGGCGGTCGGCAGGCCCACCGACGCGCAGGGTGGTGAGCGGCGCCATCGCGGCGTCGTGGGTCAGTGCGATCCCTCGCTCGGCCGCCAGCACATCCAGCCGCTCGAGCCGGGTCCGCCGATCGCCTGACGCGGTCGCGGGGCTCACGATGCCGATCCGCCACCGGCCAGGGACGGCAGCGGCCGGCCTTCGCCCATCGCCAGCAGGTCGGCCGCGATCCTGGCGGCGGCGTCCGGGCGGCCAAGGCTCCTGGCCGTGGCCGCCATGCGGCTCCGGACCTCGTCGTCGCGCAGGCGGCGCACCTCGGCCAGCAGGCGCGCCGCGTCCAGCTCGGCGTCCGGCAGGAGCACCGCGGCGCCGCGGTCGGCCAGGTACGCCGCGTTGGCGCGCTGGTGCTCACCGGCGAACGGGTACGGGACCAGGATCGACGCCACCCCCACCGCGGCGACCTCGGCGCAGGTCGACGACCCGGCCCGCCCGAGGACGACGTCCGCCGCCACGAGTGCGTCGGCCATGCGATCGGAGAGGAACGGGACCGGCTGGTACCGCGCCCGCATCGGCTCGGGAAGCTCCTGGCGCGCCGACTCGGCGGCAGCGATGCCGTCGTCGCCGCAGATATGGAGGACGCGCCAGTCGGAGACCAGCTCGCCAAGGCTCGCTTTCAGCGCGGCCGTGATGCGGGCAACCGCCTGGGATCCCCCGAAGACCAGCAGCAGCCGCTCCTGCTCCCCCACCCCGAACGAGCGCCGCGCCACGCCGCGCTCGAGGCCGGCGAAGGAACGGATGGGCGTGCCGGACACGAACGAGCGGTCTGGGAATGCCGCCAGGGTGGGCTCGAAGGACACCGCCACCCGGTCGGCCAGCCTGCCCACGGCCGCCGTCGCGCGACCGGGCACCACGTTGCCCTCCCAGACCAGCGACGGGATCCGCCGCGCCCGTGCAGCCAGGACCAGCGGAATGCCGAGGTACCCGCCACTGGTGAAGATCGCCCGCGGCCGCAGCCGACCGAGCAGGGCAATCGCCTGCGGCACGGATGCGCCCAGCCGCAGCGGGTCGAGCACCAGGTGGACGTCCAGGCCGCCGCTGCGCAGCGAGCGCACCATCAGCTCGTGGTACGGCAGGTCGCCGGCGCCGGCGACGATGCGTCGCTCCAGCCCGCGGACACCGCCGACATAGGCGAGCTCAAGCGCGGGCTGGGCGTCGCGCAGCGCCCGCGCGACGGCCAGCGCGGGGTACACGTGCCCGCCGGTCCCGCCGCCCGAGACCAGATAGCGCATCGAGCAGAGTTCCTGTCTGGGTGGTCTCGCGCGAGATCGACAGCAGGATGCCGACCGCCACGAGGTTGATGGTGAGGGCCGAGCCCCCGTAGCTGATGAACGGCAGCGGGATGCCGGTGACCGGCATCAGCGCGGTGACGACCATCATGTTGATGCAGGCCTGGGCCACCAGCCAGGTGGTGAGCCCCGCTGCCAGCAGGCCGGAGAAGGTATCGGGCGCGTGGATCGCCGTGCGGTACCCGTGGTAGGCGATCAGCAGGAACAGGATGAGCACGGTCAGGGTGCCGATGATCCCCCACTCCTCGCCGATGATGGCGAAGATGAAGTCGGTCGACGGCGCCGGGAGGTACATGTACTTCAGCTTGCTGGCGCCCAGGCCCTGGCCCATCAGGCCGCCCAGCGCCAGTGCCAGCAGCCCCTGGATGGTGTTGTAGCCCTTGTCGAGCGGGTCACGGAAGGGGTCGAGGAAGGTCTGCACCCGCTCCATCTGGTACGCGGTGGTCGAGATCATCAGCACCGCGGCGCCGACCACGGCGGAGGCGATCGCGCCCAGGTACAGCAGGTTGGCGCCGGCCATGAAGAAGATCGCGAAGGCGGTGGCCGCGTAGATGCCGGCCGTCCCGAGGTCGGGCTCCAGGGCGATGAGCAGGAAGCCCGGCGCAACCAGCAGGCCGAACGGGAGGAAGCCGTTCCAGAACGAGTGCGCCCTGCGGCCCTGCCGGTCGAGCCAGTGAGCCAGGTAGATGCAGATGGCCAGCTTGGCGACCTCGGCCGGCTGGAAGGTGCCGATGGCCGGGATCGCGATCCAGCGGCGCGATCCGAACGCCTCGGTGCCGATGCCCGGAATGAGCACCGCCACCAGCAGGACCATGGTCACCAGGTACAGCGGGATGGCCAGGTAGCGCAGCAGCCGGAAGTCCATCCGGCTGGCGACGAGCATGGCGGCCAGCCCCAGCACCGCCCACACCGCCTGCTGCAGCCCCTGCGCGGCCGGATCGCTGCTGGCCAGGTAGGAGCGCACGCTGGAGGCGGAATAGACCATGACCACGCCGATGGCGACCAGCGCCAGCACGGCGATGAGCAGGCCATAGCTCACGTGGTGACGCTCGCGCCGCACGCCGCTGCCGGTGCGCGAGCCCGACCCGCGGCGCACGACGGGCGTGGCACCGCTCATTCGGCGGTTTCCAGGGCATCCACCGCCCGGCGGAACGCGTCGCCGCGGGCGGCGTAGTCGGTGAACATGTCGAAGCTGGCCGCTGCCGGAGACAGGAGGACGACGTCGCCCGGCTGCGCGATGGCCACCGCGGCGGCCACGGCCTCGTCCATGCTCGCCGCGCGGCGCACCGGGATCCGACCGCCGATCAGCCGCTCCAGCTCGTCGGCGGTCTCGCCGATGAGGATGGCGGCGCGCGCACCCCGGGCGGCGGCATCGGCGACGTCCGCGTAATCGAGTCCCTTGCCCCGCCCCCCGGCGATGAGCACCACCGGCGCCGGCGCGAAGGCGGCGATCGAGGCGACGGCGGCCATCGGGATGGTGGCCTGCGAGTCATTCACGAACCGCACCCCGGCGCGTTCGCCGAGCATCTCCATGCGATGCGGCACGCCGCGGAAGGCACGGATGCCGGTGGCGATGGCCGCGCGCTCCGCACCGGCGAGCGCCGCGCCCAGCGCGGCGGCCATGACGTTGCTGATCATGTGGCTGCCCTGCAGCGGGACGTCCGCGACGGCCATCAGCGGCTGCCCGTCCAGGAGGATCGTGTCACCTGCCACGGTGGCTGCCAGCTCCGTCCCGGCGAATCCGTAGCGGCGAACGTCGCCGTGCAGCAGGATGCCCAGCTCGCGGCAGCCGGCGTCGTCGTCGTTGAGCACGACCGTCCCGCGCTCCACGCTGAGCCGCGCCAGCCGTCGCTTCACCTCGCGATAGGCCTCGACCGTGCCGTGGCGATCGAGGTGGTCCGCCCCGATGTTGGTGTAGACGGCCACGTCGGCGCCTCGCGAGATGGTCGGCAGCTGGAGCTCGGACAGCTCGAGGACGGCCCAGTCGTCGGCCCCCAGCTCACCGACCCGCTCGATCAGCGGCGTGCCGATATTCCCGCCGACCGCGTGCGGGACGCCGGCGGCCTCCAGCGCCGCGCCGATCAGGGCGGTCGTCGTCGTCTTGCCCTTGGTCCCGGTGACCGCCAGCACCTTCGCCGGCGTCAGCCGCAGGAACAGGTCGACCTCGGAGAGAATCGGCGTGCCGGCCTCGTCCGCCGACGTCAGCGCCTCGCGCAGCCAGGGCTCGGTGGTCGGGAAGCGGGCCGAGATCGATGGACTGGTGATCACCAGCTCCGCGGCGGCCAGCTCGTCGCTCACGACGGCCGGCTCGGCGCCGAGCGCCAGCCGCACCTGGCGCGAACCCAATGCGCGAATGGCCTCCGCCAGCTCCTCCGCAGAGCGCCGGTCGTAGACGGTCACGGCGGCGCCGGCATCGGCCAGCATGCGGGCGGCGGCCATGCCGGATCGCGCCAGGCCGAGCACCAGCACGCGCCGGCCGCCCAGGTCGGCGACGGTGGCAGGCGGTCCGGTCATGGTGCGCATCGGCCCTACTGCATCCCGAACGTGCTGCCCAGGAAGACGCTGAAACCCAGCAGCCCGGCCAGCGCGCCCACGATCCAGAAGCGCACCGTGATCTTCTCCTCCGCCCAGCCGATGAGCTCGAAATGATGCTGCAGCGGCGCCATGCGGAAGATGCGCCGGCCACGCAGGCGGAACGAGACGACCTGCAGCACCACGCTCATGATCACCGCGAAGAACACGATGCCGATGATCGCCAGCAGCGGCAGCTGGCGGCTCATGGTTGCCACGACCGCCAGCGTCGCGCCAAGGCCCAGCGAGCCGGAGTCGCCCATGAAGATCTGGGCGGGGTGGACGTTGAACCACAGGAAGCCCATCAGCGCACCCACGATCAGCGCGCAGAAGATGGCCAGGTTCGTCTGCGGCGCCAGGTTGCCCGGCGGGTCCGTCAGGGCGATGAACAGGTAGGCGACGAAGGAGAAGATCAGGACGCCGGCCGCCAGCCCGTCGAGCCCGTCGGTGAGGTTGACGGCGTTGCTGACGCCCACGATGACGAAGGCCATGAACAGCGCGAAGAGCACCGCGCCGACCGCCAGCTCACCGGCGAACGGGATGTTCAGGACGGTGATGTTGAAGTGGCGCTGCACGTAGAACGCCGCCAGCAGCGCGACCACCGTCTGCCACAGCAGCTTCCAGCGCCCGTGCATGCCGACGCCGGTCCGCGCGTTCACGTAGTCGTCGATGGCGCCCAGGATGCCGACGCCCACCAGCGCCAGCATCGGCGTCAGCGTCACCGAGTCCTCGATGCGCATGGCCATGGCCAGGAACATCACCACCAGCACCATCAGCATCCCGCCCATGGTCGGGGTGCCCGCCTTGACCAGGTGCCCCTCCGGCCCGTCGGTCCGAATGCGCTTGCCGAAGCCCAGTCGTTCGAGCAGGCCGATGTAGATGGGACCGAGCACCACCATGCCGCTGAAGGCCAGCAGCAGGGCGACCACGATGGCGATCACCGGGACGCCTCGAGCGCAGCCACCAGCCGGTCAAGCTCCACCCCGCGCGAGCCCTTGACCAGGACGACATCACGCGGCCCGGCGCCCAGCGCCCGGTCGACGGCGCCGATCGCCTCGTCGACGTCACCGACGCTGGTGATCCGGGAGAGGCCCGCGGCGCGCGCGGCGTCGGCGATCCAGGCGCCGCGCGGTCCCACGGCGAGCAGCGCGTCGACCACGCCGGCGGCGGCCGTCCCGATCTCGCGATGCAGCCGTTCCTCGTCCGGTCCGAGCTCGAGCATGTCGCCCAGCACGGCCAGGCGCCGGCCGTCACCGCTGACCTGGGTCTCGCCCAGAAACTCGAGCGCCGCCGCCACGGACACGGGCGAGGCGTTGTAGGAATCGTCCACCACGATCGCGCCCGACGCGGCTTCGGTGACGGCCATGCGATGGTCGGCGCGGCTTCCCGCGGCCAGCGCGGCCTCGACCTCGTCGAGCGGCACCCCGAAGCGCTCGGCCACGGCCGCCGCCGCCAGCGCATGGCCGACGAGGTGCCTGCCCGGCATGCCGGTGCGCAGTCGCCGCTCGCCCCACGGCGCCCGCAGCGTGAACTCGGTGCCCTCCAGGCCGCGCGAGGCGACGTCCAGTGCCCGCACCTCCGCGCCGTCATTGAGCCCGTAGGTGCGCACCACGGCCGCCGTCACCAACGCCATGGCGGCGACCCGGGGGTCATCGGCGTTCAGGACGGCCAGGCCGTCGGCCGCCAAGGCCCGGGGAAGCTCCGACTTGGCGCGGGCAATGGCCTCGATGCTGCCGGCCCGCTCGAGGTGCGTGGGATGCACGGCCAGGACCACGCCGACCTCCGGCCGCGAGATCTCCGCCAGCCGGGCGATCTCGCCCTCGGTGTACATGCTCATCTCCAGCACCGCCACCTCGTGTTGCGGCTCCAGCTCCAGCAGCGTCATGGGCAGGCCGGTCTCCGAGTTGAGGTTGCCCTCGTTGCGCAGCACCGTCCGAGTGCGCGACAGGACGTCGGCCACGATTTCCTTGGCGAGCGTCTTGCCCGTCGAACCGGTGATCCCGACCACGCGCACGGCAGAGCGGCTGCGCCACCAGGCGGCCAGCTCCTGGAGGGCGTGCACGCTGTCGGCAACCCGGACCAGCGCGGCATCGCGGCCGCCCGTGTCCACCGGCCGCTCGACGAGCGCTACCGTGGCGCCGTGGGCCAGGGCCTCGGCCACGTAGGCATGTCCGTCGACCCGCTCGCCGCGCAGCGCCACGAACAGGCTGCCCGGGCGGACCTGGCGTGAGTCGACCGCGGCGCCGGCGAACGAGGTGGTCGCCGTTGGTCCCAGGAGCCGGCCGCCGGTGGCGGCCAGGAGATCATCGAGCGAGATCGATGGTGGCACGCGGCTACCTGCGGCAGGTTCGGCCCACTCTAGCAGCCTCATCGGCTGGCAACCTGCCCGTCCGGGGGCTTCTTGCGGTCGGGCGGGATGGCCAGGTAGCTGAGGATGTCAGGCGCCAGCGAGCGGAACAGGTCGTCCGGCCGCTGGGCCATCTGGTACAGCCCCCACACCGCCGGGCGGTGGATGAGAATGAGGGTCACGATCTTCGGATCGCTCGCCGGCATCAACGAGATGAAGCTCGAGTCGATCCAGTTCCTGATGTAGCCGAAGCGGGTCACCTTCTTATAGATCGGCTTGCCCCTGTCATCGGTTCCGACGCGCACCCGCTGGGTGATCGGTCCGGCAATCTGGGCGGTGCCCGTCTTGCCGGCCACGGAATAGCCGGGGATCGACGCCGGCTGGGCGATGCCGAAGTCGACTGCGTCGGTGAGCAGGTGCAGGACCGTGTCGGCCGTCTCCTGCCGCATGATCCGTTCCGGCTGCGGCTGCTCGGCGGGGTGGTAGCTGCCGTCCGGAGTCGTCCAGCCCGCCACCACGTGCGGGGTGACCAGCCGTCCCCCGTTGCCGATGGCGGCGTAGCCGGCGACCAGCTGCATGGCGGTGACCGCCAGCCCCTGGCCAAAGGAGTTCTGGGCGGTGGTCAGCTCACCCGAGCCGTTGGGGCCATCCGGGTTCCAGACCCGGCCGGACGCCTCGCCGGCGATCTCGATGCCGGTGGGCTCGCCGAAGCCGAAGCGGCGCAGCGCCGCGTAGAGTCCCCGGCCGCCGAGGGTCAGGCCGATCTTGGCGGCGCCCACGTTGTTCGACAGCTTCAGCACGTCTCCAGCGGTGATGCGACCGTGGCCATTCGGGTACCAGTAGCGGTCGGCGTTCTGGATCCGGACGCCGGAGAGCCGCAGGTTGTTGTCGTCGCGGAACTTGTCCCTGGTGGTGATGGCGCCGGCGTCCAGGGCGGCGGCGATGGTGAACGCCTTCATCACCGACCCTGGCTCGTACTGGCGTGAGACGGCAGGATTGGTGAACAGCGACGGATCGAGCTTCGAGTAGTCGTTGGCGTCATACGACGGGAAGGTGGCCAGCGCCAGCACGGCTCCGGTGTTCACGTCCATCACCACCCCGGTCACGCCCTTGGCGTAGTTGCGCTTGTACGTGTTCCACATCGCCGACTCGAGCAGGTGCTGCAGTCCCGCGTCGATCGTCAGCTTCAGGTTTGAGCCGTCGACCGGGGCCTTCAGCTGGAACACCGAGTCCGCGATCTGCCGGCCCGCCACGTCCTGCTGGGCCGTCACCGAGCCGGGGAGGCCGGCGAGGAGCGCGTTCTCGCTCGATTCGATCCCGTACTGGCCGATGCCGTCCACGTTCACGAAGCCCAGGATCTGCGACCCGAGGGTCGTGCCCGGCGACACGCCCTGCACCGGGTACACCCGCTTCGTCTCGGGCAGGAGGCCGATGCCGGGAAGGTGCAGCGCGCGCACCGCGTCGCTGGTCTTCAGGTCAACCCGGCGCTTGAGCCAGACCCAGGGATCATCGCTGGCGAGCGTGTCCTGCAGGTCGTGCACGTCCCAGCCGAGCAGCGGGGCCAGCAGGGCGGCGGTGCTGGCGGGGTCGTCCACGCTGGGCGGCGTGGCGAAGACCGACTGCAGCTCGACCGTGGTGGCCAGCAGCTCGCCGGAGGCGTCGAGAATGTCCCCGCGCTCGGCGGGAATGGATTCGGTCTGGTCCAGCTGGGCGAGCGCCATCTCGGAGAGACGGTCGCGCTCGACGATCTGCCACCAGGCGAGCCGTGTGCCGATGCCGCCGGCGACCAGCACGGCCACCAGGAGCAGGAGCAGGGCACGGGCACGACTGTCGGTCCTGGCGAGCATCGGTTCACTCCTCGGCGCCGCCGGGCAGGCGACACCGTCGGCTTCTCTACGGTCTCTTGGTCGATCGCTGCGCGAATGTCACGGAGTCGGAGGAGAGCTCGACGAGGTGCAGGTCGTACTTGGCCCGGCGGGTGATGACCGCCGGCGATTGCGCCTCGCCGATCTGCAGGATCAGCTGCTGCTGCTCTGCACGAAGCTCGGCGAGCTGGCCCTGCAGGCCGGAGATCTGGTAGCCGATCGCTGCCACGTGCGTCGACTGGCTCAGGTAGAAGAACGCGAGGCCGGCAGCGGCGGCCAGCCCGACGAGAATGCCGGACACGCCTGTCATCTGGCGGCGGCGCCTGTCCGCTCCCGAGCGACGGCGTGGGCGTGCCTCCGGGCGTGGCCGCACGCGCACCCGCGGACGACCACCGAAGATGCCGATGCCGGTGGCAGGGCGTGCGCCGCTGATCGCCATGCTGCCGCTCAGGCCGCCGAGCGCCCGGGGGCCTGGATGGCCCACGAGGTCGGTGACTCGAAGTCGAGGTTCTCCTCGATCTCGATGGCCGCCACCTGGTCGGACAGCCAGAACTGGCGCTGCTCGACGTCACGCATGCGCCGCTCGCGAAGATCGCGCTGCCGTGCGGAGTACATCCGGCGCCGGCTGGCCTGATGGCGGGGCCGTCCACGACTCATCTCTCGGTGCCTCCTCGTTACAGCTTCTCGGCGACTCGGAGGCGAGCGCTGCGCGCCCGCCGGTTGCGGCTGATTTCTTCCACGCTGGCCGTGATGCCTCGCCGATGGAGGATCCGCAGCTGGGCGCGATGGCCGCAGGTACAGACGGGCGGCGGCGGATCCTCGACGCAGTCACGACTCTCGCGAGCCATGAAGCGCTTCACGATCCGATCCTCGCCCGAGTGGTAGCTGATGGCCGCCAGGCGACCGCCGGGCCGCAGCGCGGCCAGGCCGCCGGCCAGCCCGGCGCCGAGCACCTCGAGCTCGCGATTGACGGCGATGCGCAGGGCCTGGAAGGTCCGCGTGGCAGGATGGATGCGCCCGGCATCGGCGCCCCGGGCGGGTGCAGCGGCGGCGACGACCGCGGCCAGATCGGCGGCGGTCACCAGCCGGCCCTCCGCGCGCGCCGCCAGGATCGCTTTCGCGATACGACCCGGACGGCGTTCCTCACCAAACGTCGCGAGGATTCCGGCGAGCTCCCGCTCCGAGGTGCGGTCGATGAGCTCCAGAGCCGAAAGGCCACGGTCTTCATCGAACCGCATGTCCGGCGGCGCATCGGCCGTGAAGCTGAAGCCCCGCGTGGCATCGGCCAGCTGGTAGCTCGACAGGCCGAGATCGAAGAGCACCCCGTCGAGCGGGATCAGCTCCTCCTCTCGCGCGACTTCGTAGATCGAGGCGAAGTTGGCCTGGCGCAGAACGACCCGATCGCCGAAGCGCGCCAGCGTGCGTTGCGCCTCCGCGATGGCCGCCCGATCGGCATCCAGGCCGAGCAGGCGACCATCCGGAGACGAGGCCTCCAGGAGCCGCTCGGCGTGCCCTCCGCCCCCGACCGTGCAGTCTGCGATGGAGCTGCCCGTCCGCGGGTCGAGAGAGGCGAGAACCTCGTCGACCAGGACCGGCAGGTGCCCTTCTCCCATTCGCTGCTGCACCTCGATGGTCGGGTGACGGGCCGAGCGGCCCGGAGACGCATGAATGACGGGGCGTGACGTGCGTCATGGCGTCGCGCTCCGCTAGATCCCGAGGTCGGCCAGGTGCTCCGCGAGCGCCTCCGGCTCGTCCTCGATCTTGGCCCGATACGGCTGCCAGGCCGATGGCGCCCACAGCTCCAGCCGGTTGAGCGCACCGACCACGACCACGTCGCCCTCGATGCCCGCGTACTCGCGCAGGTAGCTCGGCACCAGCACACGGCCCTGCCGATCGAGCTCGACCTCCACCGCACCCGACGACATGAAGCGCGCGAACTCGCGCGCCCGCGGGTTGGTCAGCGGCAGCGACCGCAGCTTGCCGGCCAGGTCGTCCCACTCGTCCTGGGGGAAGAGGCCAAGGCAGCGGTCGAGCCAGCGAGCCAGCGTCGCCCCGGCGGCCAGGCGCCCACGGAACCGCGCCGGGACCGCCACACGGCCCCGGTCGTCCAGCGCGTGCCGGAACTCCCCGGTAAGGAAGGACGCCCGCTCCATCGTGCCTGGCTTCCACCACTGCTCCCCATTCGACCCCACTTTGGGCCACAGGGCGCCATCATACAGGCCATGGAGCCCCCGTCAAGGGGTTTTGCGCAGCGGGTGGCGATGGCAGCTGACGGCACCGGTGGCCGTCGTGCCCGGGGTTGAGACGGAATGAGCGGGGCGCGGGCCCCGGTCAGTTGGTGGTCAGCGGTCCGCCATCAGGTTTCGCTGACGAGGAGCAGCTCTTCACCGACCCAGTGCCGCCGGCGTCGGAGGCGAAGACGGTGACGCACAGCTCGTGGTTGCCAGCGCCGAGCGCAGGCACCTCCGGGTCGATGTCGATCTTGGCGGGACCGGCGATCGGCAGGGACTGGGAGGCAGCACCGGTGATGTCGACCGCCGCCCCGCCATCGACGCTGAGCTCCACGTGGGTGATCTGCGGCAGCACGACCGCCTTGAGGATCTCCGGCAGCTTCGTCAGGTCGCTCACGGAGGTGCAGCCGCCGCCGGTCAGGTTGGCCACGTCCTGCAGGTTGCCGAGCGCCGACTCCTGGGTGCACGAGGCCTGCGCGCCGACGGCAAACGTCTGGAACGCGGCACCTCGGTCGCAGGGCGGAACGCTGGAGATGGGATCCCCACCCCGGTTGGCGCCGTCGGACAGGAAGACGACCACCCGGTTCTCGCTGTCGGTGGCACCCAGGATGTCGCAGGCCGCCCGGATGCCGGAGCTGAAGTCGGTGGTCGTGTTCTCCGTTGCCCCACGGCTGAAGATCCGGAAGCCGACGGGATCTGCGCCGCCGCCGCTGAAGGCCGATTGCATGGCATCCACCACATCGGAGGTGCCGTTGGCGTTGACGTCGGCATCGGGCGCGACCAGCGCCTGGTCGCGATCGGCGCCGGACAGGTCGGCCACCGTCGCGCCGGCCGCGAAACCGATGAGGCCCACCTGGGCCACGGTCCCGTTCTTGACCGCCTGCTCGTTCAAGGCCTTGCCCGCCGCGATCTCGCAGTCGAGCGGCGTGTTCGCCTTGCCATCGCCGTTGATGTCCGCCCCACAGCCTTCGCCGCGCAGGGTGCTGGCCGACAGGTCGAAAACGTAGATGAGGGTCGTGTTGGCGACTGCCTGCGTGGCGCCGATGGCCGCGGTGGCGTGCAGCTTCTGCTTCCCATCCGATGGCGCGCCCAGGCTCACCACCTCCGCCTTCAGCTCGGTCCCGGCCGGCAACGTGTCCAACACCGCGGATGAGGAGACGCGGTTGTTCAGGTACCAGTACGACGCGCCGCCGATGCCGCCCACCAGCAGCAGCAGGACCAGGGCCCCGAACAGCCAGGCCGGGACGCCACGACGGCGCTCGCGCGGCTGCTCGGCGGGCGTCGCGGTGCGCGGCTGGATGGGCGGCGGCGGGCGCCGCAGCGCTTCCAGCTCCTCGGTGGGAATGACGAGCACGCCGCGCAGGTAGCGCGGGCAGTTTCCGTAGCCACGCTGCAGGCAGACCTTGGTCTGCTGCTCCGCGGACAGCTCGGCCGGATCACCGAACGCGTAGCAGCGATGATTGGCGTCGACGCCGTCCGTGTACTCGGTGCGCGCATCGGCCAGGCCCAGGAAGGGGCAGACCGTGTCCGGCCGCTTGGCAAGCTCGGCGAACAGGGCGCGACGCTCCTCTTCCCGGGCAGCCTCCCCTTCGTCCTTGCGTCCCCGACGTCCGAACACCAAGCCGGCAACATCCTCCACGGTGTGCCCGGGCGCGCTCGTGCCCGGCGGCGTTTCGTGAGTCTAGCGTGCTCCGTGCCCGGCACGGCCGTTCGCCCGGGGGTACCAATGCGCCATTGAGGCTGGACAAATGGGCCGACTAGGCTGGACGCGAGGAAGGCGGTATGGAGCGCCTCCCCGGAGACGTGGAGCATGGCCCTCGAGACTGTCGACAGCGCGGAGCGCAAGCCGATCCCCCGCCAGGGGCGTATTCGACGCTGCCGCGTGCGCCACGTCTCCATCGTCCCTGGTTCCGACGGGCGCCCGTCCACCGTCCAGGTCGACTGCCTCCTCGGAGGCCGCGACTACTCGCTGCCCCTCGGGACCATGGACGAGGCGCGGCCCATCTGCAATGCCTGCACGGCCACCACCGTCTGGCGCGCCGACGAGGACTAGGTCTTCCCTGGAGGCGGCCTGTAAGCCGAGTTCTGTGCCCGGGCCGATCTGCATCGGCCCGGCGACGGCCATCCATCTGAGCGACCTACCCGAGGGCTGAGCGAGCAGCCTCGACGCCCTCCTATTCGGTCTTGCTCCGGCTCGAGCTTGCCGCGTTTCACTCCCGCTTGCGCGGGCATCGTCACTGTGGCGCTGGTCCTCGCCTCACGGCGGACGGGCGTTACCCGCGAGCCTGCTCTATGGAGCTCGGACTTTCCTCGAACGCAGCCTTTCGACCCTCGCGTCCGCGGCCGTCCGGCCGCCTCCAGGGTCCCTATTGTAGCCGATTCGAACGCCCGTTCTACTTGGTCATGGATTGCACAAGCCCTGCGTGGCGCACAACCCACCGTTGTGCGCCGGCGCCTAGCTCCCCCGCTGGTCGATGGCCACGTTCGACAGCCGGTCGGCTTCCTTGTTGAGCGCCCGTGGCACGTGGCCGACGGTGTAGCCCGCGAAGCGGGTGAGCAGGCCCATGACCCGGGCGTGGATCGGCTGCAGGTCGGGGTGCTTCACGCGGTACTGGCCGGAGATCTGTCGCGCCACCAGCTGGGAGTCCATCCGCAGGTCGACGTGGGTGGCGCCGACCAGCACGGCCTCCTCCAGGGCCAGGGCCACCGCCGTCCACTCGGCATAGTTGTTGGTCCGCTCGCCCAGGAAGACGGCGAGCTCGGAGACCAGGGAGCCATCGGCCGCGTCGCGCAGGACCGCCCCGGCGCCGGCCAGGCCGGGGTTGCCGCGGGCGGCGCCATCGGTATGGATCACCAGGCGGCGGGGCGCGGACGAGGAGTCAGCCACCGGCGTGCTTCTGGATCTCGTTGGTGACTTCCATGATCGCCCGCGTGATCTTGATGTCGCGCGGGCAGGCCTCGACGCAGTTGAAGACGGTGCGGCAGCGCCAGACCCCGTTGGCGTCGGCCATGATCTCCAGCCGCTCCTCGTGGGCGTGGTCGCGGGAATCGGTGATGAAGCGGTGCGCGTTGACGATGGCGGCCGGGCCGACGTAGGCGGAATCGGCCCAGAACACCGGGCACGAGGTGGTGCAGGCGGCGCACAGGATGCAGCGGCTGGTGTCCTCGTAACGCTCCCGATCCGCCGGGGACTGGCGACGCTCGCGGCCATCCTCCACCGGCTCGTCGTTGACCAGCCACGGCATGACGGACTTGTACTGCTCGAAGAACGGATCCATGTCGACCAGCAGGTCCTTGACCAGGGGCAATCCGCGGATCGGCTCGACCGTGATCCGGGTGCCGGCGTCCCTGACCAGGTACTCGCAGGCGAGGCGGTTGCGGCCGTTGATGAGCATCGCGTCGGAGCCGCACACCCCGTGGCCGCACGACCGCCGGAAGGTCAGCGTCCCGTCCTGGTACCACTTCACCTGGTGCAGGAGGTCGAGCACCCGGTCGGATGGTTCGGCGCTGACGGTGTACTCCTCCCAGTGCGGCTCGCCATCGGCCTCGGGGTCGAAGCGGCGGATGCGCAGGCTGACGTCGGTGGCCATCGGCTCAGTACACCCGTGCCTTGGGCTCGAACTTCGTGATCGTGACCGGCTTGTACTCCAGCCGGGGGGCGGTGTGCAGGGCATCGCGGTAGGCGAGCGTGTGCGTCAGCCACGCCTTGTCGTCGCGATCGGGGTAGTCCTCGCGCGCGTGCCCGCCGCGGCTCTCCAGGCGCGCCGCCGCCGATTCCACGGTCGCCTCGGCGCAGTCGAGGAGGAAGCCCAGCTCCAGCGCCTCGACCAGGTCGGTGTTGTAGCGGCAGCCCTTGTCCTGGACGACCAGCTGCTGCGCCCGCTCCTGCAGCCCACGGACGGCCGTGCGGCACTCCTCCAGCAGCGAGCCGGTGCGATAGACGCCGCACTTGGTGAACATCACCTCCTGCAGCTCCTCGCGCAGGACCGCCGCTCGCTCACCCTCCTGGCGGGCGAGCATGCCGCTCACTGCCTGGGAGACCCGCGCCTCCGCGTCACGGTCCGGCATCGCCGGCGGTGCCGATCGCAGCGCCTCGGCCATGGCCTTGCCGGCGCGCCGCCCGAAGACAAGGATGTCGAGCAGCGAGTTCGTGCCGAGCCGGTTCGCCCCGTGCACCGAGACGCAGGCGCACTCCCCCGCCGCGAAGAAGCCCGGCACCACGGCCTGGCGCTGCGCCTTGGCGTCCCAGGCGCCCAGCACGCGACCGTCGATGTCGGTGGGGATGCCGCCCATGGCGTAGTGCGCGGTGGGCTGGATTGGCACCAGGTCGGTCAGCGGGTCCAGGCCGAAGTAGGTCTTGATGAAGCCGGTCATGTCCGGCAGCTTCTTGTTCAGCACCTCGTCGCCCAGGTGCCGCACGTCAAGGTACACATAGTCTTCGCCGTTGATCCCCCGTCCCTCGGCGATCTCCTGGTAGATGCTGCGGCTGACCACGTCGCGACTGGCGAGGTCCTTCATGGTCGGGGCGTAGCGCTCCATGAAGCGCTCGCCGTCGTTGTTGACCAGGATGCCGCCCTCGCCGCGCATCGCCTCGGACAGCAGGAAGCCGAGCCGGTACATGCCCGTCGGATGGAACTGGTAGAACTCCATGTCCTCCAGCGGCAGGCCGCGACGGTAGCCGATGGCCATTCCGTCGCCGGTGAGCGTGTGGGCGTTGGTCGTGACCTTGAAGACCTTGCCGTAGCCGCCGGTCGCGAACATGGTCGTCCGCGCCCGGAAGGCATGGACCTCGCCGGTGGCCAGCTGCAGCGCGATCACGCCGCTCACCGGGCCGTCGCGTCCCTCGGGCATGGCCAGGTCGACGACCTGGTACTCGTCGTAGAAGGCCACGTTGCGGGCGATGCACTGCTGGTAGAGCGTCTGCAGGATGGCGTGACCCGTCCGGTCGGCGGCATAGCAGGCACGGCGGACGGGTCCTTCCCCGAAGTTGCGGGTGTGGCCGCCGAA
>DATBJR010000060.1:0-16775 GCA_036556325.1 Candidatus Limnocylindria bacterium | reverse complement strand
CCATCATATCGCCGGTTACGTTGCCGGTCAAAACGCCGGTTCAGGTCAGGCGGCGCAGCCAGCGCAGGAGCACGGCTTCGTAGTCGGGGCTGATCGGCGCATCCTCTTCGCCCGCCTGCCCGCTGGCCAGCGTCGGATAGTGACCGGTGCCCGCCAGCAGCTCGGCGTCCAGCAGGCCCGGGCGGCCGGCGAACGCCGTCTGCCAGGCGTCACGGCTCGCGGGAACCGGCGTCCAGCGATCGTGCGAGCCATGAAGCAGCAGCACCCGTAGGTCGAGGCCCTCGAGCAGGGGTCGAACGTCGTAGTCCATCTCGAGGCGCCACTTGCGGTCCTCATCATTCGGCTCGGCCGGTGGCGCGGATAGCCAGGCCAGCTCGAACCACGGCTCGCCGCTGATGGTTCGCACCAGCTCCGCCGCCTCGCGGCGCGGCCGTCGCCCGCGCAGCGCCTCGTCCACGGCCGCACGCACCTCCAGCGCGCGCCGCACCGCGGCCGGCCCGTGGCCCGCCTCGGCGATCTGCGTCGCGGCGACGTAGCTCATCTGCTCGGCCGGCGTCACGGCGCAGGCGCCGACCAGGACCATGAACGCGACGCTGGCTGAGCGGCTGGCAGCCAGCGGGGCGATCCAGCCGCCCTGGCTGAAGCCGAAGAGGCCGATCCGGGTCGGATCCACGCCGGGCTGCCCGGCCAGCGTGCCCAGCGCCGCCAGGGCGTCGTCAGCCAGCGCCTCGAAGCTGGCCGCGTAGAAGTCCCCGGCAGATGCCCCACTGCCACGCCGGTCGTAACGGAGCACGGCCATGCCGGCTGGGGCGAGCAGCGATTCGAGGTGGGTGAAGAGCCGAAAGTCGCGTGACCCCGCGCTGGCCCCATGGACGGTGACGATTCCCGGCCACGGCCCCTCGCCGTCGGGCAGCGTGACGGTGCCGGCCAGGGTGACGCCGCCGTTGGTGAATTCGACCTCGAGGCGATGCACCGCTCAGTGGCACCGGCCCGAGCCGGCGTCGATGACCCGCTGCGTTTCGGCCGCCACAAAGCGCCAGTGGTAGCGTCCCGGTTGCAGGGTCAGCTCCAGCAACCCGTGATAGTCGCGGGTCCAGATTTCGCTGTGGGGCGCGACCCGGACGCGCCGCGTCAGGTTCGCCCCGCCGGTGCCGACGACGAACTCGCGCATGCCGCGCTGCGGGTCCAGGCGCCCGGCAGGATCGAGGGGCGCGAATCGCTCGTAGTCATGGTCATGGCCGTTGATGACGATCTCGGCGCCCGCCGCGTACAGCGCCTCCCACATCGGCTCGGTACGCCGCGGCGAACCCCCGTCCCCCGAGGTGAAGCGCGGGTGATGCCAGTACGCCAGCGTGCAGCCCGTTGGATGCGCGGCGAGGTCCGCCTCGAGCCAGGTGATCTGTGGCGAACTCGCCCGACAGCCGCCGACGTCCTGGCACATCGAGTTCAGGGCAACGACATGCCACGACCCGATGTCGAAGCTGTACCACCCCTGGCTCGGATCCCCGGCCGCCGCCCCGAAATACGCGAAGTAGCCGGCCGCGTCGCGGGTGAGGTAGTCGTGGTTGCCCGGCACCGGCCTGATCCGCGCCTTCAACTTGCCCCACACCGGATCGAAGCACCGCTCAAACCCGCTTGGCTGCCCGCTGGGATAGACAATGTCGCCCACCGCCAGGATGAGCGCGTGCCGGTTGCGGACGAGCTGCGCAACCGCCGGCACGGTGTGGGGACAATCGCCGATGTCCCCGGTGGCGTACACGAGGTGCGTCGAAACATCGGGCGTCGCCGACGGCGACGCGGAAACCGCCGGCACCGACGCCGCGGCGCTGCTCTCTGGGGTGGCGCTGCGCGGCGCTCCGGCAACCCCCTGTGGTCCCAGCCTGGTCGCCAGTTGATCGGCCAGGGTGAGGGTGACCACGAGCGTGAGCAGGGTGATGACCACCGAATGGGCACGGACGCGCGCCGCTCGGCTCGGCGTGTGCGGTGCAGCTCCTTCGCGGCCCATCGAACGCCGATCGTACCCCTACCGGAAGCGACCCGATCGGCGGACGCCGGGTCGGACGACTTCGCGGGCGGCGCTGCCTCCCTGGCAGCCGGCCGGGTTGTTATCAGATGGGCAGGTCGATGCGGATGATCGTTCCTCCGCCGTCGGGCGCCAGGACGCCGATGGCCCCGCCGTGCACTTCGACCAGTGACCGGGCGATCGGCAGGCCCAGGCCGCTGCCGGTGGAGTCACCGGCGCGGTAGAAGCGGTCGAAGACGTGCGGCAGCACGTCGGCGGCCATCCCGGGCCCGGTGTCCCGTACCTCGATCCTCACTGCCTCCCCCTGCGGCGCAGCGGCCAGCACGATCTCGCCGCCGCGTGGCGTGACGCGCAGCGCGTTCGTGACCAGGTTGCCGAGCACCTGCCGCATCCGGGTCGGGTCCAGGTCCAGCGTCGGGATGCCCGGGGTGACGTCATCCCGGAGCGCGATGCCGGCCGCCTCCGCTCGCGTCTCGAAGGCCGCCACGACCTCGTTCAGCAGCTCGCCGACCTCCGTCGGCTCGCGATGCAGCCGCAGTCCGCCGGTCTCGGCCAGCGAGATCGTGCGCAGGTCGTCGACCAGCCGCTCCAGCAGGCCGATCTCGTCGAGGATCGGCTCCAGGTGGGCGCGGTCCGCCGGGTAGAGGCCGTCCAAAATGCCCTCCACGTTGCCCTGGATCACGCTCAGCGGCGTGCGCAGCTCATGCGAGACGTCGGCCAGCAGCTGGCGCCGCTCGTCGGCGTCGGCCTCCAGCCGGCTGCTCATGGCATTGAAGGCACGGGCCAGCCGCCTGACGTCCGAGGGGCCGCTCTCTCGCACCCGCGCCGTGTAGTCGCCGGTCTCGACCCGGCTGGCGGCCACCATCAGGTCGCCGATCGGGCCGGCCGATCCGCGCAGGCCACGCACCAGGCCGCGGGCGAACAGCAGCAGGACGACCAGGACGACGATGGCGGCCACGATCGTCGCCCCACTGGTATGCAGGACCTGGCTGAAGGCCCACACCACGAGTCCGCCGAGCAGCGCCATGACCGCCAGCGCCACCAGCGCCAGGCCGAGCATCCGGCTCATGAACCGACGGCGCAGCTCGCGCCACGCCTCGCGGTTGTGCGGGGGCCACGGCTCGCCCTGGGGCCACCACGGCGGGGCGCTGCCGTCCCAGTGGCGGCCGGACCAGCCACGGCGACCGTGGCGGCGACGTTCAGTCATCGGCCATCCGGTAGCCGACGCCGTACACGGTCTGCAGGTAGCGAGGCCGTCGCGGGTCCGGCTCGAGCTTGCGACGGATGTTCTTGACGTGGGCGTCGATGGCGCGCTCGTAGGCCTCCAGCGCCTCGCCGTGGATGGCATCCAGCAGCTGGGCCCGGGTGAAGACGCGACCGGGCTGGCGCGCCATGGTGACCAGCAGCTGGAATTCGGTGGCGGTCAGCGTCACCGGCCGACCCCCGAGCGAGGCTCGCAGGCGCGGAATGTCGAGCTCGAGCTCGCCGACCCGCAGGACGGCGTCGGGAGGCTCCGCGCGGTTGCGGCGCAGCACGGCCCGCACGCGAGCGACGAGCTCGCGCGGGCTGAACGGCTTGGTCAGGTAGTCGTCCGCCCCCAGCTCCAGGCCGAGCACGCGGTCGGTCTCACTGTCGCGGGCGGTCAGCATGATGAGTGGCACGCTGGAGTCGTGGCGCAGGCTCCTCGTCACGTCCAGGCCATCCAGGCCGGGCAGGCCCAGGTCGAGGATCACGAGGTCCGGTTGCTCGCTGCGGGCGCGCATGAGCGCCTCGCGGCCGTCGCGCGCCACGCTGACGCCGAACCCGGCGTGCTCGAGGTAGTCGCGCACGAGGCGCACGATCTTGGGCTCGTCGTCGACGACCAGGATGCGCGGCATCGTCGAGATGGTAGACGGGCGGGCGCCGCCCGCCCGCATCGGTCCGAGATTCGGCGACCCTCAGGCAGAGGGGCCGTCGGAACCGCTGGGCGAGGCCGGGCCGGCGCCGGACTCGTGAGCCCGCCGATGCCAGTCCTCGAGGTGGTCGCGCGGATCGCCGTAGCGCCGGTAAGAACCCCGCCAGCCGCCGTGGCCGCCCCGCCCGAAGCCGAAGGCGGCCCGGATCAGCGCGAAGATCAGAAGGATCCCCAGGATCCAGAAGAAGATGCCGAAGATCCCGAAGCCCGGTCCCCAGCCCCAGGCATGGCCGACGTATGGGCCGGGGTAGACGACCGTCGGCGCGCCCGTTGCGGCGGCGGCACCCCCCTGTGCCAGGCCGGCGCCGACGCCCGCGTCGTAGGCGCCAACGCCGATGACCACCAGCACGCCGATCAGCGCCAGCGCGGCCAGCAGTCGAATGAATGTCCCACCAGACATGATGCAAGACCCCTGTGGTGTTCTCAGTGGCGGCCGGCGCTTCCGGTCGCCGTTCGAGCCCAGTCTGCTGGCCAGTTGTGCACAGACTGTGAACCCGCGATGCGAATCCGGGGAATCCGCCTCGCGGCGCTGCTAGGCTCGTCGCATGGAGCAGCTGCGCGCGTTCTGGCGCAGTGCCGGCGAGGCGCTCGCCGAGCGCCAGTTCCGACTGCTGTGGGCCGGGCAGACCGGGTCCGCCATCGGCGAC
This sequence comes from Candidatus Limnocylindria bacterium, assembly GCA_036556325.1. Lineage (GTDB taxonomy): Bacteria > Chloroflexota > Limnocylindria > QHBO01 > QHBO01 > DASSCW01. The sequence goes on along the minus strand of DATBJR010000060.1, from coordinate 12,151 downwards.
TCCCTGGTGGGCGTGGCGCTGGCCTTCGCCGTCCTGGAGCTCACCGGCTCAGCCGGCGACCTGGGCCTGGTGTTCGCCGCGTTCGCGCTGCCACGGGTCGTGCTCACGCTCGTTGGCGGCGTCTGGTCCGACCGGCTGCCACGCCAGCGCGTCATGGTGGCCTGCGACCTCATTCGCGCGGCGACCCAGGCGGTCGTCTCCACCCTGCTGATCACGGGCAACGCCGAGCTCTGGCACCTCATCGCCCTGGCCCTGGTGATGGGCAGTGCCGATTCGTTCTTCTCCCCTGCCGCAACCGGGCTGATGCCCGAGCTCGTGAGCCCTGCCCGGATGCAGCAGGCCAACGCGCTGCGCTCACTCTCGCAGAGCGGCGCCCACATCGTGGGGCCGCTGCTGTCCGGCGTGATCGTGGCGACCATCGGCACCGGCTGGGCCTTCGCCCTGGACGGCCTGAGCTTCCTGGTGAGCGCTGCCTTCCTCTCCGCCATGCGGGTGCCGCCGCGCGTCCTGCCCCAGCGGCGTGCCTTTGTCACGGAGCTGATCGAGGGCTGGCGGGAGGTCGTCTCGCGCTCGTGGGTGATCGTCTCCATCCTCTGCTTCTCGATCTCGAACATCTCGCTCGGCACGTTCCAGGTGCTGGGGCCAGTGGTCGCGATGGACAAGCTCGGTGGCGCGGCCGCGTGGGGCATGGTGGGAGCCGGTGCGGCCATCGGCGGCGTCATCGGCGGCGCTGCTGCCCTGCGCTGGAAGCCCGCCCGGCCACTGGTCCCGGCCTTCCTCCTGATCGTCGTGGCGCAGGTGCAGCTGCTGCTGCTCATCCCGCCGTTCCCGGCCGTGGTGGTCGCGGGCGGCGCGCTGCTGGGCGTGGCGGCAGTGGTCGTCAGCAACACGCTGTGGGAAACGATGCTCCAGCAGCACATCCCGGCCGAGGCGTTGAGCCGGGTCAGCAGCTACGACTGGATGTTCTCGCTCGTCTTCCAGCCGATTGCGTTCGCCATGGTCGGACCCGTGTCGCAGGCGGTCGGCATCTCGCAGACCCTGGGCCTGGTCACGGCGCTGGGGGTGGTGGTCAACACCGGCGTGCTGCTGGTTCCGAGCGTGCGGAACCTTCGCCGCCTCGAGGCAGCCTCGGCCCTGCCGTCACCCGAAGCGGCAGCGGCCGGCGAGCCCACCGAACCGCCGCTGGCCACCTCCGCCTGATGCCCGAGCGCCGCCGACTGACCGTCGACGATCTGGACATTCCCAGGCGCCCGGAACCCCCGACACGACCGGTGCCCGCCTGTAACCCGGGCGACTTGTCGCGGGGCGATTCGCTGCTACGCTTCGCCGCCATGGCGACCTCCTCCCGGACCCTGCCCGCGGCCGACGCTGCCGCGGCGGCCGCGCTGCGTGAGCGCTTCGGCTTCCTGGAGGACGTGGTGCGGGACATGGAGCGACGGGTCCCGTACGCCTCGGCCCTGGTCCAGACCCGCACCGGCCTGCGCATCGACCTGCGTGATGGCGAGCAGGCGGTCCACCGCCTGGACCCGCAGGAGGGCCTGGTGCTCACCGCGTCGGATGGTCATCGGCTCCAGGAGGCCTCGGGCGACCAGCTCGACCCGAGCTCGGTCCGGCGCATGGCCGATGAACTGCTGGAGGTGATCGCCGGTCGACCGCCCGCGGACGACGAGCCGACCTTCGAGATCCACGTCGACCCGACACCGCTGGGCGACTTCGCCACTGCCGTCCGCGACGATCCGCGGGCGCTGTCGCTGGCCGACAAGCTGGACCGCTATGAATCGCTCCGCCTCCGGCTGCGCGGGCTCGACGACCGTGCGGTGCAGGTCATCTGCGGGTACTCGGACAGCGAGCTGCAGGAGGTCTTCGCCAATCGGGCGGGCCTGACCACCCAGCAGATCCGCCGTGCGCACGTCGGCCTGGTCCTGTTCGTGAGCGATGGCACCCGGCAGGAATACACGTTCGCGCTCCGGGACGGGACGGGCGGACTGGAGGTCACCGAGCTGACCGATGCCGACCTGCAGGCCACGCTGGATGTCGCCGTCCAGCTGCTGTCCTCGACGCCGATGCCGCCGGGAACCTACGACGTGGTCACCGACAACGGGACGAGCGGGGTGATCGCCCACGAGGCGTTCGGGCACGGCATGGAGACGGACATGTTCTTGAAGGGCCGCGCCCGCGGAGCGGAGTACATCGGCCAGAAGATCGGCTCCGACCTGGTGACCATCGTGGACGATCCGCGCCTGCCCGGCGCCTATGGCTCGTACTTCGTCGACGACGAGGGCCAGCCGGCGGTCCGCACGGAGATCATGAAGGACGGCGTGCTGCAGCGCGGCATCACCGACCTCTACTCCGCCACCCGGCTCGGATTGACGCGCAGCGCCAATGGCCGACGCGAGAGCGTCCAGCGCAAGGCGTACGCGCGGATGTCGAATACGTTTTTCGAGCGCGGCTCGAGCACGGTGGACGAGCTGCTCGAGAGCCTGGATGGCATCTACCTGTGCCGTACCGAGAACGGCATGGAGGACCCCAAGGGCTGGGGCATGCAGCTCTGGAACCGCTACGGGCTCGAGTACCGCGGCGGCAAGCCCACCGGCCGCATCTTCTCGCCGGTCGCCATGACCGGCTACGTGCCGGACGTGCTGCGCGACGTGTCCATGGTCGCGGACGACTTCGCCATGGACGGCGGGGTCTGCGGCAAGGGCTGGAAGGAGATCGTGCCGGTCGGCTCCGGCGGCCCGCACCTCCGGACTCGCTGCACGCTGGCATAGGACCGATGGATCGGCGGCTCACCGACGCGCTGTCCCGGCACCCGCAGATCAACGACTGGACGGTCCGCCGGCAGCGCGGCCACTCGGTGCAGATCTACCTCGTCGGCGGGGCGGTCGAGAATTTGCGCCAGGTGGAGCGCGAGGCCTACGAGGTGGAGATCTTCAACGATCATGAGGCCGATGGCGCCCCGCGTCGCGGCTCGGCGACGCTGCCGCTGTCCCGGGCCGACCTGGAGCGGCTCGACCCACTGCTCGACGACGGCGCGCTCATGGCCTCGCTCGTCCACAACCCGCCGTGGTCGCTGCCTGACGACGGCGCCCTGCCCGACGTCGAGCTGGCTGATCCGCGGCTTGACTCGGTCGACGCTGCCCTGGCCGCCGCCCTGGAGACCGCCGACGCGATCCGCGAGCTGGCCGCGGCCGAGGCGCGGCATGACGTCCGGCTCTCCGCCGCCGAGCTGTTCATCAATCTCGTCGACGAGGAGCTGGCCAACAGCCGGGGCCTGCGGGCCAGCGCCACCGGGACGCGGGTGATGTTCGAGCTCACCCTGCTGGCTCGCGGCGCGGATGGCGAGAGCGAGTACTACGGCCAGGGCGAGGCGCGGCGGCTCGCCGACCTGGCCATCCCGACGGCGATCGCGGAGGGCGCCCAGATGGCGCGCGACAAGCTGCTTGCGGAGATGCCGGCCACCGGCGTCGGGCCGGTGGTCGTCTCCGGGGAGGCGCTGGCGCAGATGCTGGGCGGCACCGCGGTGAACTCGACCGGTGCGCTGCTGACCCAGGCCGCCGCCTCGACCGCCTACTCGAAGCTGTCGCGACTGGAGATCGGCAAGCCGGTGTACGGCGAGATCGAGCCGACCGGTGATCTGGTCACCGCGCGCGCCAACGCCCGACTGCCGTTCGGGGTGGCCAGCTATCGCTTCGACAGCGACGGGGTCGGCGCGCAGGACCTGCTGGTGATCGAGGACGGCATCCTCCGCGCGCGGCCCGCCAGCCAGCGCTACGGCCAGTACCTGGACCTGCCGGTGACCGGCCGGGCGGGCATGCTGGAGCTGGCACCGGGCACGACGCGCATGGCCGAGCTGCTGAACGGCGACGGTCCGGTGTGCCACGTGCTGGCCTTCTCGGCCCCGAACGTGGACGTGCTGACCGGCGACTTCGGCATGGAGATCCGCATCGGCTACGAGCGTGGCCCGAACGGCGCGCGGCCACTGGCCGGCGCGTCGGTGACCGGGAACCTGTTCGAGGCGCTGGCGGACGTGCGCCTCTCCAGCGAGACGCGGCAATTCGGGACCACCTTCGGCCCGGCCGCGATGCGCTTCGGGGCGCTGCAGATCACCGGCCGCGACTGAGCGGCGGCCTCAGGCGACGAGGCGCGCCTTCAGACCCTGGATGCGCTGCCACGAACGATCGATCCGCTCGGGGCTGATCTGCCCTCGCTCGACCAGGTCGACCACGATGCCGATCGTGCGTACCACGACGTCCGCTTCGAAGACCTGCTGGTTCGCAATCGTCAGCACGTCGACGCCGGCCAGGATCGCCAACCGCACCGCCTCGCGGTAGCCGTAGGCCTGGCGAATGGCGCCCATCTGCATGTCGTCGCTGACGACGACGCCGTCCCAGCCCAGCTGCCTGCGCAGCAGCCCGTCGATGGTGGCCGCGGAGAGCGTGGCCGGGTGGCTCGGGTCGAGCCGCGCATTGAAGACGTGCGCGGTCAGGATGGCGTCGACCACCCCGGCCGGGATGAGGCGGCGGTACGGATCGAGCTCCACCGGCGACCAGGTGTCCGTGACGTCGACCACCCCGAGATGGCTATCGGCCGTCGACGAACCGTGCCCCGGGAAGTGCTTCAGGGTCGTGCGCACGCCAACGGCGTGGTGCCCGCGGATGAAGGCGCGCGCCTGGCTCGTGACGAGCGCCGGATCGGCGCCGAAGGACCGGTCCAGCGCGCCGATGATCGGGTTGTCCGGATTCACGTCCAGGTCGACCACGGGCGCCAGGTTCAGGTTGATCCCGGCGGCGCGCAGTGTCGCGGCGAGACGCTGGCCGGCCGCCCGGGTGAACGCGGGATCGTCGCGCGCCCCCAGCGCCGCCGCGGACTCCGTGGGCGGGAAGCCGTGGGCCGGGTCCAGTCGCGCCACCTGGCCGCCCTCCTCGTCAACCGCCACCAGCAGCGGGGCGGCCGCCTCCGACGCCGCGGCGGCAGCCTGCAGCGCCGTGGTCAGCGCCGCGAGCTGTGAGGGCGACACGATGTTGCGCACCGCGCTGCCGGTCGGCTGGTCGCGGCTGAACAGGACCACGCCCCCCAGGGCGCGGTCGCGAACGTCCGCGATGGCCGCGGCCGCCGAATCGGCATCGGTGCCGCGGAACCCGACCAGCAGCATCTGGGCGACCTTCGTCGCCAGGCTGGGCTCAGCACCAGCGCTCGCCGACGGCAGGGCGGTGACACTTGGCAGCGTGGACGGGGCCACGCTGCCCGCGGACGGCCGGAGGGTCGGCGACGAGCTGCGGATGGCCTGCGCGGCGCACGCCGCCAGCACGGCGGCCGCACCGCCGAGCATGCCGCCCAGCAGGGCGCGGCGGCTCAATCGGGGATCAGGAGGCATCGGCTCAGAGGATGGCACCCTTCGTGCCGCGGCGCCTGCCTGCTACCCTCACGCCCACAGCGTCCAGTGAGGTACCCGCCCATGCCTGACCTGCGGCTGACCCTGATCTTCCTGCATGTGGCCTTCGTGCTCCTCTTCGTCCTCGTCCACGGCGCATCGGCGGTGATCGCGTTCCAGCTGCGGGGCGAACGGGACCCCGCCCGGATCGGCGCGCTGCTCGACGCATCGCGACTGGCGACGAGCTCATGGGTCCTGATCGTGGGCCTGCTGGGCTTCGTGCTGACGGGGATCTGGCTGGGCTTCATCGGCGGCTTCTGGGGCAGGTGGTGGTTGTGGCTGTCGATTGCCGTGCTGGTGATCGTGATCGGTGGCATGACGCCAATGGGCGCCCTGAAGCTGCGTCGCGCCCGCGCCGCGTTCGGGCTGCAGACGGGGCGTGGCAGTGAACCCGCGGCGGCGGCTGACCCGGCGCTGGCGGAGCAGGAGCTGCGGAGCTGGAATCCGGTGCCCATTGCGGCGCTCGGCGGCGTCGGCCTGCTGGTCGTCCTCTACCTGATGGTCGTCAAGCCGTTCTGACGGCGCCGGCGCTCGCCCGTCGCCACCCCAGGACCACGACCACGGTGGCGGCGAAGACCGCCATCACCAGCAGCCAGCCCGGCAGGTAGTCCTGCAGGGCGTCGACGACCAGGCCGAAGACCATGGGGCTGGCCACGAAGCCGATGTAGAACCCGGCAGTGACCACGCCGGACGCCCGTCCGGCCAGCCGGCTGCCGGACGCGGTGATGACCGCCAGCATGCCGACCGCGTTCCAGGTGACCGCGCTGGCACCGAAGACGACGGCAGCTGGCCACGCGATCCACAGGCCGATGCGCTCCACGGCGGCCACCATCCCCACGGCCAGCACGGCGCCGAGCCCCAGCAGGAGCAGCGGCAGCGTGAACGACGGCATCCGCTCACTGGCCCAGCCCCAGGCGATGCGCGAGCCCACCCCGACCACGCCGATGGCTGCCACGACCGCCCCGGCCAGCTCGTGCGACGCCCCGCCGCGCTCGACCAGGTACAGCGGCAGGTAGGCGTTGATCGCCGCCACGCCGCTGCCCATCAGGAAGGCGTACGCCGCCAGCCAGCGGACGCCCGGTGGCAGGCCACGTTCCGCCCGCGCCCCGTCCGGCTCGTGCCCGGCCTCCGCGCCGCCGGCCCGGGGGATGAACCGCAGTGCGGCGACGAGCCCGACCAGCGGGACCACCGCGCTCCAACCGAGCGCCGAACGCCAGCCGATCTGGGCGGCGAGGGGCGCCAGCAGGGCACCGGCCAGGAACGCGCCCACCTGCACGCCGGCCTGCTTGCTGCCCATCACCAGCCCGCGCCGCCCCGGCGGCAGGTGATCGGCCACCAGCTTGTTCGTCACCGGATTGCCGGTGGCCAGTGCCAGGCCCGCTGCACCGGCGCCGATCAGCATCCACGGGTACGACGGCGCGCCGGCCATGGCGACGATGGCGGCCGCGGCACCGGCGAAGGCCAGCATCATCACCAGCCGGGCACCGTAGCGGTCCGTCGCTCGGCCCGCCACGAGTGACAGCGGGCCGCCGACCAGGAAGAAGCAGGTCGTCAGCAGCCCGAGCTGGAAGCGGCTGATGCCGAACTCGTCCCGGACCGCGGGGCCCAGCACCCCGAAGGCGTAGCCGGCGTAGGTGCTGGTCCCCATGGCAAGGGCCAGCACCAGCGCGAAGGCCAGCCGCCTGCCGAGCGACCTCGCCTCCCACGGAGCCGCCACCACCGGATTCGCCACGCCCCGCTCGTCCATCGGCTGCCAATGGTGCCGTAACCCATCTTGCCCATGCGGCCCGGACCAACGGCCGGCTGGTACGGCCGGGTACCGTGCCCGATGCTGGTGGCGCTGCGGAGACCGCCCGCCGCTGCCCGGGTGGAAACGGGGGGATTGTCGCAGCCGGCAAACCGAACTGCGCAGAGGATCAGCGTTGCCCCGACCGCGTCCCGCTTCCCGTCTGCTGAGCCTGTTGGCCGGCGTTGCCCTGCTGGCCGGTTCCGTGGCGTCACCGCTTGCCGCTGCCGGGGCACCACCGCCCGCGGCGCGACATGGCTTCGTCCGGCTGGCAGTCACGTTCAAGGCCGGAACGCCAGACGCCGTTGCCGGCCGTGTGGCACGCAGCGCCGGCAAGGTCGTCAACGCCATCGACGCGCTGCGTGTCCGAGTGGTGCAGGTTCCCGCGGCGGCCGTGGACCAAATCCGCAAGGCCTGGTCCACCAACCCCCACGTGGAGCGGGTCGAGACCGACGGAAGGGTGGCAGCCACCTGGATCCCGCCGGATCCGATGTGGGCCCAGCAATGGGAGAAGCGCCAGGTGCGCGGGCCCCGGGCCTGGAACGTCGAGCGCGGCACCTATCGGACCGTGGTGGCCATCGTCGACACCGGCGTCCAACTCAACCATCCCGACCTGTCGAGCCGGATCGTGGATGGCTACGACTTCGTGAACCACGACCGTCGCCCGAGTGACGACAACGGCCACGGCACCGCCGTCGCCGGCGTGGTGGCCGCGAGCAGCAACGCGCTGGGCGTCGCCGGCATGTGCTCGCGCTGCAAGCTGATGCCGGTCAAGGCGCTCGATGCGAATGGCATCGGCCTGTGGACGGTCGCGGCCAAGGCCATCACCTGGGCGGCCGACCATCACGCCGACGTCATCAACCTGAGTTTCGGCGGACCCACCGGTGGCAGCACGCTGGGCAACGCGATCGCCTACGCCCGGTCGAAGGGCGCCGTGGTGGTGGCCGCTGCCGGCAACTTCGGCAGCCAGGACCTGTTCTATCCCGGTGCCTTCGCCGGCGTCATCAGCGTCGCGGCCAGCAGCGAGTGGGACCTCCAGTACAGCTGGTCCGATTACTCGACCAGCTGGGTCGACGTCGCGGCCCCGGGCTGCACGTGGGCCACCAGGCGCGGCTCGAGCTACGGCAGCTTCTGCGGCACCAGCGCAGCCACGCCCATGGTGTCCGGGATCGCGGCCCTCCTCGATTCGGCGCGGCCCGGGATCAGTCGCAGGGAGATCGAGTCGATCCTGACCAGCGCCACCATCCAGACGCCGTGGGCGTTCACCCGTTTCGGGCGGATCGATGCCTACAAGGCGGTGTATCGGGCCGTGCATGGCACGTGGCCGACGACGCCGCAGCTGCTGCCCGGCCGCCCGCTGCTGGTGCCGGAAGACGATGTGACGCTGCTCGCCGGCAACCGGTTCGGCTACCGCTTCGACGCATACGGCGCCATGATCCGCGGCCGCTCGGCCAAGCTCGGCACAGACGTGGCGGTCCACGCCTCCAAGCGGACCACGATCCCTGGTCGGCCGGGCCACTTCCTGTACGTGACCGACGGCGACCTGGCCGGCTACTGGGTCCCCGAATCCGATTGGGCCTTCCTGACCCCGGACCCGACCCCGACGCCCACGCCCACGCCATCGGCCTCGCCCAGCCCCTGAGCGGAGGCCGGTCAGGGACGGCGGGTTCCTGATTCCGCCCGTGCGGCAGTAGCATTCCGCCCATGAAGGGAGATCGGGTCGAGGCGGTGGTCGACACCGGGCAGGGCACGCAGACGTTCGTCATCGAGGCCACGCGGGCCGGTCGGCGGCTCGAAGTGACGACCAGCCGCGGCGTGGTCGAGGTGAGCGAGGTCACCCGCGGCGGCACGCCGGTCCGTACGGGGCGCTTCATGGCCAGCCGGCTGATCGCGCTGGTTGAGCACCCGGCCCACGAGGGTCGCGAGGCCAAGGTCGACGTGCAGACGCGGCGCCGCATCACCACCGTCGGCGAGGGCTGAGGCTGGCGGTCAGCCGTTGCGCAGGCTGGAGGTGTCGACCACCTCGAAGTTGCGGCCGTGCAGCGTCTTGAGCTCGTTGAGCTCGTCGTCACTCCAGCGCAGGTCGGAGGTGCCGCTGAAGTACCAGGCCGAGCCGTTGTCGGCCAGGATCATTCCGTAGCGCTTCATGGCCAGCAGGATGATCCGGACCCGCGGGCTGAAGCCACTGATCCGGAAGCCGTTCTTGAGCCGGACGCGGGTTCCCATCGGCGGCAGCTTCGTCGACCAGCCCGCGCCAGCATGGTGGCGCGCCGGGTAGATGTGCGCGCTGCGCGTCAGCGGGGCGGTGAAGCGGATGGCATGGTTGATGGCGCCCGCCTCGATCTCCTCGTAGCGGACGAGGCCCGGCAGGATCGGCAAGCCTGCCGCATCGGCGCTCGTCCAGCCGTTCGGCCGCAGCGCGTTCGACGTCAGGTCCCAGGTCGCCCCGGATCCGGCTCGCCAGCCCGATGATGTCTTGCGGGCGTTGAACAGCTCGTAGAGGCGGCACTGGGCCGTGTCCCACATCAGCAGGTGACGGTCGCTGCCCGCCTCGATCTTCGGCGAGGCCGGGATCGGGTAGCCGACATGATCGGATTCGTCGTCGTAGTCGAAGCGGACGGTGCGACGTGGCGTCAGGTCGCCCACCACGTTGTACGGGATGCCGTAGCCGAGGTAGCTGCCGAAGTCCGGATGCAATGGACGATCGCGGCCGATGGTCGCGACCAACGTGGCCGAGTTCGACGCCACCGGAAGCGAGTCGACCCGCTTGTTCCACACGTTGGAGGCCGGGAACAGCGGGCAGGCCGACGTCGGCGGCGCGGCCGCGGCCGGCACATGGAACAGGCTCAGCACGAAGAGCAGCGCCAGCGCGGTGGACAGGTATCGCCTCACGAGCGCATTAGGCCGCGCCGCGCCCGGATCGTCAGCCACCCGATCGGCGGCGGAGGATGGCCCGATTGGCGTGGTCTGGCGGCTAGCCGGCCTCGAGGTAGGCCGCCCCGCGGAGGTCGAGCCGGGGACCGTCCGGCAGGCGAACCCAGCGGACCACGACCTGGCTGCAGATCACGCAGCGCAGCACGACGCCCGGTCCGTGGACCCAGGCGCGCAGCGAGCCCACGGCGTCGCGATTGCCGCAGTGCGCGCAGCGGGCCAGGAAGCCCGTCACCTCGACGCCCATCAGCTCGGCCAGGTCGCCGGCAACGGCGTTTGCATCCAGGACGAGCGGGTCGTCCAGCGCAACGCGCTTCATGACGACGGCCCAAATCGCTCGGTCCGGACCCTGGCCGGCGCTAGGCCGAGGTCGGTGAGCGCCGCCGCCGCGTGCTCGACCAGCAGCGTCGGTCCGCAGAGGTAGGCCAGTGGCGCGGCGCTGAACCCGCCGATGCGCCCGGCGACCTCGGCCAGCATGGCGGCGTCGATCCGGCGCGCGTATCCGTCCCACCCGGGCGGCTGGCCGCGGGTCAGCGTGTGCGCGACGACCGGTCCGTCCGGCGCGGCGGCGAGCTCCCGCAGCTCATCGAGGTAGATGATGTCCTCGACGCGTCGCGACGAATACAGCAGCGCGGCCGGCGTCGTGTCGCCCGCCGCGCGCCGGGCGCGCAGCATGGCCATCAGCGGGACCACGCCGGACCCGCCACCGACCAGCAGCAGCGGCCCGCCCATGCCGGGCTCCCAGACGAAGTAGCCGCCGATGGGTCCGCGCAGCTCCACCCGGTCGCCTTCGACCAGCACGTCGTGGAAGTAGGGCGACACCTCCCCATCTGCGATGCGCTCGACCCCGAGCTCCACCTCGCCGGCCCGATCCGCGGCCGACGCGATGCTGTACGAGCGCTGGGCCTGGTAGCCGTCCTCGGCCGTGAGCCGCACGTCATAGTGCTGGCCTGGCCGGTGCGGCCGCCAATCGGGTAGCGCAATCGTGAAGCTGGCAACGCGATCGGTCTGGGGCTGGATGGACGTGACGGTCCCGATCTGCCAGCGGAGTGGCTCGACCATGCCAGCGCCCGGTGGCTCAGTCGCCGCTGTAGCGCTCTTCGCGCCATGGGTCGCCATGGTTGTGGTAGCCGAGCGACTCCCAGAAGCCGGGCTCGTCGTCGGCGAGCAGCCGCAGGCCGCGGACCCACTTCGCGCTCTTCCAGAAGTACAGGTGCGGAACCACCAGACGCGCCGGTCCGCCGTGCGCGGGCTCCAGCGGCTGGCCGTCGTAATCCCAGGCCACGAATGCCTGGCCATTGAGGACATCGGCCAGCGGCAGGTTGGTCGTGTAGCCGCCATGGGAATGCGCGACCACGAAGCGTGCCGCGGGGTCCAGCTCCACCGATTCGAGCAACGTGTCGACGCTGACGCCGGTCCAGCGCGTGTCGAGCTTGGTCCATTTCGTGACGCAGCTGATGTCCACGGTGAAGTCACGGGTGCCGAGCGCCTGGATCTCGTCCCAGCTGAAGGTGACCGGCTTGCCCACCAGCCCGTCGATCGTGAACTGCCAGGTGGCCAGGTCGACCCGCGGCGTCGGCCCCGCTGACAGGACCGGGAAGTCGCGGGTCAGGTACTGGCCGGGCGGGATGCGGCTGGCCCCGTCGCCGGCGACGCGCTCTCGCTTCCCGACAAAGCCGCGCGACACGAAGCGATCGGCCACGGCAGCACTATACGCGCGACCGGCGCTAGCCGGCCAGGCGCAGCTCCAGCTGCGTCGCAGCCGGTGGCCCCACCGGCGCCGAACGCCGCCGAGGCGCCCAGACCCACTCGCTGCGCAGCTCGGCCATGGTGGCATCCAGCTGACGGGTGGCTGGCTTTGAGAGGTAGGCGCGGCCGGCGAAGAGACGGTGGTAGCGGTCGACCTCCTCCGGCCAGTCGCGAGCGAGGTGCTCCAGGAAGTGCTCGCGCGTGCCGGGCCGAAGGTTGACCACGTTCCACCACAGGTGGCTCGCGCCGGCCTC
>DATBJR010000059.1:0-15222 GCA_036556325.1 Candidatus Limnocylindria bacterium | reverse complement strand
ACGCCGGGAGCAGAACGGCCAGCCGGGCGTGGCGACTGGCATCCTGGAGATCGTGGACGAGGGCTTCGGCTTCCTCCGCCGCCACGGGGTGATGCCGTCGAACGACGACATCTACGTGAGCTCGTCACAGGTCCGGCGCTTCGGGCTGCGGACCGGCGACAAGGTCGAGGGACAGACCCGCCCGCCCAAGGACCAGGAGAAGTACTGGGGCCTGCTGCGCGTCGACACGGTCAATGGCGTCGATCCGGAGACGGCCAAGCGGCGTCCCTACTTCGACTCGCTGGTGCCGGTCTTCCCGGACGAGATGTTCGACATCGAGACCGATCAGAAGAACCTCACCCAGCGCCTGATCAACCTGATCAGCCCCATCGGCAAGGGCCAGCGTGGCCTGATCCTGTCCCCCGCCAAGGCCGGCAAGACCACGGTCCTCAAGCAGATTGCGGCCGGCATTACCGATCGGTATCCGGACGTGCTCCTCATGGTTGCCCTCATCGGCGAGCGGCCGGAGGAAGTGACTGACATGCAGCGCTCGGTGAAGGGCGAGATCTATGCCTCCACCTTCGACGAGCCGACCGAGAACCACACGCGCGTGGCGGAGATGGCGCTCGAGATCGCCAAGCGCCAGGTGGAGACGGGTCGCGACGTGGTCATCCTGCTCGACTCGATCACGCGGCTGGCGCGGGCCTACAACCTCGCCCTGCCGGCGAGCGGCAAGACCCTCTCCGGTGGCGTCGATCCGGTGGCCCTCTACCCGCCGAAGCGCTTCTTCGGCGCGGCGCGGAACATCGAGGATGGCGGCAGCCTGACGATCATTGCCACCTGCCTGGTCGACACCGGCAGTCGCATGGACGACGTCATCTACGAGGAGTTCAAGGGCACCGGCAATATGGAGATCGCCCTGGACCGCAAGCTGTCCGAGAAGCGCATCTTCCCGGCCATGGACGTCCTGCGCTCCGGCACCCGGCGCGAGGAGCTGCTGCTCGACGAGAACACGCTGCGGATGGTGTGGACCATGCGCCGCATGCTGTCCGCGGTCGGCCCCAACGAGGGTATCGAGCTGCTCATGCAGCGGCTGGGGAAGACCAAGGACAACGCCGAGTTCCTGGTGTCGCTCAGCAAGAGCGTGGAAGCCTCCGAGCGCAGCTGACCCGGGCGTCCCAGTGACCCGTCCCGCGCCGCGTCCGCTCCTGCTCGGCCAGCTGCCGCCGCGCGTGGCGCTCATCGTCACGTTGTCGCTGCTGCTCGGGGCCTGCGGCACCCAGCCATCGGCAAGTCCGACGCGGGCTTCGGCCGGGCCGTCGGCGCCGGGCTCGCCCACGCCGTCCGCCGGCGGTGGACCCATCGGCGCCGTCCAACCGGCCCCCGGCTCGAAGAGCACCGTGTACGCGCCGAACCCCGGCGCCATCGTGGTCGCCATCGATCCGGGGCACGGTGGCTGCCTCGACTGGGGCGTGCCCGACCCGCGTCAGCGGGGCGTGGGCTATTCGGAGAAGACCATGACCCTGGCGATCGGCCTGGCCCTGCGCCGGCTGCTGGAGGCGCAGGGCGTGGCGGTGGTCATGACGCGTGACACCGACACGGCGCTGGCTGGCGACGATTACCCGCAGCTCGGGTGCCGCGGCGCCAAATGGCGTGACGTGAACGGGGATGGCGAGTCGGGCTTCGACCCCGGCGGCGAGGTGCGGACGCGGGACGAGCTGCAGGCCAGGCTCGACCTCGCCAACGTCACGCGTGCCGACGTGCTCGTCAGCATCCACATCAACTCCATCACCCAGAACGGCGTCGTCTTCTCCATCGCGGCCACGGAGACGTTCTATACCGACGAGACGCCGTGGGGGGTCGACGTCACCGCCCGGTTGGCCCAGGCCATCCAGGACGGCGTGGTGCGGTCGATGGGGGAGGCCGCGCCCTACGACCGCCAGGACCGCGGGATCCAGGCCCAGAACCTCTACATCGTGGCGCCGCCCCTGCTGAAGACGACCCCCGAACGGCCCGATCCGCGCAAGCAGCCGACCCGCGGTGCGCTCATGCCATCGGTGCTCACCGAGGTCGGCTCGATCACCATGCGCCAGGAGCAGAGCCTGCTCGCCTCCGCCACCGGGCAGCAGGCCGCCGCCGACGGCATCTTCTCCGCGCTGGCCACGTACTTCTCCGAGCGGCCGCTGGCCGTGGGCTATTCGTTGCCCGAGCTCGACGACGGACCGGGCACGGCACCCCAGCCGCGGACGGGCAACGGTCCGCCCTACTGGCCACCATCGGCGCCTGGCGACCACCTCGTCGTCCGCCTGACGAACACCGGCAGCCGCCCATGGCCCGCCGGCATGCAGCTGCTGGGCGCGTGGCAGGCCACCGATGAACCGTACCTGCGCGTCCCGCCTGACCACCTGGCGCCGATAGTGCCCGACGCGTTGCCCGCCCTGGCGCCCGGCGCAGCGGTGGACGTGCGCCTCGCCCTGCCCTCCGGCGGCTCCGGTGGCCGCCGGGTGGCGTGGATCACCGTCGCCGACGCTGACGGGCCGTTGACCGAGCTCGGATCCCCGCCCCTGCAGGTTGCCTCGGGTAGCTGAGCCGTCCTTGACCGGCTTCGAAAGCCGCTGGTACCATCGTCGCGCCAGATTCGGCCCAGCGTGCTGCCGCCGCGGGTCACGGGGAGATGCGAATCCGGCACTGGACACCGAGAACCGCTGGGGAGCGTTTGTATTGCCTGATCCGCAGCGGCCGCTGCGCCGGTTGACCCAGCCACGATCGCTGTCGCGGGCAGTCACGCATGTCGCCGTCATCGGCATGGTTGCCTGTGCCGCAGTCTTCGGCATCGCCGCCATCCGGACGCCCAGCAGCGCGTCCGTCGGATCCGCGACTCAACTGCTTCCCTTCGACCTCGTCGCCCGCGTGCGCGGCGCGGCCGATGCCGCTCCGGCGGCCCGCACCAGCACGTTCGAGCTGCAAGGTGGTCGGGTCGACCCTCGCCTCCAGTCACGTGCCGCGCACGTCCCCGCCTCGACGGCAGCGCCCACCCCGCTCCCCACGCCCGTGGCACCGCCACCACCCGCTCCCGAGCCAGCGGCGGTCGCCGCCGTGGCCCCGCCTCCGCCGGTCATCTACGGCAGCGGTGCCTTGCTGTGGCCGGTGCACGGCACGATCACGACCTACTACAGCGCCGCGCACCTTGCCATCGACATCGCCGTGCCGGCCGGTACCACCGTCGCCGCGTCCGATGCCGGCACGGTCATCTGGGCCGGCTGGCGGAACAACGGCGGTGGGCTGGTGGTGGAGATCGACCACGGCAACGGGATGCACACGGTCTACAACCACCTGGGCGCCATGTACGTGAAGGTCGGCCAGGCGGTGCATCGCGGCGAGGGGATCGCGGCAGTGGGCTGCACCGGCATGTGCACCGGGCCGCACGTGCATTTCGAAGTGGTCGTCAACGGCGTCCCGGTCAACCCGCTGCGCTACCTGTAATCGCCGACCCCATCACCGCTCGCGGAGCTCGTCCCGCCGCGGGTGGCCCGCGGCCCGTTGCTATCATCCGCGCCGTGTTCGCTGACCAAGCGCGGATCCTGGTGTCCGCGGGTGCCGGCGGCGACGGTTCGGCCTCGTTCCGACGGGAGGCGCATGTCCCGCGCGGCGGACCCGATGGTGGCGACGGCGGCAAGGGCGGCGACGTGATCCTGGAGGCGGCGGCCGGCATGACGACCCTGGCCGAGCTCCGTCGTCGACGCCACGCCCGCGGCGGAGCTGGTGGCCGCGGCGCGCGTCGTCGCTCGCACGGACGCAATGGGGCGAACGTCGTGCTGCAGGTGCCGCCCGGAACGGTGGTTCGCCGCGCCGACTCGCGGGACTCCGAGGCGCGAACAGTGAACCTCGGGGAGCTGCTGGCGCCGGGTGACCGGTTGGTCGTGGCCCGCGGCGGACGCGGCGGACGCGGCAACGTCCACTTCGTGTCGCCCACGCATCGGGCGCCGACCCATTTCGAGAAGGGCGAGCCCGGGGAGGAGCACTGGATCGAGCTCGAGCTGAAGCTGATCGCCGACATCGGCCTGGTGGGGGCGCCGAATGCCGGCAAGTCGACCCTGCTCGCGGCGCTCACCGCTGCGCGCCCGCAGGTGGGCGCCTTCGCCTTCACCACCACCAGCCCGAACCTCGGCGTGCTGGCGCTCGACGAAGACGGTGAGGAGACCGCCGTGGTGGCCGACCTGCCCGGCCTGATCGAGGGCGCGCACGAGGGCAAGGGGCTGGGGCATGCCTTCCTTCGGCACGTGGAGCGCACGCGCGTCCTCGTCGCCGTGGTTGACGGGGCGGCCCGCGACCCGGTCGCCGAGTGGCGGGCCGTGGAAGACGAGCTGCGCCTGCGCGATCCGGCCCTGCTGGAGCGACCGATGCCGATGGTCGTCACCAAGTTCGATCTGCCAGCTGTGGCGGAGCGCTGGCCAGCCCTCCGGCAGGAGCTGTTGCGGGAGGGCCGGCGGCCACTGGCCGTGTCGGCGCATGACGGCACCGGTCTGGCCGACCTGCGCGGACAGCTGCGCGATGCGTTGACCGCTGCGACGGCTGGGGTCAAGCCGGGCGAGCGGGAGGTGCCGGTGCGGGTGCACCGGTTCGACCCGCTGGAGCGTGGCTGGCAGGTCGTGCGCGAGCCCGATGGGCTGCGGGTGCAGGGCCGTCGGATCGAGACTGCCGCCGCGCGGACCGATTTCACGAACGAGGAGTCGCGCGACCGCTTTCAGCGCACCCTGGAGCGGTCTGGCATCGACGCCGAGCTGCGGCGCCAGGGCGCCGCGTCCGGCACCATGGTTCGCATCGGCCGCGTCGAGCTCGAATGGAGCGAGGACGAGTGAGCGGGAGCACGCTGCTGACTGCGACACCGCGTACGGACCGGGCGAGCACCAGGCGTCCGGTCGCCAATCGGCGGCCGTCGCCGAAGGCGCAGCGCCGTACCACCGGCGACGGCACCGAACGCATCGGCATCCTGGGCGGCACCTTCGACCCGCCGCACGTTGGGCATCTGTGGCTCGCCAGCCTGGCGGCCGACAGCCTGGCCCTGGCCCGCGTCCTCTTCATGCCGGCGGGCCAGCCACCCCACAAGCGCCGCCGCGGCATGACCTCCATCACCGATCGGCTGCTGATGACGCGACTGGCCATCAGCGGCAACCCGCAGTTCGAGCTGTCCACCCTTGAGGCGGAGCGGCCGGGACCGTCGTACACCGTCGACAGCGTCGCGGAGCTGCTGCGGACCTACGCCGATGCGCGGCTCTACCTGCTCATGGCAGCCGATTCGCTGTCGCAGATCGACGCGTGGCGCGAGCCGGACCGGCTCCTGTCCCTGGTCGAGTGGGTGGTCGGTCCACGACCGGGCAGCGAGCTGCCGCCCATGGCCTCGCTGCGGCAACGCTTCGGCGACGCGGCCGACCGCATCCACCTGCTGGAGGGTCCCTCGCTGGACGTCAGCGCCACCGCCATTCGGCAGCGGGTGGCGGCCGGGCAGACCATCCGCTACCTTGTGCCACAGGCGGTCGAGGAGCTGATCCTCGAAAAGGGCCTCTACCGGCGCCGTGCGCGTGGTTGAGGCCACCTCGCCGGGCGGCAGGGAGTAGACGCGCTGGCAGAAGCACGACAGCCGATCACGGAGCGGGACCCGGCGGACCTCGCCCATCGCATCGTGGACATCGCCTCGGACAAGAAGGCGTCGGACATCGTCCTGCTGCGGACGGCCGAGGTCACCACCATGGCCGACTACTTCGTCATCGCCTCGGGACGCAGCGACCGGCAGGTCCAGGCCCTGAGCCAGGCGCTCGTCGACGAGCTGCGCAGGGAGGGCATCCGGCCGCTCGGGATCGAGGGCCTGCGCACCGCCCGCTGGGTCCTGCTCGACTACGGCAGCGTGATCGTCCATCTGTTCGCCCCCGAGGAGCGCGAGTACTACGGCCTGGAGCGGCTGTGGAGCGGCGCCAGCGAGGTCGTCCGCCTGGTCTGACGTACTGCGCGAGTACTAGGCCGACCTGCACCGGTACTCCTATTGAGCACGGCCCGGGCCGATCCCATGCTCGCGCCCATGAGCGACTTCGCCGCCATCTCGAGGCCGATCGAAAGCTGCCGCTTCTGCAGCGGTCAGCTGCTGACCAGCGTCTTCGATACCGCCTTCAAGGATGCGGTCGCCGAGGAGCGGCTCTTCTTCGCGATCCCCGGCGCGCTCTGCGTGCCGTGCCGCCAGCTCTACGTCGATCAACAGCTGATCGGCATCCTGGGCCTGACGGATGCCCGCTGCACGTTCGCGATCGAGTCCGATCGCGTGCTGCGCGCCGGAGCCGCCTAGCCTCCTCGCCCGGGACGCGGCATCCCGACCAGGTACTCGCCCAGCCACGCTGCCAGCGCCGGCTCCGGCTCCATGGCGTTCGTCTTGATCGCCAGGTCTGCCTCGAACAGGCCGATCAGCATCTGCTCCAGCTCCGCACCCGAGTAGCGGCGTGCCGCCTCCGCCAGCCGTTCCGCCATCCGGGCATTGCCGCGTCCGACGCGCTTGGTGAGCTCGGCCGCCTGCGCCCCGGATGCCGTCATGTCGCGCGCGACGATCAGGTCACTGATGCGGCCCTGAAGCGCGCCGAGGATGCGCAGCGCCGGCTGCTCGTCGGCCAGGGCCCGATCGAGCGCCCGGGTGGCTGCCGCCGGATCGCGACGGTCGACGGCGTTCGTGATGGCGAACAGGCTGGCGGGGCGCGTGTCCGCCACCAGCGCCTCGACATCGTCGGCGGTGATCGCCCGATCCGCCGCGTAGGTGCCAAGTTTCTCCAGCTCGCTCGCCGCGATCCGCGTCTGCTCGCCGCGTTCGATGTCCGTCTCGGCCACCATGCCGCCGATGCGCTCGGCGAGCAGCGCCGCTGCGCGCGGCTCCAGCTCGAGGGCGCGGTCGCGGGCGCGGCTGCGGATCCAGGCCTGCAGCTCGCCGCGCCGCGGCGCCAGCCGTTCCTCCACGACTCCGCCACGTGTCACCACCGCGCTGGCCAGGCGTGACAGCAGCGCCGGCGGCCGGCTCGCGTCGCGCGTCGATCGCAGGTCGACGAGGGCGAGCGCGGCGCCGTCGGGCAGGTCGGCGGCGAGGGCGATCAGCTTGTCGCCCGCGGTTGTGGATCGCCCGGCGGCACGCAGCGGCTGGCGCAGGACGGTGAGCCGCACGCCGAACATGCCCACGCTGGCCGCCTCGACTCGCGCCGCGTCCAGCGCCGCCTCGTCCGGGCTGCGCTCGGGCGTGATCTCCACCCGGTCATCGGCGCCGATGCGGGCGGCGAAGCCGGCCAGCAGCTGATCGAGCCCGAAGCCGTCGTCGCCGTGGGCGAGCAGCAGCGAGACGCTCATGCGCCGGCCTGCCAGGCGGCGCGCAGCCGGGCCACCAGCGCAGCCACGTCGACGCCTGCCGCCTCGGCCAGCTCCACCTCCAGGGCATGCGCCGGCCGGCGGGCGGCGTCGAGGTCCTCGGCGTACTCCGGGTGGCGCTGCTGCATGTCGTCGATGCGCTCGTCGATCGTCAGGAATGCCTGTGCCACGTGCCGGTCGGCGACCGACACCAGGACCGACGGCCAGCCGCGCGGGAAGCATCGGTCGTCGAGCAGGCAGGTCACCGGGTGCGATGCCACCGGCGCGGCCAGCTCGGGATAGCCCATCTCGATCAACCGCTCGGCCGCAACCTCGCCATGCCGGCCACCGCCGGCGCGCGTCTCGGGCTTGTCGATGTCGTGCAGCAGGGCGGCGACCTCGACCAGGCGCACGTCGACCGGCACGCCAGCGGCGGCGACCAGCCGAGCCGCTTCGGCCGCGACGCGCGCGACACCGGTCGAATGAATGACGATCCCCTTCGGCAGCGACATGGACTCCAGCAGGAGCAGCGCCTGGTCGCGGCCGGGAACCACCATGCGCCGATGCTACCCGGATTGCCCGGCGCGTGGCCCACCGTCGGCCGTCCGGCGGCGTCGACCACAACGTCGATGGTCCCTTCCAGGTCCGTGCGGTGCAGGACGAGCGAGGGGATTGCGGCCAGGTGCTCGAGCGTGACCCGATGGGGGTGGCCGTACGCGTTGCCCAGGCCGCACGAGATGAGCGCGATCTCCGGACGAGCGGCTGCCAGGAAGGCGGGCGTGCTGCTCGACTCCGAGCCGTGATGGCCGACCTTCAGCAGGTCGACGTCGGGCACGAGGTGGCGCTCCAGCAGCATCGCCTCCACCGGCGCTTCGGCATCTCCCTGCAGCAGGGCACTGAAGGAGCCGCTGCGCAGCAGCATGACCACCGACGCGTTGTTGATGTCGTCCTCGGGCAGCGGTGCGTCGGCGTCTGCCGCGGATGGGTAGAGCACCGCCAGCTCCGCCGATCCCAGCCGCAGGTGATCGCCGGTTCGCGCCAGGCGGTAGACGCCTGCCCCCTCCGCCGCGGCCAGGGAGCGGAAGCGCGCGTACGATGGGTTCGGGTAGGCGCGTCCCGAATCGAGCACGACGCCGACCTCGAAGCGCTCGAGCACCGGCACCAGGCCGGCCACGTGGTCCTCGTGCGGGTGGGTGAGGACGACCATGTCGATCCGGCGCCGCCAGAACGGCAGCTCCTGGCCGATGCGTCGCAGGATGAGATCCGGGTCCGGGCCGCCATCGACCAGCAGCGTCCTGCCCTCCGGCGTGATTACCAGGATCGCGTCCCCCTGGCCGATGTCGAGGGCGATCACGTGCAGGCGCCCGTCGGCGCGGCTGGCGGCCGTCAAGCCCGCCAGGACGATCAGCGTGGCCGCGCCCATGGTTCGCGGCCGCACCAGGCCGGTCGCAAACCCGGTCGCATGTGCCGGTCTCCTGGACGTCGGCCCCGAATCGCCCTCCCGCGGCGCCCCAGCCGCGCGTCGCACGGCGAGGAGCACCAGCGGGTACCACGCCGCGGGCAGCCAACCGGGCGCGGCGACGGGCACCGACGCCATCGGCACGGCCGCGGCGGCCAGGCCGGCATCGATCATCACCCGCAGGTAGAGCCAGGCGGCACCGCCCGTCGCCCAGCCGAGCGCGCCACCAATCGGGCCCAGGGCCCCATGCACGGCGCCGGCGGCGGCCGCCAGCGCCCCGGTCAGCATGACGACCGGGACGAGCGGCACGACCACCACGTTGGCGAGGGGTGCCACCAGCGACAGCCGCTCGAAATTGAGAAGGATCACCGGCAGCGTGGTGACCTGTGCCGCCAGGGTCAGCGCCACGGGTTCGCGAACGAGGGCTGGCCATCGGTCCAGGCGCCGCTCGAATTCGGACGCGAACCAGATGAGCCCGGCGGTGGCCAGCGCCGATAGCTGGAACCCAACGTCCCAGACGACCGTTGGCGCGGCCACGACCATGACGAGGGCGGCCAGCATGAGCGCCGACAGCGCATGGGACCGCGAACCGCCCAGCCGCCCGAGCAGCAAGCCGCCGGCCATCAGGGCCGCCCGCACGACCGATGGCGAGGCGCCGGTGAGCAGGACGTAGGCACCGACGGCCACCGCGGCGATCGCGGCAGCCAGCCACCGTCCGCGCGGCAGTCGGGTGAGCGGGCGCGTGCCCGCCGCTGCCAGGGCGGCCACGATCGCGATGTTCCAGCCAGAGATTGCCACCACGTGCGTCAGCCCGGCCGCCGCGAAGGCATCGTTGATGGCGGGATCGATGCCCGCACGCACGCCGAGCACGATGCCGGCCGCCAGGGCCGCCTCCGGCTCCGGTACCACCTCGTTCAGGCCGTGGAGCAGCCAGCCACGGGCCGCGCGCATCGCCTCGGCCAGCGGCGGCAGGTCGTGCGCGACGATGGCGGCGCCGCGTGCCGACGCGATGGCGGCAATGCCCTGGCGCGCGAGGTAGGCCCGGTAGGCGAAGCCCTCGAAGTCCTCGGGCTGTTCCAGGCGCGACTGCACCCGCAGGCGGTCCCCGGCAGATACCAGCAGGCCGCGCGGCAGCCAGAGCAGGATCCGGCCCGTCGCCGGGCGAGACGGCGAATCGTCGGCGCCGAGCGTCACCTGGTCAAGCACGACCTGCTGCCGCTCTCCACGCGGCCGCGGATCGTCGTTGACCGTCCCCTCCACCGTCCGCGTGTCGTCGCCGATGGCCGTGGCCACGCTCTCCGGACCGGTGGGCAGCGCCACGGCCTCACCCCGCCACAGGCCGACTGCCACGCCGGCGACGAGCACACCGGCCACCAGCAGCCAGCGTGACCGCAGCAGGGCCGCGACCAGCAGCGCGGCAGCCGAGACGCCGGCGGCTGCGGGGATGACGACGAGCGGCGCACCACCGTCGCGGGCCACGATGCCCAGGACGGCGCCGGCCAGCAGTGCCGGCAGCAGGGCCGCCACGTGATGCCTACAAGGTCACCAGGTCGCGGATGTCTTCGAGCTGGCCGCGATCGATGACCTCGCGCTCCACCATCTCGTCGAGGGTGCTGAACGGCTGCTCGGCGCGCGCGGCCACGATCTTCTGCACGGTGACCGGCCCGATGCCCGGCAGCGCGTCCAGCTCCTCGGGACTCGCCGTGTTCAGGTTCACCAGGCCGCCCCCGCCCGCCGGACTCGGCCCGCCGCCCGCGGCGGTGGTGGCGCCGATCATCGGGACATGGACCTGCGCGCCGTCGGCAAGCACCGCGGCCAGGTTGAGCGCGCCCGCCGCGGCGTTCAGGTCAGCCTGCTTCGAGTAGCCGCCGGCCGCCTGCAGGGCGTCCGCGACGCGCGAGCCAGCCGGCAGGCGCACGACGCCCGGCCGGCGTACCGCACCCTCGACGTCCACCACGACGTCCTCCCTGGACGGCGTCGGGCTGCCGACCGCAGTGGCGGAGCCCAGGGGTCCAAACGATGGCAATGCCGAGGGTCGGGCGGCGGCTGCCGACGGGCCATTGAGCACGGCCGCCACCAGCAACCCGATGGCGGCCAGAATGCTCAGCCCGCCGCCTGCCGCCAGACCAATGGCGATCCTGTCCCGCCTGCTGACCTCCACGCGACGCTCTCCGGGAAGGCGAGCAGCGGATGCATGACACCTGTCCGGGGCCCGGCGCCCGGGCACTCGACGCCGGGTCCCGGAAACAGGGTGTGCAGGCTAGCGGAGAGCTCCTTACGCGCCGCTTACCAGCGGCTCATCGGCCCGGACACCGGCTCTGCTCGATGGCGCGTCGATCAGGCGTCCGGCGTCACCACGTTCACCAGCTTGCCCGGCACCTGGATCACCCGGCGCGGTGCGCGGCCGGCCAGGTAGCGCTGCACGTGCTGGGAGGCGAGCGCCAGCCGTTCGACCTCGTCCGCCGGGGTGTCGCGGGTGACGACCAGCCGATCCCGCAGCTTGCCGTCGACCTGCACCGGCAGCTCGACCGTGTCGGCGACCGCCAGCGCTGGGTCGGCCTCGGGCCATGCATGGGTGTGGATGCTGTACTCACGCCCCCGTCGCGCCCACAGCTCCTCGGCAATGTGGGGCGCCGCCGGCGCCAGCAGCAGCAGCAGCGTGTCCACGGCCTCGCCGTAGGCCGAGCTGCCACCGATCCCGGCCTCGCGAGCACGGTGGATCGCGTTGGAGAGCTCCATCAGCTTGGCGACGGCGGTGTTGAAGCGAAACGCGCCGTAGTCGTCGGTCACGCCCGCGATGGTGGCGTGGGTCGCCCGGCGCAGCGCGCGCTCCAGCTCCTCCACCGTGCCGAGCAGCTGGCCGCCGTTCGGCCCCTGGCTGCCGGGCATCTCCCCGGCCGCAGCGGGCTGGGCCAGGTGCCAGACGCGTCCCAGGAAGCGATGCACGCCCTCGATGCCCATCGGGTTCCAGGGGCCGCCCTGGTCCCATGGGCCGATGAACATCAGGAACAGCCGCACCGTGTCGGACCCATAACGGGCGACCAGCTCGTCGGGGTTGACGACGTTGCCGCGGGACTTGCTCATGCGCTGGTGGTCCTCGCCCAGGATCTGGCCCTGGTTGCGCAGCACGATCCACGGTTCGTCGAAGGCCAGCATGCCCATGTCGCGCAGGGCCTTGACGAAGAACCGCGCGTACATCAGGTGCAGGACCGCGTGCTCGGCGCCGCCGGTGTAGACATCCACCGGCAGCCAGCGCGCCACCGCCTCGGCATCCCACGCCTGTCGCTCATCGTGTGGCGAGCAGTAGCGCAGGAAATACCAGGCGGAGTCGACGAAGGTGTCCATGGTATCGGTCTCGCGCCGCGCATCGGCGCCGCACACCGGGCAGCTCGCCGCCAGGAACGCTTCGTGCGACTGCAGCGGCGAGACGCCGGTCGGCGCGAAGTCCACGTCCTCCGGCAGCGTCACCGGCAGCTGGTCCTCGGGGACCGGCTGCGCGCCATGCTCCGGGCAGTAGACGATGGGTATCGGCGCGCCCCAGTAGCGCTGGCGGCTCACCAGCCAGTCGCGCAGCTTGTAGCTCACCGCCGGACCGCCCAGTCCCAGGTCGGCCAGCTGCCGGGTGATGGCGCCGATCGCCTCGGAGGCGGGCATGCCGCTGAACTCACCGGAGTCGACCAGGACCTCGTCGGCGGAGTGCGCGATGAACGGCTGTCCCTGCGGCGCCCCGTCGGGCGGCTGCACGACGTAACGAATCGGCAGGTCGTACCTGGCAGCAAACGCGTAGTCGCGCTCGTCGTGGGCGGGGACGGCCATGATCGCGCCTGTCCCGTAGCCGGGCAGGACGTAGTCCGCCACCCAGATCGGGATGGGCTGCTGGGTCATCGGGTTGACCGCGAAGGCGCCGATGGGGACGCCGGTCTTCTCCCGCTCGGCGCTCAGTCGCTCGATCTCCGTCTCGCGACGGGCCGCCGCCACGTACGCTTCGACCTCGCTGCGGCGCTCGTCGGTGGTCAGGGCCGCCACGGCCGGATGCTCGGGTGCCAGGACCATGAAGGTCGCCCCATAGATGGTGTCCGGCCGCGTGGTGAAGACCCGAATCGGCGCGGCGTCATCGGCCTCCACCGGGAAGTCGATCTCCGCGCCCTCGCTGCGGCCGATCCAGTTGGTCTGCATCAGCCGAATCGGCTCCGGGTAGTCCAGGCCCGCGAAGCTCAGCATCTCGTCCGCGTAGTTCGTGATGCGGAAGAACCACTGCTCCAGGTCGCGCTTGATGACCGGCGTGCCGCAGCGCCAACAATGGCGGTCGGCACCCTCGACCTGCTCCCGCGCCAGCACCACCTGGTCCTTCGGGCACCAGTCGACCGGCGCCATGGCCCGATAGGCCAGCCCGGCGCGGTAGAGCTGCAGGAACAGCCACTGGGTCCAGCGGTAGTAGCCGGGGTCGCTGGTGACGACCTCGCGCTCCCAGTCGAACATACAGCCCATCGTCCGGAACTGGGCCCGCATGCGATCGATGTTGGCGGCGGTCCAGATGGCCGGATGGACGCCGCGGTCGATGGCCGCGTTCTCGGCCGGCAGGCCGAACGAGTCGAAGCCCATGGGGAACATCACGTTCTCGCCGCGCATCCGATGGAGCCGCGCCACGATGTCCGGGGCGGTGGCCGCGTACCAGTGGCCGATGTGCAGGTCTCCGGACGGGTAGGGGTACATCGTCAGCACGTAGCGCTTCGGCTTGGGATCGGCGTCGTCAGCGTGATAGAGGTCGTCGGCGGCCCAGCGGTCGCGCCACTGCTGTTCGTACCGGCTCGGGTCAAAACGCTCGCTGCGGCCGGTGCGGGCCTCTTCGGCGGTCCGGGTCGTCATCAATCGCTCCTTCGTGCTGTCCACAGGTCCAGGCGGTAGGGGACGGAGAATGGCCGCCCGTCGGCCAGGCCATGCCGGCCGAGCAGGGCCGCCAGGTCGAGGCGCAAGCGGTCCTGCTCCTCGGGCGTCTTGTTCACCCGCACGTACGAGGCGGTGAACACCATGCCCACGAACTCCTCGTCGGTCATCGTCATCTCGTGGTGCAGCTGCGTCAGCCGCACATCGGCGAACGCGTCGCCCTGGGACTCGATCGTCCGTCGCGTCGCCTCCTCGGGCATCGAGGACTCGTAGCGACCGGCATCGGCGTCGCCGACGTAGCGCTGCAGCACAGCGGCATAGTCGGCCAGGAACGGGGAGCGGCTCGCGTCGCGCACGTTCCAGAACAGCGCCAGCCCGCCGCCAGGCTTCAGGATGCGAGCCATCTCGCCAAGGGCGCGAAGCTGGTCGAACCAGTGGAACGCCTGGGCCGCTGTGACCAGGTCTGCCGATCCGGCATCCAGGCCGGTCGCCTCGGCACTGGCCTGGACCGTGCTGATCAGCAGTCCCTCGTTGGCGGCTCGACCGCGCAGCACGTCCAGCATCGGCTTGCCGGGCTCGACGGCGGTGACGCGCCAGCCCAGCGCCGCCATCGCCAGCGAGGCGCGACCGGTGCCGGCGCCCAGGTCCACCACGTGCGGGATGCGCGGCAGCGTCAGCTGCGACGCGATGGTCTCGAACAGCGCAGCGGGATAGCTGGGCCGGAAGCGGTCGTAGTCGCCGGCCCAGGCGTCGAAGGAGCGGGCTCGCGACAGGTCCATGGCGCTCACCCTTCCGTCCCCGGTGGGAACCAGGCCATCAGCAGCTCATCGCGCAGGACGCCGCCCTCGCCGCGGTATTGCCGGCGGCGCAGGCCCTCACGCACGAAGCCGGCATGTTCGTAGACCGCCACCGCCCGCTCGTTGTCCGGGAAGACGGCCAGCCCCAGCTTGAGCAGGCCGTTGGCCG
This sequence comes from Candidatus Limnocylindria bacterium, assembly GCA_036556325.1. Taxonomy (GTDB): domain Bacteria; phylum Chloroflexota; class Limnocylindria; order QHBO01; family QHBO01; genus DASSCW01. The sequence continues at coordinate 566 of DATBJR010000059.1, read as the reverse complement.
CACACCACTCCTGGGCCGCGCGAACCATCTCGGAGCCGATGCCGACGTCGCGCCAGCGCTCGTCGATCACGATGCTCAAGGTGCCCACGTGGCTGCTCACCGAGTTGCGCTCGACGGTGACCAGCACGTTGCCGATCACCGTCCCGTCGGCCTCGGCGGTCAGGGCCAGCCCATCGTGACCGCGGATCATCTCGCTGATGAAGAACGCCTCCGATGGCTGGCTCAGGGCGCCGGGCGGGGTCAGCAGCCATCGGCCCTCGGCGCGGACCGCGGCGAACAGCGCAGCCAGGCCGCGCGCATCGGTCGGCCGCGCAGGGCGCAGCAGCCAGGCCCGTCCGTCGCGGGCCGTGCGCTGCATCGTCGCTGGCTGGCTGGCCATGTGTTGCTGCCTCTCCATCGGCTTCCGGGTACGACAAAGCCCCCAATCGTCAGGACGAAGGGGGCTTCCATTCGCGGTACCACCATGACTTGACCGATGGAGGTGGTGGAGCTGGGGGGACTCGAACCCCCGACCCCCTGCATGCCATGCAGGTGCTCTCCCAGCTGAGCTACAACCCCACGATCGG
>DATBJR010000058.1:0-4147 GCA_036556325.1 Candidatus Limnocylindria bacterium | reverse complement strand
TGCCGCGCACCGAGGTCGTCAGCGTCGCGCCATAGCTCCGTAGCTGCCACAGCGCGATGCCCGAGATCGCGATGAGCGCCACGTCCAGGCCCATCCGTTGCCCGAAGGTCCGCGTCTCCTGGCGTGACAGCTCACGCTCGGCTTCGGCGAATCGCCGCGCACCGAGCAGCACGGGCACCACCATCAGCGCCACGCACACGATGCCGGCCGCGGCGGCGGCCAGGTACGCCGGCGGCGTGACGCGAGGCTCGATGCTGAGGCCCACGTCAGCCAGCGGTCCCGCGGCGTTGAGCAGCGCCAACGCGGCCGTGGCCAGCCACGGGGCGACCAGGACGGCCGGGATCGCCAGCAGCAGCGCCTCGGCCAGGGACAGCAGCGTCAGCTGGATGGGCCCGGCGCCGCGCGACCGCAGCATGGCCGTGTCGACGCGACGCTGGTCGACCAGCAGCGAAGCGGTCAGCACGATGGCGTACGCGGCCAGGATGGCGAGCTGCAGCATGAGCAGGAGGACGCTGGCTCCGCTGACCTGGAGCGAGCGCTCGGCGGTGTCCAGGATCGGCGGCAGGCCAGTACGCACGTCCAGCTTGGCGCCGGCCGCGATCTGCAGAACCTCCGGCAGGGCCGCCAGCCGCCTGCGCAGCCCTGGCGAGTCATCGACCGTCAGCCGATCAAGATTGGGAAAGGCGCGCCAGCGCACCTGGACCGAGGCCAGCGGGGCGCGCTGCAGCACGTTGCCCGGCGTCGTCAGCAGCGGGCCCAGCGTGCGATACGACCCGTGCTCGGCGACCCCGGTCGCAAGCTGCGCGTCGCCCTGCCAGTACGCATCGGCCCCGCCGGTGATGGTGAAGATGCCGACCACCCTGGTCCTGATCTCCGACTCCTGGTCGAACTCGCGGACGACCAGTGGCAGCTCGGCGCCCACCTTGAGGCGCAGGCGGTCGGCAACGGCATCCAGGACCGCCACCTGCATCGGCTCCGAAGGTGCGGTTTCCGTCGGCCAGGCACCGCCGCGCAGTGTCGCGTGGTCGGCGATGCCCTCCGCGAAGCCGAGTAGCGCCCGGTCCTCCACCTCGCCCTTCGCCCGGCCGGCGACCGCAAAGCTCTCGGTGCTCTGCACGTCCCGCAGCACGCTTCCACCGAGTGGCTGGATGGCGGCCTGGAGATCCGTGCGAACGGTGGCATCCGCCTTCGCGGCGTCCGCCGGCGGCGCGTAGTAGGAGGCGCTGACGAGCTTGTCGGCCTGCGGGGCGTCGGCCAGTGCGCGCCGGATCCCCGCCAGCGACGTCGCTGACGAGTAGATCGGACCGATCGACAGCAGGGCGGCGGCCAGGAGCGTGCTCAGCCCCGCCGCGGCCACGATCGGCCAGTCGGCGCGCGTCCGATGCAGGCTCACCCGCCACCCCGCGAGCACTGCAAGCACGTGGCGAAGCTGCTCCGGGCGGGTTCCCGCTGGCCCCAACGAAGCCAGCGCGGCTACGTACTCTACGTTCCGGCGTTACACCCATGTCTGTGTGGCACGGCGTCTGCGGGGATCGCCGCCATGATGGTCACGCCCTCTGCTCCCTCATGAGCCGAGCCAAAGGCCGCGAGGTGGTGGTCATCACCGGCGCGTCGGCCGGTGTCGGCCGCGCGCTCGCGCGGCTCCACGCCGCGCGCGGCGACGCGGTGGCGCTCATCGCCCGCGGCACCGACGGCCTCGAGGGCGCCCGGCAGGACGTGGAGCGGCTCGGCGGGCAGGCCCTGGTGCTCCCGCTCGACGTCGCCGATCCCGAGGCGGTCGAACGCGCCGCGGATGCGGTGGAGTCGACGCTCGGGCCGATCGACCGCTGGGTGAACAACGCCATGGTCAGCGTCTTCTCGCCGGTGCGGGAAATCCCCGCCGAGGAGTTTCGGCGCGTGACCGAGGTCACCTACCTGGGGACCGTGCACGGGACGCTGAGCGCGCTGCGCCGGATGCTGCCGCGCGACCGTGGCACCATCGTCCTCGTGGGATCGGCGCTGGCCTACCGTGGCATCCCCCTGCAGGCGCCCTACTGCGCCGCCAAGCACGCCATCCAGGGCTTCCATGACTCGCTCCGCACCGAGCTGCTGCACGACGGATCGCAGGTCAAGGTCACCATGGTCCAGCTGCCGGCCGTCAACACGCCGCAGTTCGGGTGGGTGCGCAGCCGCCTGCCGAACCGCGCCCAGCCGGTGCCGCCCATCTTCGAGCCGGAGCTGGTGGCGGAGGGTATTGCCTGGGCCGGCGACCATCCCGACGCGACCCGGGAGCTGAACATCGGCTGGCCAACGGTCAAGGCCATCATCGGCAACAAGATCGCGCCGTCCTACGCCGACCGGGTGCTGGTGCGGATGGGCTACGGCAGCCAGCAGACCGATGAGCCGCAGCCGGCGCAGCGGCCCGACAACCTGTGGGAGCCGGTGGATGGGCCGGGCGGCGGCGATCATGGCGTGCGCGGCTCGTTCAGCGACCAGGCCCGTGACTTCTCCTGGCAGCTGTGGGCCAACCTCCATCGTCGACTCCTGGGGGGAGGGGCGCTCCTGGTCGCGACCGCGCTGGCCTCGCTGGCCGTGCGCGGTTTCGTCGGTCGCGACTCCGGGTGACCCGGCTCCGCCGGGCAGCCCTCCTTGGGGCAGCGGCGCTGTGCCTGGCCGGCTGCATGCCGGAGCCGGCCACCGTGCAGGGACGGGACGTCGCCACCCTGTACGGCTACTTCATGGTGGCGGCCGCGGTGGTTGGCCTCGTGGTGGCCGGCCTCATCAGCTGGTCGGTGATCCGCTATCGCGCGCACGGCAGCCAGGCCGCCCTGCCGCCACAGACCCGGGGCCATTTCTGGCTGGAAGTGACCTGGTGGGCGCTGCCGACGCTGCTCACCCTGGGCCTGATCGTCGGCACCTCGATCGTCCTGGGTCGCGTCGACGCCTCGCCCCCGGCCAGCAGCCTGAAGGTCGAGGTCACGGGATTCCAGTGGGGCTGGCGCTTCACCTACCCCGATGCCGGCGTCACGGTCGTGGGCACGGCCGCCGATCCGCAGCGCATCTCGCTGCCCGTGGACCGGCCGGTGACGTTCATCCTGAAATCGGCGGACGTCGTCCACTCGTTCTTCGTGCCCCACCTCCTGGTGAAGCGCGACACCGTCCCGGGGCGCGTGAACGAGCTGACCGTCACCTTCGACGAGCAGGGCACCTACGCCGGCCAATGCGGCGAGTTCTGCGGCCTGCTGCACGCCGACATGCGCTTCGAGATCGACGCCGTCAGCGAGCCGGCCTTCCAGACCTGGCTGGCATCGCAGGCAACGGCATCCCCCGCGGAGGCCACGCCATGACGGCGGTCGCGGAACGACGGAGCGGCTTCGGCACGGCGCTGGTCGAGAGCATGACCGGGGCCGATCACAAGCGGATCGGGATCCAGTACCTGGTGACCGCGATCGCCTTCCTCCTCGTCGGCGGCGTGCTGGCCATGGTCATCCGCTCCGAGCTGGCGTTCCCCGGCCTCCAATTCGTGGACCAGGAGACCTACAACCAGCTGTTCACCATGCACGGCACCGGGATGATCTTCTTCTCGGTCGTCCCGCTGGGGATCGGCCTCGCGAACTACCTGGTCCCACTCCAGATCGGGGCGCCGGACGTCGCCTTCCCACGGTTGAACGCCCTCACCTACTGGCTCTACCTGTTCGGCGGGATCATCGCCTTCTCCGGCTTCCTTACCAACGGCGGGGCCGCAGCCTTCGGCTGGACCGGCTACGCGCCGCTGTCCGAGGCAACCTACTCACCACAGGTCGGCGCCAATCTCTGGATCCTGGGACTGCTGCTGTCGGGCACGAGCGGGATCCTGGGCGCGGTCAACCTGATCGCCACCATCTTCACCCTGCGCGCGCCGGGGATGGTGATGTTCCGGATGCCCATCTTCACCTGGAACATCCTGGTGACGAGCTTGCTGATCCTGCTGACCTTCCCGGTCCTGGCCAGCGCGCTGGCGATGCTGCTGCTCGATCGGCTCACCGGGGCAAGCTTCTTCTCCCCCGCCTCCGGCGGCAGCGCCATCCTGTGGCAGCACCTGTTCTGGTTCTTCGGGCACCCCGAGGTCTACATCATGGCCCTGCCCTTCTTCGGGATCATCAGCGAGGTGGTGCCCGTGTTCAGCCGC
>DATBJR010000057.1:0-17080 GCA_036556325.1 Candidatus Limnocylindria bacterium | reverse complement strand
TCAACGTCTTCACCTACGACGGCGGGCTGGTGCCCGATCCGGACGGGATCGTGACCGGCGGACACGAGAACGAGACCGGCCGGATCATCGCCTTCCGCGAGGGCCAGCCCATCAACAGGGCCGCGCTGCTCGCCTACCTGCTGCAGATCATCGCCAACAACCGCGCCGGTGGCTGGCGCAAGCTCAAGGCGGCCGCCCGGGCCTAGCCGATGGGCGGTGCGCCGCCGGCCGGCGCGCCGCTGGTCGCCGAGGGCGCGCGTGCTCCGGCGGAGCTTGCCACCTGCTTATCACCGGCACGTCAGGCAACGATTCTCCGCGTCTCCTGGCCTCGCCGAGCCTCCGTCGAGCACGGAGGAGCACCGATCTTCGCGTCGCGCCCGCTGAGTCGCTGTCCAAGGTTCCGTCCATGCTCAGGTGGTGACGTTTTGCACGGGATGCCGGCTCCCGGCAGCAAACCGGGGAACGCCCCACTACCCTCCCCCCATGAAGCTGGTGGTCACCGACTTCCTCACGGTCGACGGGGTGATCGAAGGGCCGGGCTTCGACGAGCATCGCGAGGGTCGCAACGCCTGGGCGCTTCGTCTCCAGGACGAGGAGGCCGAGGAATGGAACCAGCAGCAGCTGTTCGACGCCGAGGCGTTGCTGATGGGCCGCGTCACGTACCAGATCTGGGCCGCGTTCTGGCCCAGCGTGCCGGACAGCCGCTTCAGCCGCCGGATGAACGACATCCCCAAGTACGTCGTCTCCCGCAGCCTGGCGCGCGCCGACTGGCACAACACCACCCTGCTGGGTGGCGATGCGGCAGCCGCCGTGGCCGAGCTGAAGGCGCAACCGGGCGGCGACCTGCTGTGTTACGGCAGCGCCGAGCTGGTGACCGAGCTGCTGGCGCATGGGCTCATTGACGAGTATCGGCTCTCGGTCTATCCCGTCATCCTGGGGAGCGGCAAGCACCTGTTCCGCGATCGGATCGACCTGCACCACCTGCGCCTGGTCGGCACGCGAACGTTTCCCACCGGCATCGTGCTGCTGATCTACCGGCCCGAGTCACAGGAGCCCACCAGCCCCTACGTCGAGCAGTTCGCCTGGACCGAGGAGCAGACCCGCTCGCTGCAGGCTGCGCAGAACACCGACCGCGTGCTGGCCACGGTCCTGTTCACCGACATCGTCGATTCCACCGGGCGTGCCACTTTCCTGGGCGATCGCGCCTGGCGCCAGCTCTTGGACCGGCACGACCAGCTGGCACGCAGCGAGGTGGACCGATGGCATGGCCGCTTCGTGAAGAACACCGGCGACGGCATTCTGGCCACGTTCGACGCGCCCACCCGCGCGCTGCGCTGCGCGTTCGCCTTGCGTGACGCGCTCGCGCACGAGGGGCTGGAGATCCGTGCCGCCATCCACACCGGCGAAGTCGAGATGCGCGAGGGCGACATCGGCGGGATCGGGGTGCACATCGCCTCGCGCGCCCTGGGCGAGGCCGATGACCGTCAGATCGTGGTCACCCGGACGGTCCGCGACCTCGCGACGGGGACCGACCTCCGCTTCCGGCAGCTCAGCGCGGTGACCCTGCGCGGCGTGCCGGGCACCTGGGAGCTCTACGAGGCAGCGCTGTCCTGAGGATCGATCCGCCGGGTGCGGCCATGGGCGAGACCGAAATCCCAGACGTCGATGGCCGGCGGCTCGATCCCCTGCTGGCTGAGCATCGTGCACACCTGGCTGCGGTGGTCGGTGCCGTGGTGCAGCACCTGGGCCAGTCGAAGGCCAAGCGGCGCGTGGGTCTCCGAGCCATCGGGCCGGTGCCGGACCAGCCAGGCGTCGGGATCCAGGTCGCGCCCCAGCAGCTCGGTCCAGGCCGCCTGGTGCGCTTCCATCTCGTGCCGCAGGTCGGCCAGCGAGGCGGCGTCCTCGTCGATGCCATCGTGGTTGCCGGCGGTCACCCGCAGGTACGAGCAATCCGCGCCGACCAGGTGGCGCAGCGTTTCGAGGATCGAGCCATAGACCCCGGGCACGCCGACGCGCAGCTGATGGTCCTCCAGGTCCGCACAGGCGTCGATGAGTTGCAACGTGGCCCAGCTGTGATGGGCGAAGGCGTCCGAGAGCATTCCGCCGTTCATCGGCCGATTATCGGCGCCAGCGCCGGCCGCCGCACCGGCAGTCTCCCCCGTCACCCGGCGGCCACCTCGTAGAGCTGCCACTCACCTGGGAGGCCGCGCAGCTGGTGCCGGCCGGCGTCCTGCAGCGGAATGGCGCCACCCAGCGCCTCGGCCATCTCGGCCGAGATGACCACCTCGCCTTCGCCGGCCAGGGCCATCACCCGCGCGGCGGCGTGGACCGCCAGCCCCGAGACCTGTTCCCCGCGGACCTCGACTTCGCCGCAGTGCAGCCCGGTCCGCACGCGCAGCCCCAGCGCCCCCACCGCGTCGCGCATCGCCTCGGCACAGCGCACGCCGTTGACCGGCCGGTCGAACACCGCGAAGAAGGCGTCGCCGGCGGTGTTCACCTCGCGGCCCCGGAAGCGCGACAGCTCGTGGCGGACCGCGGCGCGATACCGGAACAGCAGCTCTCGCCAGCGCTCGTCCCCCAGGTCGACGATCGCCTGCGTGGACTCGACGATGTCGGTGAACAGCAACGTGAGGCGGCTGCGGGCAGGGAGCAGACGGTCCACCAACGGGCGTCCCGCGCGGCGCATCGGCCCAAAGGCCAGCCCGGCGGCGACACCCAAACCGGCCGCGACCATGTCGGACGGCGCGCCGACCAGCGATTCGACGATCCGCTGCGCCACCAGGTTGGCCATGAAGAAGGCCGCGGCCAGCACCACCGTGACGGCGCCATACAGCGCCGTCCGGTTGATGAGCAGGTCCAGGTCATAGAGCCGATAACGCAGGATCGCCACCGCGAAGGACGCCGGCATGGCAATCCCGAAGCCCAGCACCGTCACGATCGTCGTGGGCAGGCTGTTCGACTCCGGCGGCAGGAACATGATCGACAGGATGGTGCTGACCAGGTTGGCGACGATCGACAGCGTGGCGGCGTAGGCGACCCAGCGCAGCTGCAGCCGCTCCTCGCCGGTCGCCCGCCGCAGCTTGAGCAGGATCGACGAGCCGCCGAGCAGCAGCAGGGCCAGGCCCAGCAGGAAGAGGATCAGACCCGGAATGCCCGAGCTGATGCTCTGCATGCCGGGCACGCCGGTGGGGTTCGCCAGCGACGCCACGTTGACGCTGTCGAACAGCATCGGGTCGAGCATGGTCACCGCGGCCAGCACCGTGGTGAGGGCCGCGCCGGCGTACGCCACGTAGCGCCAGCGCGGCGAGAGCAGCCGACCATTGGGGATCAGCAGCATGGTCAGCAGGGCCAGGCCCGCCGGGTAGACGACGCTGGACGTCAGCTGGCCGACCCATGGGATCCATGCCGAGAACGGGGCGCCGGGATCGGTGATGAGCGCCAGCCGCATCCACTGGGTCGTGAGGCCGGGAACCGCGTTGAGGAAGGCGATGGCCAGGAAGATCCAGCCCATGGCGTTGCCCGGCTGGCGACTGGCCACCAGGCCGCCCAGCACCGCGAAGCCGCACGGCAGGATGATCTCGATGGCATTCGCCTCGTCAATGGAATGGATCGAGGCGCGGTTGACGACGACCAGCACGATGGTGACGGACACCGTGAGCAGCGTCGCCAGGCACAGCAGCCAGGCCGCGCGCGCGGCCCGCGGGCTCCGGGCGACCGCCACCGTGACGATCCCCACGCGCGTCGTCCCTAGGGAGCGGGCGGACTGGCGCGCAGCGCGGCCCCCGCCCGGGCATATCGGCTCACCGCCCGAGGATACGCGTCCCGCCGGCGCAAATTTGACCGAGCCACAGCCTCGCGTCGGCGTACCGTAGCGCGGCGGTTGCACCACAGTTCATTACCTAGCCACGGAGGCATCGGATGGAGACCCTGGCGTCGATCTTCCTCTTCCTGCACATCGGCGGCGCGATCGCGGCCTTCGGCCCGACCATGGCCTTCGGCTTCATCGGCCCCATGGCCGGGGCAGAGCCGATGCACGGCAACTTCGCGCTGCGGTTCATCGCGCACGTCACCGAGCGCCTGGTCGAGCCCGGGGCCGTGTTCGTGTTCCTGATGGGCATCGGCCTGATCTGGTCGAGGGGCTGGAATCCGTTCACCACGCTGTGGCTGGCGATCGCCATCATCCTGTTCCTCGTCACGCTCGGGGTGTCGGTCTTCGTCCAGCTGCCGACGGTGAAGAAGATGATCGCCATGACCTCGGCGCCTCCGCCGCCCCCGGCCGAGGGCCAGGGGCCGCCGGGACCGCCGCCGGGCTTTGTGGACCTCCAGCGGCGGTCGGCGCTCGGCGGGCAGTTCCTGGCGCTCATGCTTTTCGCCATCCTCTTCCTGATGGTCTTCAAGCCCACCCTCTGAGGTCGGAACCGGGCCAGCCATGGCCGCGGGCCGGCCGTTGACGAGGCGCCGCCCTCCTGCTAATTTCCGCGCCGAAATTCGCTCTCCGGATGAGCTCGCCCCGTGGTCCATCCGTGATTCCGTGCAAGGGAGGTACGGTCGTGTCAGAGAGTGAAGGGCGGGTGCGGGAGCACGACCCCAAGGCGGGCCGCATCCTGGCGCTGCACGCCGAGCACCGTGACGGGCTCCACACCACGCCTGCACCGGACTGCATCCAGTGCACCTTCGACGGCCTGATGCATCCGAACGGTGATGAGGTTCCCGCCGTCCCCGACCCGGACACCGCGTAGGGCGGGCCTCAGCCGGGCTCGTCCACCACGGTCACGTCGAACGCGCCCTCGAACACGATCACGAAGCGGCAGGGCCCGTCACCCGCCGGGGCATGGTGCATCGGCTCGTCAGCCGGGTAGCGGACGAGGGAGCCTGTGCCGATCACCTCGCCGTTGACCATCAACTCACCCCGCAGCACGAGCATGGTGTGGGCCGATGGGTGGCGATGCCACCTTGCCTGCATCCCGGCCGGGTATTCCACCAGGTAGATCTCCACCCCCGACGGAGCGTCCTCGTGCAGCGACAGGAGGCCGATCGGGCGGTCGTACGGATCCAGCGTGCGCGTCGGCAGCTCCAGCGCGGCCAGGTTCCGCACGACCAACGGCGTGGCGCTCATGGCAGGACCAGGACCTTCCCGCGTGCCTCGCCGTCCGCCACCCGCCGCAGGGCATCCCGGACCTCGGCCAGCGGATAGCTGCGGTCGATCACCGGATGGACCTTGCCCTCGGCGATGAGCTCGAGGACACGCTCGACGTCGGCGCGATTGAACGGCTTCCACCAGAGCATGAGGCCGGACCACTTCGAGCTGAACAGCGACACCAGCGGCCCCGCCGTCATGGCCGCCAGAATCGGCCAGGCGTTGCCACCCAGCGTGACGTACGCGCCGCCGGGGGCCAGGGCGCGCCGCACCGACAGGATGTTGCGGTGCGAATCGGTGTCCAGGATCCAGTCCCAGCGCTCCCCGGTACGGGTCCAATCCGTGGTCCGGTAGTCGATGACCGCATCGGCGCCGAGCTCGTGCACCATGTCGAGCTTGGAGGCGCTGGCGACCCCGGTGACATGCGCGCCGTGCGCCTTGGCAATCTGGACGGCGAACGGCCCGACGTTGCCCGATGCGCCCACCACCAGCACCCGGTCCCCGGCCTTGAACGTCCGGCCCTTGCGGGTGCGGAAGCCCTGGACGGCCAGGACCGCCGAATGCGGGAGCGTGGCGGCCTCCTCGAACGGCATCCCGTCCGGCATTGGCTCGAATGCCGTCGCTGGTGCGTTTACGTACTCCGCGAACGACCCGGCGCCATGCGCTGCGAGGTCGGCGAAGACCCGATCACCTGGGCGGAAGCGCTCGACGCCGGGGCCGATGGACTCCACCTCGCCTGCCACGTCCCAGCCCATGCGGGGATTGCGCGGTCGCCGGATCCCATAGAAGAGACGTACGAAGCCGGGCCGCGGCGTCAACCCATCGAGGTCCGCCCGATTGACCGATGCCGCCCGCACCCTGACGAGCAGCTCGCGCCTACCCGGCTCTGGCTTTGGCACATCGCGCAGCTCCACGACGTCCACGCTGCCATAGCGGCTTTGCATCGCTGCCTTCATGATGCCGATGGTTCGTGGGGCAGCTCCACCACCACGCTGGCATGGCGCGGCGAGCGGTTGTAGACCGCGGCCAGCAGGCCGCCGATGAGCGCGCTCACCACCCCGGACAGGATGGACGCGGCCACCGCCACGCCGGGAATGACCAGCCACCAGGTGGTGCTCAGCCAGCGCAGCACCCCGATCTGATCGCCGAACGGCAGCAGCGTGCGGGCGACACCCAGCGTGAAGCCAAGGTCGCGCTGCCAGTCGAGGACCGCCCCGGTGAACCAGACGAGCGCAGCGCCGAGCAGTGCGCCGATGACCAGCCCCAGCGCGACCCCGACCCACCAGCCGGCGACGATCGAGGCGCGCACCGAGACGGCCGCCAGCCGGCCGCGCACGGTGGTCACGAGGCACGGCCCCGCGGTGGGGCGGCGGCCCGACCGCCGCGGCGGACGAGCACAAGGAGCACGAGCACCATGGGGCCGATGCTGACGAGCAGGGCGTAGGCCACCAGCCCGAGGCCGCGCAGCTCAGCGCCGGGAGCGGGGGCCACGGCCTGGATGCGGCCAACGTCCGACTCGATGCCCTGCGCCGCCCCTTCGCCTGCCGGCGCCGCGAACAGCTGGTTGGCTGCGTCTGCCGCCGGGCGCCGGGTGCCGTCGGGGCGGAAGAGGCCGAACCGCTCCAGGGCGATGCCCGGTGACATGGTCGTGAAGTCCTCCAGCGCCCACCACACCGCAGCGCCGACGTACCCGCCGGCCCGCACGCCACTCCTGGCGGCCAGCACAGGATAGGTCCGCGTGAAGACCTGGGACTGCTGGGCGCCGTTGACGTCGTCCACCCAGCGGCCGAACTCGAGGGCCAGGATCGGCTTGGCGGGGAACGCCGCGTGCGCCTGGGCCACCGCGCGCGCGGTGTCCGCGGAGGCGTCGCTGCCGTAGAAGACCCCGTAATAGAAGGTGTACCCCGCCACGTCCAGGGGCGCCTGTGTCGCGTCCGTCGGCGTCGAGCCGTAGGCGGCCTGCCCGGTGAGGCGCGTGCCGTCCACGGCCCGATCGAGGTCACGCAACGTCCGCAGCGCCGTCAGCCGCTCGGCCTCTCCGGTCGACTCGTTCGACAGGCCATGGAACAGGACCGACGGCCGGTTCATATCCCGAAGCGCCATCTCGGCCAGCATCTGCTGGGGAATGCCGCGGCCCATGGCGAGCCCGTAGGTCAGCGGGGTGTAGTGGTACAGCGGGATCTCCTCCCACACGGCGAACCCCATGCGGTCCGCCAGCCGCAGCAGCAACGGGTTCGCCGGAGCGTGGCCCGTGCGGATCAGGTCCGCGTTCACGTCGCGAGCGTGCTCCAGCTGGGCCATGACCTCGCGGATGTCGGTGATCCGATGCGCCTCCACGTCGCGTGCTGCCGGCGCCGGCACGGGGCCGATGCGCTCGTCGTGCAGGCCGACGCCGCTGAACATGGTCGGCACGCCATTGAGCAGCAGCGTGGGCGACGCCTCGTCGACCGCGATCCGCCGCAGGCCGAAGCTGGTGGTGACGGCATCGGTCGCACCGTCGGCCTCGACGCCGGCTCTCAGGACGTACAGGGCCGGCAGCGCGGGGCTCCACAGATCGGCGCCGCCCATCAGGAAGCTGAGATCCACGCGACGCACCTCGCCGGCCACCATCGGCCCGAGCGGCAGGAGCTGGGTGGCGAGGGGCAACGCTCCCGGTGCGACGAGCCCACTGGCCACCGGGCTGATGAGGTTCGACGGCGTCACCTGGGCCGGCAACACGTCGACCCGGAGGGTGGTGGTGGGTTCGGCCAGGCTCCCCGGCGACGGCGGTGCACCCGGCAGCGAGCCGGTCGCCACTGCGGAGCCGGATGCTGCCGCCGCTGGGCCGATCACCGTGCTGGCATTGCTGAGCACCACCGAGACGTCCATGCCGTCGAGGTGTGGCGTGACGTCCGCCCGGACCACGCTCAGCGGGGGCGTGGCCTCGATGCGGATCGGCCGCGTGATGCCGCCGTAGTTCCACCAGTCGGTCAGCCCCCACGGCACGATGTCGTTGCGGGTCCCCCACTTCGGGTTGTCCACGCGGATCGCGATCAGGTTGAGGCTGCCCGGCACCAGCAGCGCCGAGAGATCCATGGCGAAGGGTGTGTAGCCGCCCTCGTGGTAGCCGACGTAGGTGCCGTTGACCCACACATCGGCCAGGTAGTTGATGGCCTCCGCCTTCAGCGCCGCCGCCAGTCCGGTCCATGTGGCGGGCACGAAGAACGTCCGCCGGTACCAGGCCCCGTTCTCCGGGCGGTCGCGCGGTGGTGGGTTCAGGGCGCCGGGCACCTCGGTCACCGCCCAGCCGCTGTCGTCGAAGCTCGGCGTCTCGCGGCCCGCGGCCTCCGTCACGATCCCGCTCAGGCTGGCCGAGCGGTCGGTCAGCGACAGGTCCGTGTCGAGCGTCGCCGGCTGGACGCGCCACGGACCTTCCAGGGCAATCGTCCGACGAGACTGCGGGTCGAAGGTGGGCACCGGCAGGCCGTCCTGCATGGCGATCTGCGCCCCGCCGTGATCCTCGAAGGAGAGCGTGGGCGGCAGCGATCCGGGTCGCGCCGCGGGGGTGCAGGCCGCGAGCACGGGCAGCAGGAACAGCACGGTGAGGATCCCCACCGGCAGGGCCGGGCGACGCATCAGGGCTTCCGATGCTACCCCTGGTTGCGGTGCCGTGTTCCGTGGCGCTCCCCGACAGACGGAATGTCGTCACACGCGGAAAGCTCGGCGAGTCGTTGGAGCAAAGTTCGTCGTTCGCAAACGCGGCGCGCTGTCGTAGGGTTCGCACATGCTGGCGTGCCCGGCCTGCGGCCATGAGAACACCGACGACGCGAAGTTCTGCAACGCGTGCGGTGCGCCCATGGCATCGGCCCAGTCCTCGCGCAAGGAACGCAAGTTCGCCACGGCCCTCTTCGCCGATCTCGTCGGGTCGACCTCGCTCAACGAACGCGAGGATCCCGAGGTCGTGCAGTCGGTCATCGGCCGCACCTTCGATCGCTTCGCCCAGGAGATCAGCCGCTACGAGGGCCTCCTCGAGAAGTTCATGGGCGACGGCCTGCTGGCGGTGTTCGGCGTGCCGCGGGCGCACGAGGACGACGCGGAGCGCGCCGTCCGGGCCGCGCTGGACCTGCAGGACATCCTGGCGGAGCTGAACCGCGGCTTTGCCGCAGAGGGCAAGCCCACGCTGCAGATGCGCATCGGCCTCGAGGCCGGCGAGGTGCTGGTCGACATGGACCGCGCCCTCGGGCCGCGCGACCGGATGCTGACCGGTGACGCGGTGAACACGGCAGCGCGGCTGCAGTCGGCGGCGGAGCCCAACCAGATCGTGGCCGGCGCATCGGTCCATGCCGGCACCAAGGAGGTGATCGAGTACGCCGAGCTGGAGCCGCTGACGCTGAAGGGCAAGGCCGAGCGGGTGCCCGCCTGGCGCGCGCTGCGGATCAAGGCCCGCCTCCGCGGCGAGCGGGCACGGCTGGGCATGGAGGCGGAGCTCACCGGCCGGGACGAGGAGCTGGCCGTGCTGAAGGGGACGTTCCATCGCGTCCAGACCGACGACCGGCCCGCGCTGGTGACGGTCATCGGGCCCGCGGGCGTGGGCAAGTCGCGGTTGGTGGCCGAGCTCGAGCGATACGTTGAGGGCCTGCCGGATCTTGCCTACTGGCGCCGGGGCCGATGCCTGGCGTACGCCAACACCTCGTACTCGGCGCTGGCGGATGCGGTCAAGGCCCAGTGCGAGATCTTCGACGACGACTCCGCCGATGCCGCCGCCGCCAAGGCGGAGGCGGCTGCCCGCGAGCTCTTCGGCGACGACAGCGTCGTGCCGCAGCTCCGGGCCCTGGTGGGTGCGGGCGAGTCCCGCGACACGAGCCGCGAGGAGCTGTTCGAGGGCTGGCGCCGATTCCTGGAGCGCCTCGCCAACCGCTTCCCGCTCGTGCTGGTGCTGGAAGATATCCAGTGGGCCGATGACGGCCTGCTCGACTTCATCGACCACGTCGCCGACTGGGCGCAGGGGCCGATCATGGTCGTGGCCACGGCGCGGGCAGAGCTCTTCGAGAAGCGGCCGACGTGGGGTGGCGGCAAGCGCAACGCCACCTCCATCTACCTCGACCCGCTGTCGGCGGCCGAGGGCGAGGCGATGCTCGACGACCTTCTCCCCGGCCCGGTGGAGCCGTCGCTGAAGCAGCACATCGTGGAACGCAGCGAGGGTAACCCGCTCTATATCGAGGAGATCGTGCGCAAGCTGATCGATGACGGCGTGCTGCGGGCGACAGCGGCGTCGCGCTGGGAAGTGGCCAGGCCGGTAGCCGACATCCAGCTGCCGCGCTCCGTTCAAGGCCTCATCGCCGCGCGGCTGGACGGCTTGCCCGACGACGAAAAGGCCGTGCTGCAGGACGCGGCAGTCGTCGGTCGCGTCTTCTGGGTGGGCGCCATTGCGCAGCTCACAGGCCATCCGGTCGCGGAGGTACGCGACGCACTCGGCCGCCTGCGGGTGAAGGAGCTGGTCGTCCCGCATGACCCGTCCTCCTTCCGCGACGAGCCGGAGTTCGCGTTCCGCCACGCCCTGATTCGCGACGGCGCGTACGACACGCTGCCGAAGTCGCTGCGCGCGGATATGCACCTGGGCGTCGCGCGCTGGGCTGAAGAGCAAGCCGGGGACCGCGCCGAGGATATTGCCGAGCTGGTGGCAACCCACGAGCTGGAGGCGATCCGCTATCTGGACGAGCTGGGCGAGCGGCGGCCGGACGTGGAGCGTCGCGCATTCGACCACGCCGCCGCGGCCGCACGGCGCACGGCGAGCCTTTGGCAACGAACCGAGAGCACGCGCTGGTATCGCGAGGCGGAACGGATGGCTGATCGACTTGGCCTGCCGCCTGCCGAGCGCGCGCCGCTGCTCCGTGAGCATGCCTTCATCACCTGGGGCACCGACCCCGTGATCGAGAACGAGCGCGTCGCTCGGCGCGCAATCGAGATCTTCCGTACCCTCGGTGACGACCGCGGCCTCGGCTGGGCATACAGCCGCCTGGTCCTCCCTCTCATGCAGGAAAGCAGGCACGACGAGGCGGAGCAGATGGGCCGCCTGGCGGTCAGTACCCTCGAGCCGCTCGGCGAGAGCGTGGAGCTGGCCGACGCGATTCATCGGCTTGGCTGGTTCCTCTGGCGTCGTGGACGGGAACCGGAGGCCGAGCCGCTGCTTCGGCAGGCGGTCGGCATGGCAATAGCCCTGAACGCACAGCTCATCCTGGCAGAGGCCACGCAGACGCTGGCGGTGTGCATCATGTCCACGGCCCCGACCATGGTCGAGTCCCAGCAGATGATGGAGCGGGCATTTGTCCTGGCCATGGAGGCTGGTGACAGCCAGAACCTGATCCGGGCCTACAACAACCTGGCGCATGCACGGAGCAATACCGCGGGCCCGAAGGCGACCGCCGAAGTGCTCACCGACGGCCTGGAGCTGGCGCTCAAGTCAGGGATCATTGGCAACGGCGGATGGGTGGCCGGCACGCTGGGTGACATGTATCAGCTGCTCGGTCAGCTCGAACGAGCAGAGGAGTACCAGCACCAGTCCCTCGCCCTCGCCCGACGTGTCGGCGACGAGCCACTCATCGGCCAGCGGCTCACGGCGCTTGCCGGCATACTGGCCGAACGCGGGCAGCTCGAAGCTGCGACGGAGGCGCGGGACGAGGCCGCCCCCCTGCTGATGGCCAACCGCGAGTCGCAGGACGCGCATTTCCTCCCCTACCTCGACGGCATGCTGGCACTCGCCCGCGACGACTGGCCGGCCGCGGCCGACAGGTTCACCGAAGCCGTGGAGTTGCTGCGGGCGTATACGACCGAGGCGATGCCGGAGGCCATTGCGGAGTGTGTGCGGGCCCTCCTGCACATCGGCGCAGCGGATCGGGCAGCGGCCTATCGCGACCTCGACGCGGGCACCAGCTCGATCATGGGCGATGCCTTCGCCGCCAACATACGGGGCCTGCTGGCAACCAGTGATGACGAGGCCCGGCGCGAGGTCCAGGATGCGCTCCAGCGATTCGAGCGCCTGGAGATGCGTTCGTACGCCGCTCGCGCCATGGTCGACCTCGCGCGCCTGCGGAGTCGTGCCGGCGAGGATCCATTCGAGCTGCTGGCGACGGCCAGGGCACAACTGCTGGAGTGCGGCGCAGTGCTTCACCTCGCCGCGGTGGACCAAGCCGAGCGAGAGGCACGCCTGCTGAGGCAACCCGCCGACCTGCTCGGCTGAGCGTGTCGTGAACAGTCCACTCGGCGTCCGCGCAGGTGCCACCCGGCCCTTGAGCCGACGCCCACCACCGCCAGACCATCTCTGGGGCGGCCAGGGAAGGCTGAGCGGAGGGACCCACGGTGGTCGACATCGTCGACGTCATGGGGGCAGCGTTGGTGGGAGCAGCGGTCGCGTTGCTCCTGGTCGCATGCCTATCCCTGGCGGCCCTCGTCAAGCTGCTCGCACCCGCCGGCGGCCTGAGCCACATGCCGGTTCCCTCAACTGGCGTGCCGGCCCATGCCGATGCGGTCGCGTTTACAGATTCGGACGCACGTACGGAACCGGATGGGCCTGCCGACCGAATCCGCGCGTCATCGACCGGAGCCGATGCGCCTCCGGCTCATGCTGGGAGGCCGCTACCGGGCGCTTCCACGGCGCGCCGCCGCCTGATCCACTGGAATGAGGTGATCCCATGACCACTCAACTGCCGACCGACCCGATTCGGGCCGAACACCGCGAGCTCCTGCCCCGGATCGAGGAGCTGAGCCACACCGCCACCTGGATCACGACGGCGCCGCCGCCGGTCGTGCACGAGAAGGTCAACGCCGCCGTGGAATTCCTGGGTGACCACCTGATCCCCCACGCCCTGGCCGAGGAAGAGACGCTCTATCCAGCAGTGGAGGGTTGCATGGGCGCGCCGGGGGCCACGGACACCATGGCCCGCGACCACCAGGAGGTCATGCGCCTCTTTGAGCAGCTCACGACCATTCGCGACGAGCTGGCGGATCCGCCCACCGAGGCCCAGCGCGATCGCATGGCGGCGCTGCTGCATGGCCTGCACGCGATCGTCGCGCTGCATTTCGCCAAGGAGGAGGAGATCTACCTCCCCATCCTCGACCACGGGCTCAGCCCCGAGGAGGCGACCGCGCTGTTCGAGCGGATGCACCAGGCCACCGAGGCGCACCACACCGTGCTCGTCTGAGGACCGCGGCGACGGCCATGACATGAGGGCATCATGCCCGCTGCATGCAGGGATATGAGATCGCCGCCCTCTATGGACTCGTTGCGTTGAGCGTGTTTCTCGTGCGGGATCGCATCCCGGAGCTCTTCACCGCACCGGTCTGGGTCCGGCTGGCGGTCGTGGTCGTGGCCACCGTTGGTCTCAGCGTGCCGTTCCTGGTGCGCGGCAACAACCTCATCCGCGACCGCTTCGAGCCGTTCGTGGTGATCGCCATCATCGGCGGCTGCATCGGGCTGGTGGCCTGGCTGCGGCGCTGATCCATTGCCGCCGGCGCCACCACCGCGCCGGCCCGTTGCTGTCCGGTGGGCCGCCCCGGGGCATCCAACGGGGAAGGAGCGGCCGTTCGTTCCCCGCGCCGCTCACTCCAGGGCGATTCCCGGAGAACGAAACGGCTCCAGGGTGCCCAGCTTCCCCGTTGGTCGCCCCCCAGCGAGCATCCGCACGGCAACCCCGGCGAGTAGCATGCCCACACGTTGACCGATGCTCCTGACCGTGACCTGGCGATCCTGCGCGACCTGACGCCCGAGGCCGAACGCCTGCTGGCACGCCACCTGGAAGTGGCGCAGGACTGGTACCCGCATGACTACGTGCCGTGGCGCCTGGGCCGCGACTTCGACCGCGAGCCGTGGACGCCGGATCAGCCGCGGCTGACGGGCGTGGCGCAGACCGCGTTCGAGGTGAACCTGCTGACCGAGGACAACCTGCCCAGCTACCACCGCCTCATCCATCGCGAGTTCGGCAAGGGCGATGGCGCCTGGATGGCCTGGGTGGGCCGATGGACCGCCGAGGAGGGGCGGCACGCCACCGTCCTGCGCGACTACCTGCTGGTCACCCGCAACATCGACCCCGTCGCCCTCGAGCAGAACCGGATGGTGACCATGCAGCGCGGCTTCGAATTCAACGGCGGCTCCGTCCTGCACAGCTTCGTGTACGTCGCGTTCCAGGAGCTGGCCACGCGGATCTCGCACCGGAACACGGGGCGCTACTCGGATGATCCGGTGGCGGACCGGATCATGGTCCGCATCTCGACCGACGAGAACCTGCACATGGTCTTCTACCGCGACATGGTGGTGGCAGCGCTCGCGCTCGAACCGTCGGACACCGTGCGCGCCATCGCCGACGAGGTCATCGGCTTCCAGATGCCCGGCATCGGCATCCCGGGCTTCCGGCGCAAGGCCGCCGAGATGGCAAAGGCCGGCATCTACGACCTCCGCGCCCACCGGGACGAGGTCCTGCTGCCTCTCTTGACCTACTGGAAGGTCTTCGAGCTCACGAACCTGGACGCGGCGGCGGAGGACGCGCGAATCCGCCTATCGGCCCACCTGGAGCAGCTGGATCGATCCGCCCGGCGATCGGCCGAGCGGCGCGCCGAGGAACGCGTTACCGCGAGGGTCTAGGGCCCGCTCAGCCCTTGCGGGCGACCAGCACCGGGCCGGTGACCGGCATCGGCTTCCGACAGAGCACCAGGTCCAGCGTCATGCGGGTGCCGCCGTGGATGTGGTGGCACAGCTGCAGGTAGGTCTGGAAGCGGCGGAACGTCTCCCGCCCCACCAGCTCTTCCAGCCGAGGCCGCGCGGCCTTCATGTTGGCCAGCCACGAATCCACGGTCTTCTGGTATTCCGTCAGCGGCAGCTGCCGAATGGCCGCCACGTCGAAGCCGGCGTCGTTGGCCAGGGCCAGCTCCTCGGCCAGCGTCCGGTAGTTGCCGGTGGAGCCGAAGATCTCGTTGATGAACGACATGGCGCGGGTCATCTCGCTGTGCCGCGCGTTGACCAGGTGCAGCTCCTTGTTCAGCATCCGCCCGCCGTCGCGCAGCAGCTCGTACACCTTGCGGAAGAAGTCGCCCAGGTCGAAGAAGTGGACGATCACCTCGTCGGTGTAGACCACGTCGAACGGCTCGTCGGCGAGGTACTCCTTCCAGTGCGACTGGACGATGCTCACGTCCGCGCCATACCGCGCAATCCGCTCTTCGGCGGCGCCCTTCTGGAGGGCTGACAGGGTGAGCCCCACCCCGGTCACGCCGTACTTCGTGCTCAGGTAGGTGAGCGGTCCGCCCCAGCCGCAGCCCACGTCCAGGATCCGCATCCCGGGGCGCAGCTCCATCATCTCGGCCAGGATGTCCAGCTTCCGCTCCTGGCTCTCCGTCTGCGAGGCGGAGCCGGTCCACAGGTTGGCGGAATAGACGTTCCACTCGCCGCCGGTCAGCGTGTAGAAGAACTCCACCGGTTGCTCGTAATGGGTGTTCGTCTGCTCGCGGTCCTGCTCGACCGTCAGAGGCCGATAGAGCTGCTGCTCCTCGCTGAATGCCGCCTTAGGCTTTCGCATGCGCCTCCTTCCCGACTGCCAGCCCGTCGGCCGCCGCCCGCTGCGCCAGGTCACCCAGCCCGGCCTGGGTGAAGAGCTCCGCGGCGTGCGCCAGGTGGTCGGCGGCCAGCGTCACCTCCCCGCGTTCGCCAAGCAACGCGCCCCACGCGGCATGCGTGTGGGCCGCCTCCAGCTTGCAGCCGCCCTCCAGGAACAGCTCCAGCGCCCTCGCCAGGTGCAGGTCCACCTCCTCCGCCGCGGTCGGCTGGGTCATGGCCAGCGCCTGGCCCCAGATCCGTTGGGCCACCGCCTCACCGTAGATGCCGCCGATGGCCCGCGCCTTCTCGATGGCCGGCGTCACCCGCGCCAGCGCCACCTCCGGATGGCCGGCATTCAACGCCAGCTCGGCGCCGGCCGCCGCCACCCAGTCGGCGGCCACGATCCGTCCGCCGATCTTGTCGGCCTCGGCAATCGCCTCCGCCATCCGGGCCTCGGCCTCGTCGTGTCGGCCCAGCCGGCTCAGTGCCCACGCCTCCCAGCCCAGGCCCACCGAGATCATGAGCGAGTTGCCCGCCTGCCGTCCGGCTTCACTGGCCCCCCTGGCCGCCTCCGCGAACGCGGTGGCGTCGCGGGTCAGGCAACCCTGGAAGGCGAGCACGATGAGGCAGCCCGCCAGCAGCATGGGGTTTTCCATTTCCCGCGCCCGGGTGACGGCTTCCCGGGTTTCGGCCAGTCCATCGGCCGGGAAGCCGGCCGCGCTGACGGCGACCCCGTGGTACGCCTTGGAGAACGCCCAGTCCAGCCACTCCTCCGTCTTCTCCAGCGGTCCCAGCGCCTGCGCCAGGACGGGAGTGGCGCGATCGAAATGGCCCTGGACCACCAGGGCGCGGCCCATGACCGCCAGCGGGATGGCCAGCAGCCGCTCGTCGCGCAATTCCTGCGCCACCGACAGCACCTGCTGGAAGTAGCCGATCGCCTCGCGCGGCTCGTCGCGGTAGTAGTGGATGCGGCCGATCCAGTACTGGACCCGTGCCAGCCGCGCGCGATCCGGCCCGGTCCCGTCGCCGCTGTCGAGCAGCGAGCGGGCAGTCGTCTCCGCCTCCGCCAGCCGGGCGAGGTGGCTGCCGGGGTCCTGCGCGCCCCACGAGACCTCCATCAGGCTCAGCGTGAGGTCCACCATCTGGCGCCGGATCTCGTCATTGGGCGGCAACGAACCGAGCGCGACCAGCGCATTCGCGTAATGGGCCGATGCCTCGGCGTAGGCATGCAGCCGGGCCGCCGCGTCGCCGGCCTCACGGTAGTAGGCCGCCGCCTTGTCCCACACCTCGCCGCGCAGGAAATGCGCGCCCAGGATGGCCTGGTATTCGCCGATGCGGTCCGCCACCAGCTCCTCGAGCGCCGCGCCCACGCGGGCATGCAGCTC
>DATBJR010000056.1:0-15120 GCA_036556325.1 Candidatus Limnocylindria bacterium | reverse complement strand
TGAGGCCCTGGCCGTCGCCGCGCGGCTGCACGCGACCCAGCGGCGCAAGGGGAGCGACGTGCCGTATCTCAGCCACCTGTTGGGCACCTGCGCGATCGCCATGGAATACGGCGCCGGCGAGGACGAGGCGATCGCCGCACTGCTGCATGACACCATCGAGGACGTGGAGCCGGTCGAGAAGGCGCGCGCCGCGGTGGCGGCCTTTGGCGCACGGGTGCTCCACATCGTCGAGGGGTGCACCGACTCGGACGAGCATCCCAAGCCGCCCTGGCGCGACCGCAAGGAACGCTACCTGGCGCACGTGGCCGAAGCGGATGCCGGGATCCTGCTGGTGAGCGCGGCGGACAAGCTGCACAACGTGCGCTCCATCGCCGCCGATCTGCGACGCCATGGGGCCGCGACCTGGGACCGGTTCACCGGCGGCCGCGACGGCACGCTGTGGTACTACCGCGCGCTGGTCGGCGCCTTCCGCGCGAACCCTGCGCACGCCGCGGAGCTGGTGGGCGAGCTGGACCGTGCCGTGTCCGATATGGAGGCGCTGGCCGGGTGAGTGGAGCAGCGCCGCAGGAACGAGACCCGCGCGGCTACGACCTCGCCGAGGAGCGGAAACGCTACCAGGAGGAGGAGCTGAGCCGCAGCATCCTGATGGGCACCAACCGCACCATGCGGCTCGGACGGCACCTGTTCCACGCGATGCCGACGCGGGGCACGCGCTGCAAGCTGTGCGCCTCCCCGCTCCAGGGGCCGCTGGGCAGCGTCATGACGGTGATCGGCAAGGGGCCCTGGCCCAAGAACCCGAAGTACTGCTCCATGTGCTTCAAGGACATGATCAAGCACCGCTCGGGCGCCGAGATCCCCTGCAGCCTGCTCTTCGCCGACGTCCGCGGCTCCACCGAGCTGGCGGAGCAGCTGTCGCCCAGGGACTTTCGGGGCTTGATGGATCGCTTCTTCGCGGTCGCGACCGACGTCCTGGTGGACCACGACGCCATCGTCGACAAGTTCGTGGGCGACGAGGTGATCGGGCTCTTCGTGCCGGTGCTCACCGGGGAGCTGCACGCCAGCCGCGCCATCGCTGCCGGTCGTACGCTGCTCGGCCGAACCACCGACTGGTTGCCGATCGGCGCTGGGGTGAACACGGGAATCGCCTTCGTCGGTGCGGTCGGACCCGACGACTCCGCCGAGTTCACCGCCATGGGTGACCCGGTGAATGTCGCGGCGCGCCTCGCCTCGGCCGCCGGCGCCGGAGAGCTGCTGGTCACCGATGCCGCCGTGGCGGCTGCCCGGCTGGACACGACGGGCCTGGAGCACCGATCGCTGGAGCTGAAGGGCAAGACGGGGACGACCGAGGTCGTGGTCCTGGGCGCGAGCGGCTAGCCGCCGGGCGCTGGCAGCGCGCCTAGCTGCCGCATCATCCCCAGCAGGTCGGCGTCGCGCCAGTGCTCGGCAACCTGGCCGTCGACGATGCGAAAGATGTGGATCTCCGAGATCGTGTACTCCCTGTCCGACCCCGGCATGCCCATGAACTCGCCCTCGTGGCGCCCGTGCGCGGTGAGCCGCACCGCGACCCTGTCGCCCTCGGCGATCACGTCCTCCACGGCCATGCTCACGTCCGAGAGGCCCTGCGTCACACGCCCCTGGGCGGCCTTCAGGCTCTCGCGGCCCGGCGGCATCCGGCCCCAGCTGTGCGGCGCGAAGTCTGGCGCCGCAAGCTCCTCCACGGCCGATGGGTCGGCCTCCACGAAGACGCGCTGGATGAACTGCCGCGCGATTTCCTTGTTCCGTTCGAGCGTCATGCGCCCACGCCATGCATGACCGCGGCCAACGCCGCCCTCGTGGCCACCGAGCCGCTAGACTTCGACGCTCCGCGCGCGCGTGCCGTACTCGGCACGCCTGGGGAGCGCATCCCGCCCAACCTTCACTGGAGTCCCCCTGCCGATGACTGCTGCCACCCTGCCCGACGAGCACGACCGCGCGCCGATCGAGCTGCCGCACCGCGAACGGATCGAGATCCTGATCGCGGTGCTGCTCGGCATCTTCCTGGCCGCGCTGGACCAGACGATCGTGGGCACCGCGCTGCCGGTGATCGTGACCGATCTCAAGGGCAACGACGTCTACACCTGGGCCTTCACGTCGTACCTGTTGACGGCCACGGTCAGTGGCCCGATCTACGGGAAGCTGTCCGACATCTTCGGCCGCCGGCCGCTGTTCATGTTCGGCGTCAGCGTCTTCCTCATCGGCTCCATCCTGTGCGGCCTGTCGCAGAACATGACGATGTTCATTGCCTTCCGCGGGCTGCAGGGCCTGGGCGCAGGGGCGCTGTTCCCGATCGCACTGGCCATCATCGGCGACATCTTCGCCCCGTCGGAGCGCGGCCGGTACCAGGGCTTCTTCGGCGCCGTGTTCGGCGTGTCGACCCTCATCGGCCCGGCGCTGGGCGGCCTCATCACCGACAACGTCGGCTGGCACTGGATCTTCTATGTCAACGTGCCGATCGGCGCGGTGGTGCTGTATGTCATCTGGCGAGTGCTGCCGACCCACCACGAGCGCGACGCGGACCGGCATATCGACTATCTCGGCGCGGTCCTGCTGGCCGCCGCCCTGGTGCCGATGCTCATCGGCTTCACCAACAAGCAGTTCGGCGACTGGACCGATCCCGAGGTGGGCGGGCTGATCGCGCTGGGCCTGGTGCTCGCCGCGGTCTTCGTCTTCGTCGAGTCGCGATCGCCGGAGCCGATCGTGCCGCTGAACCTGTTCCGGATCCCGGCCTTCACCGCCAGCGTGGCGGCGTTCTTCCTGGCGATCATGGGCTTCTTCGCCGCGGTCGTGTTCCTGCCACGCTGGTTCCAGTTCGTGCAGGGCAGCTCGGCCACGGAGTCCGGCTACCAGATCCTGCCGCTGCTGCTGGGCCTCATCATCTCCGCCATTTCGAGCGGACAGATCATCGCCGCGCTGCGCCGCTACAAGGCGCTGATCGTGGTCGCCCTAGTGGTCGAGGCGGTGGGCCTCTTCCTGCTCACCAACCTGCGGCCCGACACGCCGCTGCCGGTGCTCTGGTTCTGGATGGCGGTCACCGGCATCGGGGTGGGGCCAAGCTTCGCGGCGTTCACGCTGGTCGTCCAGAACGCCGTGCCGCCGCGGTCGCTCGGCTCGGCGACCAGCAGCCTGACGCTGTTCCAGCAGGTGGGCGGCACCATTGGCCTGGCGATCACCGGTACGGTTCTCAGCACGAAGCTGGTCGAGGAAATGCCTCGCCAGATGGAGAACGCCGGCGTGCCGGCGCAGATCGCCTCGCAGTTCGGGTCGGGCGGGAACGTCGACTTCAACCAGCTCACCTCGGTGGGTGGCGACCTCGGCGCCCAGATCCTGGGCAACACCCCGGATCAGTTCAAGCCGTTCGTGCAGCCGGTCATCGGCGCCATCGTGGACGGCATCCACACCGCCTTCTCGATCGCCACCGGAGCCACCTTCGTGGTTGGCATCGTCACGGCGCTGCTGGCGGCCGCGGTGGTGCTGCTGGTGATGCCGGCCGGCCGCATCGGCCAGCGGGAGGGCTGAGCGCTACTCGCGGCGGCGGCGGCTCTCCGGCTGCGTGGCGCGCAGCGCCAGCAGGACACAGATCAGCATCACGGCCAGGAAGAGGAGGACAGCCAGGTCACGCAGCGCGATCGGGGTCATCTCGCAGTTCTCCCGAACGATTGCCCCCCGGCAAGTCGCCTGCTCGGTGGCGTAGACGACCACCGTACCGCGAGCCGTCAAGCTTTCGCGCTCGGTGCACCGCAGCGATACCATCATCGACGTGGCCAGCCTTCGATCCCGGAGCCGACGGCAGCTGCGGGACAACGCCTTCGCGTACATCGACGCGAGCGGCCGGCGGCGCCTGCCGATCCACGACGCCGCGCACGTCCGCAACGCGCTGGCGCGGTTCAACCAGGTGGCATTCGAGGACGAGGCAGCGCGCGCCACGGCGCGGACCCGGCTCCTGCGGGCAGCCAAGAAGTATGGCATCGTGCCGATTGGCTTCATCGACGGCCAGCTGCGCAGCCAGGGGCCGGCCTCGCTGCCGACCGGGGCCGTCACGTTCCTGCTCACCGACATCCAGGACTCGACCGGCCTGGTGCATCAGCTCGGGGACGCGTACGCCCACCTGCTGGCTGACGTGCGCCGCATCCTGCGGGCCGCCGTGCGACGCGCGGGCGGACGCGAGGTCGACGCCCGGGCCGATGAGCTGTTCGCGGTGTTCAAGCGGGCACCATCGGCTGTGGAGGCCGCCCTGGCGATCCAGCGCGGGCTGCGCGACCACCCCTGGCCGCCCGGCGCCCGCGTCCAGGTGCGGGCCGGGATCCACAGCGGGCGGCCGACCCTGACCGATGCCGGCTACGTCGGCCTCTCCGTCCACGCCGCCAACCGGGTGGCCGCGGTGGGGCACGGCGGCCAGATCATCCTGTCGCGGGCCGCGATGCGGGCGCTGGGAGATGCGCCGTTGCCGGAGGTTCGCTTCGTGGAGCTCGGCAGCCATCGGCTCAAGGGCCTGCCGGAGCCGGAGACGCTGTTCCAGCTGCAGGTCGACGACCTGCCCGGCGACTTCCCGCCGCTGCGGTTCGGGTCGTGACGGACCAGCTGCCAGTCATCGAGGTCGTCTCGCTGTAGGCCGATCGCGTGAGGCTCAGGCGGCCGCGATCGCCTCGTCGTCGTGGATCGGGTCCGATGCCGCCCGTTCGCGTCGGGCGAGGATGACGAATGGGAGGGCCAGCACATCGATGGCCGCCGAGACGAGCATGGACGCTCCGTAGCCGCTGACGTCCGCCACGCGACCCAGGGCCGGCTGGGCCACCACGCCGCCCGCCGAGCCCATCAGCGAGTCAAAGGAGAGCACCGTCGCGCGCTGCTCGGAGGGGATCACGCCGTTCATGAACGCCTGGCGCATCGGCCGGGTCACCGCGCCGATGAACGACCAGGCGGCGAACAGCAGCAGGGCAGCGACGAAGCCGGGATGGAGCCCCAGCAGGGCGAGGGCCACGATGCCCAGTACCGAGCTGGCGAGGAGCGCATCGGTCCGGCGTCCGAACAGGCGGCGAACCCACGGCACCACCAGCCCGGCCGCGATCTGGACCCCGGCCAGGATCGCTGCCGCCAGGCCGGCGATGGAGTACGCGGTGGGGTCGCCGAACAGCTCCAGCAGGTACGGCTGCGAGGCGTAGAAGACGAAGATGCCGGTGCCGGCGGTGAACGGCGCGGCCAGCATCAGCCAGCGCACCGGCCGGTTGCGGAAGCCACCGTCGACCGAGCCGCGCACCACGGTTCGCACGGCACCGACCGGGTCGCCGCGCGGCTGCGGGGTGAAGCCGATGTCCTGCATGAAGCGCAGCGCCACCACGACGGTCACGCCGAGCATCGCCGCCCGGATCATGTAGGGCACGCCCAGGTTGGTGACCTGGGCGATGGCCCCGCCGGCCACGGTCCCGACCAGCATGGCGGCGCCACCAACCGTCTGGGCGCGGCCGAAGACGTGCTCGAGGTGCCCGCGGAAGCCGGTGGCGTTCAGCGCGTCGACCAGCCATGCCTCCGTGGCGCCGGAGAAGAACGTGAAGCCCAGCCCCAGCAGGATGGAGGCGATGGCCCAGCCCCACAGTGGCGCGCGGACCTGCCACATCAGCAGGTAGAGCAGGGTCGAGACGAGCAGCGTGAAGGCGCCCAGCACGTAGGAGAAGCGACGACCGCGCGTGTCCGCCACCACGCCGGTCGGGATCTCGAACAGGACCATGCCGGCGGTGAAGAATGCGTTGGCGGCGAAGGCCTCGACGTTGGAGAGGCCCGCATCCAGCAGGAAGATGGTGTTGATGCCCCAGATGAACGACGAGGCCAGGGTCGTCAGCAGCGTGAGCGCCAGGTACGTCCGCTCGACGGCGCGGGCAGGATCGGCGGAGCCCCCCGGCTCGGCCTGCGGCTCGCGCATCTAGGAGTGGCGGCCTGGTCTGGGCGTGAGGCGCCGAGCCGGTGGCTCCGCGCCGGCGGGCACCTCCACCAGCGCCCAGCCCGGCAGGGGATCGAACAGGGTCGTGCCGTTCACCGTCATGAGCTCGGTGATCTTCGCGATCAGCTTGCGAGCCGCATCGCGCTCAGCCTTCGGCAGCTCGTCCAGCAACCGATCCATGCGGTGCTCGAGCACGCGGCGCGCGATGATCGGCTCCGTGGCCTTGCTGGCTGCCTGGACCAGCGCTTCGGCCTCCTCGATGCCCTCCAGCGAGAGCGCTCGAATGAGGCGCCGCGCCGCCGCCGCCTCGGCATCGGGCAGGCGATCCAGCCACGACTTCTTGGGCCGGGCCGCCTTCTTCGGGGGCCGGGCCGGGGCTGCGCGGGCAGCCGTCCGCGGGCGAGGGAGCGATTTCATGGTCGTCCGCCGCGCCTCGGGCAGCTGTTCGCTGACCGCCTTCAAAGTGGGGAATGGCCCGCGGGTCAGCTCCTGCCCCAGCTCGTCGGTCACGGTCGAGTCGATCAGGAACCAGCCGAGATCGGCCTGCCGCACCTCGAACCGGTCGTCGGCGGTGCGGTAGCTGCCGGCCCGAGCGCGAACGAGCTTGTTCGGATCGTCGGCCGCGTCCGCCTTCGTGGCGGCCATCAGCGGCTCACGCGCCGGTGTCCTCGACGACGGACAGGATGTTGCCAGCCGGGTCCTTGAACCAGGCGATGGCCGGGCCGCGAGGGTCGCGGGCGATGCCCTTCGCGTCCTGGCCCAGGCCCTCGCCGTAGTGCTCGAAGGTGACGCCAGCGGCCACCAGCTGGTCGACCGCGGCGTCGATGTCCGGGACCGGGAAATTCAGGACGGTGAAGGTCGCCGGTTCATGGTTGGGTTTCGGATAGACGAACACCGGCCGGCCGCCGGCGAGGTGCAGCGCCAGGCCGGCCGGTTCCATGCTGGTCGCGATCCCCAGCGTGCCCTCGTAGAAGTCACGCGCCCGCTCGAGATCGTCCACCGAATACCCGGAGAACGCCTCGCTGCTCTTCAACATGCCGACACCTCCAACGTGCCTCAGGCCGATGCCGTGGCGACCGGCTCGGACGCTGGCGGCGCCGCGGCGGGCGGCACATCGGTCCGGCGCCAGTGGCGCCAGCCCGCCAACGCGATTGCCCCCAGTCCGAGCAGCACGACGGCCAGCTTCGCCAGCCCACCAATGATCGGCAGCGAGGTGATGATGACGACCACCAGCGCGCCCGCGATCAGCAGGCCCAGCAGCTGCCAGCGGCCGGCCGTGGCGTCCCGCATCGCCAGGCGCGCGAGCGTGAGGCCCACCACCAGGTCGGCGGCATAGGCCACCGCCAGCACGAAGCCGAAGGTGCCGATGAACAGCGCGAGCAGCCCGGCGACCACCGAAATCGCAGCCAGCGCTGCGACCTGCAGCAGCCCGAAGGCGATGGCCAGCAGCACAGCCACCAGGACCACCAGGATCGCGAACACCGCGTAACCCAGGATCGTGGCGATGCCGCCCGCCAGGGAGAGCAGCGGCTCGCGGCGGAGCGTCTCGTCGGAGGCCTGCAGCGCGCGGGGCATGAGCCAGACGGCCAGGGCGCCAAGGATGATGAGCACCGCGAAATGGCGGATCGCATCCAGCACCTCGTCGCCGGCGGTCCGCTCGGTCGCGGCGGCGCGGGTGGTGATGGTGACGTGCTCCTGGCCGGCCACCTGTCCGCTCTTCGAGTAGTTGCCGGCGGACGCCTCCACGTCGCCGCCGACGGTGGCCCCCATGGCGATGTTCCCGCCCGATGTGATGAGGTCGCCCTTGATCTCGCCGCCCAGGGTCACCTGGCCGCCGGCCACCAGCGCGTCCTCGCCCACCGACCCGGTGAGGGACAGGGTTCCGCCGGCCACGCGGGCATCGCCGCTGACCGTGCCGCCCACGGACACCGTGCCGCCGGCGGCGATGAGGTCGCCGTCGACCGTGCCGTTCACGTTGACCGTGCCGCCGAAGGCGACCAGGTCGCCGTGGACCGTACCGTCCACGATGAGCGTCCCGCCGGCGATGTAGAGGTCGTCGGCGACGGTCTCGCTGGCCGGAATGGTGACGGTGTCGCCGGTCCGCAGCTTCCCGTCCAGCAGCCGCGTTTCGGCCAGGACCAGCGTTGCGACCATGGCGAGCAGGAACAAGGCCAGGACCAGCGCAGCGGCCGGTCGGGTGGTTCTGGGCAGCATGATGAGCATCCTCCGTTCGGTACGTACAGCCTACGCCCGCTCGGGTGCCCTGACCATCGTCCGGTTGTGCCGGCGCTCGGCAGGCGGAAGCATCGGCACATGCAGGCCGACACCGTGTTCGTGGCCCAGTTTCTGGCGCTGGTCGCCCTGATGGCCGCGACCATCGAGTACTGCGAGATGCTCCAGCGCCGACAACTGGAGCGCCGCCATGACCTGTTGCGCGGGGAGGCTGCCGACTCCGGGTTGAATGGCCTCGTGCGAGGCTTCATCGCCGACTCGGACCGGGACTGACCCGGCGGCCGTCACGCCAGGACGCGGCCGACGCCGGTCAGTTGCTGCCAGCCTGTCCCAAGGGTATCGGAGCTCCTGGGCAACCACGGATCGGCGGCGTGGTTGCCGCCATGGACGAGCCACCGATCTTCGCGCCGTCCAACCAGGCGATCGACTCCACGCGGTCAGCGCGTTCGGACCGGCGTAGATAGATCCACGGCGCGCCGAGGCGCACTCTTACGTTGCAGATGGGCCGAGGGCCTGTCATGCAGGAGGGGCTCAGGTGCTCGCACCGCTCGTGGACCGTGCGCAACAGGGTGACGAGGAGGCCTTCGTCGCCCTGACCCAGGCGGTCGGCGATCGGTGTATGGCAATCGCGTTTCGGATCCTACGCGACGCCAGCCTGGCCGAGGACGCCGTGCAGATGGCGCTCACCGCGGCTTGGCGTGAGCTACCTGCGCTCCGCGACCACGACCGCTTCGAGCCGTGGCTACATCGCATCCTGGCCAACGTCTGCTATGCCGAGGCCAAGCGCCGCCGGCGCATGCCCGTGGAAATGCTGGCCGTTGTCCCGGACGAGCTGCACACGCCCGATGACACGTTGACCGTCAACGACCGCGACCAGCTCGAGCGAGGCTTTCGAAGGCTCCCGCCCGAGCAGCGAGCGGTACTCGTCTTCCACCACTACCTGGGCCTGACCGTGGCCGAGCTGGCCGAGCATCTCGCCATCCCGCTCGGTACCGCCAAGTCCCGGCTTCGCTATGCAACGCTGGCCATGCGCGGGGCCCTGGAGGCCGATGCGCGCGTGGCCGCCACCTCAAGGGAGCGTCCCGCATGACCACCCGCGACCCGGAGCTGCTCCTCGACCTCTTCCTGGAAGAGGGACCGGCGGTCCTGCCCGATCGCGTGCTGGACGCCGTGCGGGACGACATCCATCGACAACGACAACGGACCGCGTTCGGTTCGTGGAGAGTGAAGACCATGCGTACGTACATTGCCGCCGCCGCGGTCGTCGCGGTTGTGGCCCTTGGCGGGGGGTTGCTACTGTTGTCCCGCGGCCTTGGGCCGACCGTTGGGACCACCCCCAGTCCAACGCTTACGCCCACGCCCGCGGAGGCGGCCGGAAGCGTCAAGGCCCAGACGACCTATGTGTGGTCGCGCCTCAGCGTGCCGTTCACCTTCTACCTTCCGGCCTCAGCGCCTGCGGTGAACGCCGATGCGCTGGGCCGGGGCGGCCTGCGGCTGAAGCCGGCCTTTGGCGGTGCCATCACCGTTCACGATGCCGAATCGCTGCCGGACGACCTGTGCCACCCAACGAAGGTGATGACACAGGCACCCCGCAGCATCGAGGCGTATCTGACGCAGTCCAGCCCGGACATGAGCGTTGCTCCCACCCAGCAACTGGGCAACATCCGCTTCTGGGATGTCACGTTGGGCCGCGGCTGTTCGATCCTCGAGCCGGACGTGCCATCGGCTGGCCCGGAGATCATCTTCTCCCCCGGGGAGCACCACCGGGTCTACGCGATCCCCATCGCCTTGCCCGGCTCCGGGAATTCAACCACGCTCATCGCGTTCACCTGGGGCACCGGGTACGCAGGTCAAGGGGACGAGGTGCTGCAACAGGTGAATCCGCTCGCGAACACGGTGCTGGAGTCCATCCAGGCCGCGGCCCGCTAGGCCGTCGGCGCCGGTCAGGGGTGCCGCGGACCTTCTCCGCGGCACCCTCGCAGGCCGACCTGCGCAGCGCGTTCATGGGGGCCGGAAATCTCGTCGGGCGAGTCTATGGGCCAGGTTCGGCTGGATCACTGACGAGATTCCCGGCCGGTGCAACGGACCGCCGGATAACGCCCGAGGGATGCCGGTTTCGAGGTGCTCGGTGGTCGATAGACTCGCCAGGCGAGAAGCGACCTCCGAACCGCGCGGAAGCGCTGTTGGGTGGTGCATCTTGACAACACCCGTACCGTAGACACCCCAGCCGCGGCCCACTCGGCGCCACAACCGAAGACGTGCCCAGGAGTGATTGCGAGTGAGCCTCCTGTTGTTGCGCGACCTCGAATGGCTGGCTGTGATCCTGGCCCTCCCCATCCTTTCCGTGCTGCTGCTGGCAGCCACGCGGCGCCGCTCGGCGCCGGCCGAGGCCGAGGGGGAGAGCGAGCCATGAGTGCGGTGCGGACCGTGCGACTCCACTACCGCAACCTGTTCGTGGACGTCCGTCTCTACGAGGTCAACAATCGCTGGCTCGCGTCGTGCGACACGCCGGACGGGCCCAGCCTGCGCACCGGCTGGACGGCCCGCGGCGCGCTGACCGAGGCGCTGGAGCCCTTCGACGGGATCATCGACGAGCTGCTGAGCACCGCGCCACGCGACCTGCGCCGGCCAAGCTGGGGCGACCGTTTCGGCCCCGACTACTGACCGATCGGCCTGAACGGCCCACCGCTGCGGGACACACGGCCCTTGGCCCTTCTCCACCCCCTGCCCAACCATGGCGGGCGAAGGAGGGGTGTCATGGACTGGTTCGTCATCGGCGTCAGCATCGGCGTTGGCCTGAGCATCGCCTCACTGTGGTCCACCATGCTGCTCGGCCGTCGCATTCCGGAGCTGGCCGAGGGCCTGCCCTCGATTCGCTTCCACCTGACCGCCGAGTTCCTGGCGTCCATCGGCCTCCTGATCGGCGGCATCGGCATGCTGCTGCATGCCAGCTGGGGGACGATCATCGCGGCCGTCTCGCTGGGAGCGGCGCTCTACTCGACCATCAACAGCCCGGGCTATTACGCCGACCGGCGGCAGCTGCCGGTTGTCGCGGTGTTCCTGGCACTGGCGCTCGTCATCGGGGCGGCGATTGCCTTCCTGGTGGCGCGCATCTGAGGAGGGAGCCATGTCCACCTACGCACGGCCGGCGCTGTCCACCAGCCGGATCTCGGATGCAGAGGAAACGACGCCTGTGTCTCGTCGTCTCGCCGGCGTGGCGCTGGTCGTCCTGGCGGCCGAGTTCATGACGGCCATCATGCTCGGCGCCTCGATGGCAGCTGGCTACGAGCTCAATGCGGGGGCCATCAGCGACCTCGGCGTCGCGCCGGAGACGGCGCTCCTGTTCAACGGGTCGCTGGTGTTCATCGGCCTGCTCAACGTCCTCGCCGGCTTCGCCCTCTACCGATCACTTGGCCGGCCATGGCTGCTCGCCATGTTCATCCTGGCCGGCCTGGGGGCCGTCGGCGCCGGGCTGTTCCCGCTCAGCACTGGCGATCTGCACTCGCTGTTCGCGCTGCTGGCGTTCCTCTTCTTCAACGTCGAGACGCTGGCCTGCGCCGTCGTGGTTGCTGGCCCGATCCGGCCCATCGCCGCGGTGCTGGGGACCATCGGCCTGGGGTTCGTGGTCGTCATGGCGATCGGGGACAGCGGGAATCCGGCGATCTTCGGCGCCATCGGCCACGGGGGAGCGGAGCGGATGATCGTGTACCCACCCATGATCTGGCTCATGGCCTTTGGCGGGTACCTGCTTGGACGCGAGCACTGAGCACCATGCGGGACATCTCCTCGGGAGACGTAACGAACAAGAACCGTCCCTCAGGGTGTCGCACGCCTGACAGCGCGGAGGTCCGCAGGTCTACAAGGATTACGTCGCCGCGAAGGCTGTTCGCGAAGGCCGCAAATCTGTAGTCTTGCCGCACTGAGCTCGATAGGGCCAGGGGGAACGGAACGAACCCCATGACAGTGGAGACCTGAAATGTCGCACCACACCAGCGATGAGTCCAAGGACACTGAGGCCCACATTAAGCCCAAGCCCACCGGCATCAAGCCGAAGCCAACCGGGATTAAGGGCAAGCCGGGCATCAAGCCCAAGCCCACCGGCATCAAGCCCAAGCCGACCGGCATCTCCGATGACGACGACGTGATGGGTCACATCAAGCCCAAGCCGACCGGCATCAAGCCCAAGCCGACTGGCATCAAGCCCAAGCCGACTGGCATCAAGGGCAAGCCATAAGGACCATCGTCACACGCGTGACCGCCGTCGCTGAGCCGCAGGGTTCGGGACGGCGGTCATTCATGTCCGGCAGGTTCGCGCCGTGACCCCGGCTGGGCCGATCACCACCCATCGGCTCCCGAACGGGCTGCGCGTGGTCATGGCGTCCGACCCCCGCGTGCCCATCATCGGCCTGGCCATGACGTACCTCGTGGGCAGCGCCGACGAGGAAGCTGGCCGGACCGGGTTCGCCCATCTCTTCGAGCACATGATGTTCCAAGGCTCGGCCAACGTTGGCAAGACGGAGCACCTCACCGCGCTGGAGGCCGTCGGCGGCGATGCCGACGCGACCACCGGCTGGGACACCACCGTCTACACCGACGTCGTGCCCAGCCACCAGCTGCCGTTGGCGCTGTGGCTCGAGGCGGACCGCCTCGCCACGCTCCACGAGGCCATCTCGCAGGAGACGCTGGACAACCAGCGCGACGTCGTGAAGAACGAGCGGCAGGCGGCCATCGAGAACGTGCCGTACGGCGACGCCGAGGACGAGCTCTTCGCCCTGGCCTTCGGTGACGGCCACCCGTACGCGCATTCGGTGAACGGCGTCATGTCGGACCTCGACGCGGCCACGCTGCCCGAGGTTCTGGCCTTCTTCGAGGCGTGGTACCGGCCCAGCAACGCGGTCATCTCGCTCGTCGGCGATTTCGAGCCGGAGCCCACGCTCGAGTTGGTGGAGCGCTACTTCGGCCCCATCCCGGGTGGTGCCCTGCCACCCCGCGCGGTGCCGCACAGCGACGGTGGGGACCGTCGCCGCACGACGGTGGCGGAGGACGTCCCGGTTCCGAAGCTGTTTTTGGGCTGCGTCATTCAGCCGTTCGGGACCGATGAGTGGGCCACGGCCGACTTCGTGGTCGACCTGCTGACCGGCGGCTCCGCGTCGCGCCTCCAACGTCGCCTGGTCCGCGAGCTGCGGCTCGCCGATGACATCGCGGCCCTCGCCTATCCGCTGACGGCCGGCAATGCGCTCGTCGAGATCGACGTGGAGGTCGCCGAGGACGTCGAACCAGCCGAGGCCGAGGCCGCGCTCTTCGCGGAGCTGGATCGCCTGGCGAGCGAGCCGCCGAACGAGGAGGAGCTGGCACGCATCCGCCTCCGCCGCGAGACAGAACGCGCGGGAACCATGGAGATCGCCAGCGAGCGGGCCGAGCGCATTGGCATGTACGCCGCGTTGCTCGACGAACCCCAGCGCTACGGACAGGAAGCGGCGCGGGACCGCGTGATCACGGCTGACACCGTTGCCGCATTGGCGGCGGGGCCGCTCAGCGCGCCGAACCGCGTCGCGCTCTGGTACCTGCCCTCCGGCGAGTAGCGGTGGCGCCATCGGCCAGTGGCCGCTCGTTGTCGGCCACCGCGGCCAGGATGGTCTTCACCTCGAACGGGGTCAGGCCCGGGTGCTTGGCCAGGATGAGCGCCACGATGGCGGTGATGTGCGGCGCGGCGAAGGAGTTGCCGGTCGCCACCGTCTCGCCGCCGTTGGTCCAGGCCACCGGCACATCGAGCCCCCAGGCGCCGAATTCCACCGGTGGGCTGGGGTTGTAGTAGAAGCGCCACGGATCAGCCTCCGAGTGGGCCGCGACGCTGATCACCGAGCTGAAGAGGCTGGGGTAGCTGGGGCCGACCACGTTGTTTGCCGCGCTGACGAGCACGACGCGCCGGAAATAGGCCTCGTCGGCGAGCTCGTAGAAGTACGGCTGCATCGCCTCCGACTTGCTGGAAAGGCTGAGGTTGGCGACATCCACCGGTCGCTCGATCACGTACTGCAGCCCGGCCGCGAAGGAAGCACCCTTGCCACGCAGGTCCGCGCCCAGCACCCGCACCGAGACGATCTGGACCTCCGGGGCGAGCCCCACGATGATCCCGGCGCAGGCCGTGCCGTGCCCGAACAGGTCGACCGGCTCCGCCTCCACGATCTCAGGCTCTTCGCCGTGGATCTCCACGGCGACGCTCTCGACCAGCCGTCCCTTGACCAGGGGATGGTCGCCCTCCACGCCGGAGTCGACGATGGCGACGGTCACGCCCTCGCCGCTGGAGCCGCCCCACGCCCACTCGCGGGTGATGCTGTCGAGCGCCGGGAGGCGGGCAAGGGCCTTGTTCGACGGGGGAGTGAACGGTTCCGACCAGGCGGGGAGCGCGTCGGACGCCGGGGACGTCACCGTGGCGTGGAGCGGCCGAAGCGGGCCCGATGCTGCTTGTGCGCCGCCACGACCTGCAGGATGTCGCCCACCAGCTCGAGCTCGGAGTCGCCGAGGCCGCGCAGGCTGCTGACCTGGTCGACCAGGGCCCAGAACTGCGTTTCCTCGTCGACGTCGAGCTCGCGGGTGGCGGCGCTGACCAGCGCATTGACCTGCTCATCCGACATGTCGGGCGCGAGCTGTCGGAACGTGTTGGCCAGCAGCACCGGCAGGTCGTGCTGGACGCGCGTGCCCTGGATGGCGGCGCCGGCCTGCGCCCCGAAGGCGGCCAGGACCTCCATGTCCCGGACGGAGAACGTCTCGCCGGTTGCCTTGTCGAAGACCTCGAGCACCCCCACCACCTGGCCCTCGGTGACCAGCGGCACCGCCGCCACCGACCGCGGCATGTAGCCGGTCTTCTCGGCGGTGGCCCGGTCGAAGCGCGGGTCCTTGGAGAGGTCCGTCAGCGCTAC
>DATBJR010000055.1:0-10607 GCA_036556325.1 Candidatus Limnocylindria bacterium | reverse complement strand
GGCGGCCGCTACACCGGGGAGGTGGTGAAGCAGGTGACCGTCTGCGCGGATCGCTGCGCCACGCTGCCGGTGGTCGACTGGTGCGACTGCTACTGGGGCAGCGTCGATCAGCGTGTCGCGGACCTCTCCGAAGAGGCCTGGAGCCTGGTGAGCGACCGGCCGCTGTCCGCCGGCCTGGTCGACGTCCGGGTCGTCCTCGGCGAGGGCTGAGCGTCAGGTTGGGCTGACCGTCAGCGACAGCTGACCGTGACCGCCGCCGGCGGCTGCGGCAGGCCCGGGATGCGCCCCGAGAAGGTCGCGGTCTGGCCGCCGTCGATCTGCGCGGTCTCCAGGCCGGCGCTGCGAAGCGGCCGATGCGCGGCGTCCTGGGCTTCCAGGCGGCAGGTTGGCGTCCCGCGGGCCGTGCCCTGGTTCGCGACCTGCACCGTCACCGCCACGGCATCGCCTGCCGCCGGCACGAAGCCGACCACCGAGGCCTGGTACGGACCGACGCCGCGCATCGCCAGGCTGGCCCAGATGGCGAGACCGACCACCCCGGCGATGATTGCCACCGCCATGGTGCCGTGGTACTGGCTGGCTGACGGGGTCGCCATGCCGGCCCGGTTGCAGACCTCGCAGATCGACTGGTCGGGCCCGATCTCGCGGCCGCACTTGTAGCAATGGCGCGGCGCCCGTGGGTCCGTGGTCGAGGCAGCGGAGTCCATCAACCGGCCGGTGACAGCCGTTCGCCGGCGGGGATCGCCACCGGCAGCCAGTTCTCCTGCGGCGACAACGGGCAGCTCCAGCGCGGGTCGTAAACGCACGAGGGGTGGTAGGCATAGTTGAAGTCGAGCACCAGCTCGTCGCCGCTCGACCCCAGGTCCGCGCCCTTGGCCGAATCCCACAGGTAGCGCCCGCCGCCATAGGTCTCCGCCCCCGAGGTCGCGTCGCGGAACGGGATGAAGATGCCGCCCGAGTACTCGTTCAGCCAGTACACCGCCAACCGCACGTCCCTGCCCTCCACCGCGAAGGACACCGAGCCGATCCGCGCGTAGGGGAACCCCGCGCCCTCGCCCGAACGCGGGACGTCGGGTGGCGGAGCGTCGGGGTCAGGCTCCAGGCGGGCCGTGAAGCGCAGTGCCGGATCGTGCCGCCAGTACGCCAGTCCGGGGAAGTCCCGGCGCGCTGCTTGGGGCACCGGCGACGAGGGATGCTCGCCGAAGAGGCGGTCCTTTGCGGCCCGGAAGGTCACCAGGCGCAGCTGCGGCGCGCGGCGGTCGGCTCGCATGGCGGCGTACAGGCTCGCGACCTGACGCCGCCAGTCGGCAAGGTCGAGGTGTTCGGACATGGGTCGTCCAAAAGGATACGGGCGGGATGCTCTCGGCGCCCCGCCCGTATCGGCTCCGTGGAGGGATCGGCCTACATCAGGCCGTTCGAGTCCAGGAAGTCATGCGCCACGTCGGCGATGTCCTTCTGGTCCACGTTGATCTCGACGCCCAGCTGGGTGAGCGCCTCGGTGGTCAGCGCCTCGTTGATGGCGTCGATGGTATCGGCCAGGTCCGTCCCGCCGGCATCGGCGAGCTCCTTGGTCGCGACGCCCACCATGTTCTGGGCGGGCTGGAGATGCTGGTCGTCCTCCAGCAGGGTCAGGTTCGACGAGACGATGTCGGGCTGCGTGGTGCAGACCTGCGCGACGTCGATGACCTTGTTGTTCAGGGCGGTGATGATGTCGGGGCCGCAGGGCGGCTCCGACTCGACGTCCAGCTTGTCCAGGTCGATGCCGTACTTGTCCTTCAGCCCGGGTCCGCAGACCGGGTTGTCGGGGCATCCCTCGGCCACGCCCCAGACCAGCTGGTCGGCGACCTTGGCGACGTCGGACATGGTGGCCAGGTTGAACTTCTGCGCGGTCTCGGCGCGGACGGCGAACCCGTCAGCATCGGTGCCCGGCGAGAAGCCGAACGCCACCCAGCCCTTGTCCGCCAGCGGCGCCTGCAGGTTATCCCAGGCCTGCTGGGGATCCGTCGGCAGGTCGGCCGATTGGTTCAGCTGCGCGGCCAGGCCGCCCAGGTATTCGGGGATGAGATTGACGTCGCCGCTCTCCATGGCCTGGTGCACCGCGGGACGCTCGCCGATCTCCAGGTGGCGCTCGACGGTGAAGCCCTTGGCCTCCAGCGCCTGCGCATACATCTCGCCGACCACGGCGGCCTCGTAGAAGCCGGCCGAGCCGACCTTGACCGTTGGCTTCTCGGCCGCCGGGCTGCCGCTGGCAGCGCCGCTGGCCGATCCAGCCGGGCTCCCGCTCCCACCCGGCGAGCAGGCGCTCATGACGAGCGTCAGCATCGCCGCCCCGAGAGCGAGCGTGCGGGTCTTCCGCATTGGGTCCTCCTTAGGCTCCGGTGTGAAATGGGGGTTCGCGCGCCGAAACGGTGGCCGCGAACGGCCAGTCTAGCAGCGCGCCTGTGACGGTCCCATGTACGCGGCCGGACACACCGCGGGCGGTCGGATCAGCCCGCTGCCCCGGCCGGTTCGGCGTTGAACGGCCCGCCCGCGGCCGCGTCGGCGGCCCGTGCGCGCAAGCCAGGCGAGGTGGCCCGGCGCTCCAGCCAGGCGAACAGGGCTTCGGTCGCCAGGGCCGCCACGACCACCAGCAGCGCGGCCGCGAACACCCGAACGGTGTCGTTCAGGTTCAGCCCGGCGATGATGTAGTCGCCCAGCGTGTCGGCCCCGATGAGGCTCATCAGCGGGGTGGTCGCCACGATCGCGACGGCCGACGAGCGGATGCCCGCCATGATCACCGGCAGGGCCACCGGCACCTCCACCCGCCAGAGCAGCTGGCCCTCGGTCATGCCCACGCCGCGCCCGGCCTCGTGGAGGTCGGGGTCCACCTCCCGCAGGCCGGCATAGGTGTTCGTCACGATGGGCGGGATGCCGAGCAGGGCCAGGGCGATCACCGATGGCATCAGGCCGTGTCCGGCCCGCGCGAAGAGGGCGGTGGTGATCGGGTAGGCAATGCCCATCCAGCCCAGCGAGGGAACTGCGCGGCCGATGTTCGCGATGGACACCGCGGCCTGCGCGCCCCGCCCGGTGTGGCCGATGTAGAGGCCAATCGGCATGGCGATCAGCAGCGCCACCGCCAGCGACAGCGCGGCCAGCAGCAGCGTGCCACCGATCTCACCGCCCAGCGTCTGGCGACCGGTCCATTGGTGTGGATCGACGTACCAGGCAAGAACCTCGCCCAGGAACTCCATCGGCTCAGCCCGCCCGTGCCTGAGACCACGGCGTCAGCCGGCGCTGGAGGATGGCCAGCCCCCAGTCGAGCAGCGCCGAGATCGTCACCACCAGCACCACCCCGCTGATGGTGGCGGTCGGGAACTGGCGCAGGATGCCCAGGTTCACGATCACGTAGCCCAGCCCGCCGCTGCCGATGAGGGCCGCGATCGTCACGAGGCCCATGGTCGTGACGGTGGCGATCCGGACCCCGGCGATGATGATGGGCGTGGCGATGGGCAGCTCCACCCGCCACAGCCGCTGGGCATTCGTGTAGCCCATCCCGTCGGCTGCCTCCAGCACGTCGGCCGGCACCGCC
The DNA here is from genome assembly GCA_036556325.1 of Candidatus Limnocylindria bacterium. Lineage (GTDB taxonomy): Bacteria > Chloroflexota > Limnocylindria > QHBO01 > QHBO01 > DASSCW01. The sequence goes on along the minus strand of DATBJR010000055.1, from coordinate 7,042 downwards.
CGGAAGCCGGCGATCATGTTCCGCACCAGCATCACCAGCGTGTAGCTGACCAGCACGATCTCGGCGGTCCACAGGGTGAGGTGGGTGATCGGGATCAGCAGCACGAACGCCGCGATGCTGGGAATGGCGTACAGCGTCCCGGCGATGCCCAGGATCGGGCCGCCGAGGCGGGGGTAGCGGCGCACCAGCAGCGCCAGGCCGAAGCTGACGATGACTCCGATGACGATGGCGATGACCGTGATGTACAGCTGCTCGCCCACGCGGCGGGCCAGCTGGTCGGCGTTGTCGACCAGCCAGTCCAGGCGGATGAAGGGCTGCCCCGACCTCACGCCTGCGGTCCACCGCGAGCCGATGGCGTCGCCCCATCGCCGCCGCGCAGCGCCTCGCTGAGGTCATCCACGCTGACCACGCCGAGCACCCGCTCTCGCTCGTCGACAACCACCCCCAGCTGCACGCTGGAGAGCAGCATGGTGGACAGCGCGTCGCGCAGCGTGGTCTCCGGCTGGACGGTCGGCGCGCCGGGAATCGCCGATTCCGGGTCGATGGGTCCGTCCCCACGCAGGTCGCGCTCGTCGATCCATCCCAGTGGGCGATCGGCCGCGTCGAGCAGGAGGGCGAAGCCGGTGGCGTCCTCCGTCATCCGGCGCCGGGCGTCACTCCGCGAGTCCCCTGGGCGCACGACGACCGGCTGGGTCAGCTGCAGGTCGCGGACCCGGCCCAGGGAGAGGCGCTTGAGGCCACGATCGGCGCCCACGAAGCGCTCCACGAACTCGCTGGCCGGACTGCCCAGGATGGCGTCCGGGGTGTCGTACTGGGCCAGCACGCCGCCGCGCTGCAGGATGGCGATGCGGTCGGCCATCTTGATGGCCTCGTCGACGTCATGGGTCACGAAGATTACGGTCTTGCGCACCTTCTCCTGCAGGCGCAGGAACTCGTTCTGCAGCCGCTCGCGGCGGATGGGGTCGACCGCGCCGAACGGCTCGTCCATCAGCATCACCGGGGGATCGGCGGCCAGCGCGCGCGCCACGCCAACCCGCTGACGCTCGCCGCCGGAAAGGGCTGAAGGGTAGCGACCGCCATATCCGGCGGGGTCCAGGCCGACCAGCTCGAGCAGCTCCTCGACCCGGGACGTGATCCGCGCCGCAGGCCAGCGCAGCAGGCGCGGCACAATGGCCACGTTGTCGGCCACCGTCATGTGCGGGAACAGTCCCACCTGCTGGATGACGTAGCCGATCCGGCGGCGCAGCTCCACCCGCGGCAGCACCCCGACATCCTCGCCGGCGATCGTGATCCGACCCGACGTCGGCTCGATCAGTCGGTTGATCATCTTCATGGTCGTGGTCTTGCCACAGCCCGACGGGCCGACCAGCACGCAGATCTCACCGGCGCCGATCGTCAACGACAGGTCGTTCACCGCCGGCGCCGCGTCGCCGCGGCCGTAGCGCTTGGTGACATGCTCGAGCGCCACCACGGCACCCGTCGTCGAGGTCGCGCCCGTGGGCGCCGAGGGCACCGCCGGCTGGGCCTTCATCACCGGGGCATGATACGGACAGGGCCGTACGGTGCCTCAGCCCCCGGCCGGGGCCTCGACCAGCTGCCAGATCCGGAGCGCCGGATTCTCGTAGACCTTGTGCAGCCGCTTTCCATCGTGGAACTCGGTTGGGGTGTCGCAGCCGTCGGGTCGCCCCTGGTCGATGAGGTAGGTCGCCCCCAGCTGCCGCATGAGCTTCACCGTGGTCCCCATGTCGCCCGAGCAGTAGATCTGCCGCACCTGCTCAACGCGGAGATCAGGGTCGAATCCCAGGTTCGCCACGTACGGTGGATAGGTGATCAGCCGCAGCCGTCCCGCAGGATCGGTCGGCGAATTCAGCCAGCCATCGGTGGCAAAGACGGCGCGCGGCGGCGTGTTGGCGGCGATCCACTCCGAGGCGGCGATGCCGTTCCAATCGAGCACCTGCTCGCGATTGAACGCCGTCCAGCCGGCAACCAGCAGCGGCGACGGGACCGCCAGCACCAGCACGCCGGCCATCGCCAGGCGCGGCCATTGGCGAATCAGCCACGCAGCCAGCAGCGCCACGGCGATCCACATCGCCTGGAAGAACTTGTTCATGTCGAACGCCACGTCGCTGACCTGCATGACGTTCGGCACCAGGAACAGGGCCACCGCCCAGGCGGCCAGGAAGCGCCGTGGCCCGGGCGCCGCCACGACGACTGCCGCCCCCAGCAACGCCAGCCCCGCGACGCCTCTGATGGAGGCATCCGCGCCGATGAGCAGCAGCACCCCGGCCGCCCCAAGCCCGGCCGCCGCGATCCCACGGCGGGGGGCGATGGGCGCCAGCACGGCGGCGATGGCCAGCGCCAGCGGCACGCCGAGATTGGTCAGGTAGAAGAACAGGACGGCCACGGGCCCGTCGTCGCGCGGCGCCGACTCCCAGCCGAAGTCGAGCTTCAGCGCCCCGGAGCCGCTGGCGTTGACCAGCGGCGCCACCACGAACGGCAGCGCCAGGGCGTACGGCGCCAGCAGCAGCGCCGCGTTGCGCGGCGCATCCCGGTCGCGCAGCCGCCCGCCGACCGCGACGTACAGCAGCGCCAGCAGCCCGAAGGCCGGGAAGAAGAAGAAGTGGAACGGCGCCAGCAGGGCGCCCAATAGGCCCGCGCTGACGAGCAGCCACGGCCGGTCGCGCCAGCCGCGAGCCCGCTGCCGGGCCGTCGGCAGGCCAGCGACGAGCAGCAGCACCGCGCCGACCAGGATCGGCAGCCCCACCGTCGTCGCCCGGTGGACGAGGAGGCCGGTGCCCATCACCGAGGGAATCCGGAAGTACGGCCACATCGGCGCGGCGTGGCCGGCGGCGTCGTACCAGGAGTTGTCGTACGAGTTGTGCGTGATCAGCGTCACTGGATCGCCGACGCCGGTCACCAGGTCGGCGACGAAGCGCACCCAGCCGAGGCCGCCGCCGAAGATGACCAGCAGGACCGCCACCAGCGCCGCCCGCCGCGCCCCGGATCCCGGCAGCAGGTGGCGGGCGAGCCCGTGGACCAGCAGCCCCAGCGCGCCGGTGAGGATCGCCGAGGAGATCACGAAGACGGGGATGGCGAACATGCCGGCCGCCTCGGCGGCAATGGCGGCGTGGAAGTCGCTGAACCAGTGGTACACCAGCGGCGCGCCCGAGAAATACGGCACCTGCGGTGGGAAGTTGCCCGCGTTGAGCGACTGGGCGATCGACAGGTGGACGCTCAGGTCACTCCAGTTCGAGCCGCCGGCAGTCACGCCGCCCGGAGTGGCGTGCCACAGGCTGCTGTCGAGCACCAGCCCCACGAAGGCCGCGCCCACAGCTGCCACGGCGAGCGGCACGGCATTGCGACGAAGGGCATGCCAGGCGGAGCGTGCCTCGACCGCGAAGCGACCCACACCGGATCGCCAGGCGACCACCACCAGCGGAGCGGCCAGGAACGCCGTGACCGCGAAGACCACGGCGCGGTCGTAGCCGCCGAGCCCCAGCGAGAGCCAGTAGACAAGATGGGCCGAGATCGCCACCGACAGGACGATGGCCAGACCCAGCCGCCCGGTCGCGGCGATCCGCGGCCGCAGCCAGGCAACCAGCAGCCAGCCGGGGACCACGAACAGGAACGGCCAGACCACGACCATGGCGAGGGCCGGAACCAGCCAGCCGGCCAGCAGGCCGGCGCCCCCCAGCACCGCGACCGAGAGCGCGGCCGCCGCATTCCCGGACATCACCACGCCGGCGACCGTCGGCGCGCGCTCGGATGCGGTCATCTGCCGCCCATCATAGGAATGGAACGTGCCCGCCGATGGCGGGTCCTCGTGCGCCGGGCTCAGCCCTGCGGCGTCGAGGTTGCCAGCCGCGGCAGCGGTTGTCGTGGGTCGAGCAGAGCCACGATGCGGTCGACCTGCGCCGCGGTGAGGACCTCGTCGTGGTCCATCCGGGTTGCCAGCCGCTCCAGGTCGGTCTCCACGCTGATCCCCGGCTGCTGGTCGCGCTCCCAGCTGACGTCGGTGCCGGGATCGGTCAGCAGGCAGGCTTCGACCGTCACCGGCAGCGCGGCGCGCTCCAGATAGAGCTCCAGCCGATGGCCGGCAAGCCGCGCTTCATGCACCGGCCGCGCGTCCCACGGCATCCACGATTCCGTCGACCTGTTCCAGGCGTACCAATGCCCGTTGCGCTTGCGGAATCGCCCGCTGTCCGTGGCGCGCTGCAACGTCCAGGTGCCGCCCGGCCCGACCACCACGGCTTCGATGGGCGGCATGCCCGCCGGCGCCACGTGCCGGAAGTAGTGATGGCGGTCGTCCAGCCGCCGTGCGAGGGCGCTCGCCACCCGATCGGCTCCGAACGGCGAGATTCCGCGGAGCCCGAAGCGGCTGGATCGGTCCTTGAGGGGATGCGAAATCATGGCGGCGGTGCACGCAGGAAACGGCTGTGGGCACCGATTCTAGCGCTCGCCCACCGGACCGCCTAGGGGCTCGTTCGGGGCATCGGCTGATAGGATGCCGGTCATGGATGACGCTCACCTGCAGGCCGAGCAGGCGACCCCCGAGCTCGGCGCGGAGCTCGAGGCGGCCGTCCGCACGCTGATCGATGAGCTCGGCGAGGACACCGGCCGCGAAGGCCTGGTCGGCACGCCGGCGCGCGTGCGGCGGATGTATGCCGAGCTGACGGACGGCTATCGGGCCGATCCCGAGGCCGTCATCAACGGAGCCTGCTTCACCGTCGACTACGACGAGATGGTCGTGGTGCGCGACATCGAGTTCTACTCGCTGTGCGAGCACCATCTGCTGCCGTTCTACGGCCACGCGCACGTCGGTTACCTGCCGCGGGGCACGGTCATCGGCCTGTCGAAGATTCCGCGCATCGTGGACCTCTACGCCCATCGGCTGCAGGTCCAGGAACGGCTGACCCAGCAGGTGGCGCACCTGCTGATGGAGCGCCTGGATCCCAAGGGCGTGGCCTGCGTGATCGAGGCCACTCACCTGTGCACCCTGATGCGCGGCGTGAAGAAGCAGCAGGCCACCATGGTCACCAGCTCAATGCTCGGCACCTTCCGCCGCGACGCCCGGACCCGAGCCGAGTTCCTGACGCTCATCGGCCGACCGACCGTGAGCACTCCCTAGCTCAACTGGCCAAATCGGCTTGCCACTGGCCCATTGGGTTCTCCCGGTGTCGATCTGAGACCGAATCCGCACCGTTGGTGGGATACGCCTCACAACGCGACGAAATGATGCGAACGCTGCCCTATCATCGGAGCCGATGCCCTACGCCCCGCTCCTGGATCCGCCGGCGCTCGACGAAGGGCTCCGCGCGCTGCCGGAATGGAGCCGTGAGGGCGACTGGCTGGTCCGCACCGTCCGCTGCGCCTCCTTCCGGTCGGCCATCGACCTGGTCGATCAGGTCGCTGATGCCGCGGAGGCAGCCGATCACCACCCGGACATCGAGATCGTGTGGCGGCGGGTCACGTTCCGCCTGACGAGCAAGGCATCCGGCGGCCTGACGCGGCGTGACCTGGACCTGGCGGCGGAGATCGATCGGCTGGTGGGAAGCATCGACGCATGAAGGTCGGGCTCATGCTGCCGCTCGGGCACAACGACGCGCTCGGGCGACCGCTCGCCTGGCCGCAGCTGCGGGAGATGGCCGTGGCCGCCGACGAGGGTGGACTGGACTCGGTGTGGGGCGCGGACCACCTGATCTTCCGGGACGAGGGCGAGACGGCCGGGATCCACGAGTGCTGGACGCTGCTGGCGGCAGTCGCCGGCGTCACCCGACGGGTGGAGATCGGGCCGCTGGTGCTGGCGCTGCCATTCCGCAACCCGGCGCTCACCGCCAAGATGGCGGCGGAGCTGGACATCGTCAGCGAGGGGCGGCTGGTCCTGGGCGTCGGCTGCGGCTGGCACGACCCGGAGTTCGACGCCTTCGGCTATCCGTTCGACCACCGGGTCGGCCGCTTCGACGAGGCGCTGCAGATCCTGGTGCCGCTGCTGCGCGAAGGTCACGTCACGTTCGAAGGCCGATGGCACCGCGCGGACACCGAGCTCCTCCCCCGATCACCGCGTGCGGCTGGCCCGCCCATCCTGATCGCCGGCAAAGGGCCGCGGATGATGCACCTGGTGGCGCGGCATGCCGACAGCTGGAACGCCGCGTGGTACGGCCGGCCGGCGGAGGCCACCGAGCTGGCGGAGCGCATCGCGCGACAGCGGGCCGCCTGCGAGGCCGCGGGGCGTGACTCGTCCACGCTGACGCTGACCGCAGGCATCTTCGTGGTCTTCCCGCATCTCCTGGCGGGTGGCGACGGGGAAGAGCCGCCGGAAGACGCCATCCGCGGCGACGTGGACTCCGTGGCGGAGGCGCTGACGGGCTATGCCGTCCACGATGTCGAGCACCTGATCGCCCACGTCTGGCCGCGCAACGCGGCCGCGGTCTCGGCGCTGGCCGAGGCAGCCGAGCGCACCCGCACGGCTAGAATCGGCAGCCGATGAGCGAGGAGACCCGCGACACCCCGATCCGCGTCCTGATCGCCAAGCCCGGACTCGATGGGCATGACCGCGGGGCGAAGGTGCTGGCGCGCGGCCTGCGGGACGAGGGGTTCGAGGTGATCTACACCGGCCTGCGCCAGACGCCGGAGATGATCGCCGACGCGGCGGAGCAGGAGGACGTGGACGTCATCGGCCTTTCGATCCTGTCCGGCGCGCACATGGCCCTGCTGCCGCGCACGGTCACGCTGGTCCGCGAGCGCGGCATGGACGACGTGCTGATCGCCGCCGGCGGGATCATCCCCGACGCCGACATCGCCAAGCTCAAGGACGCCGGCATTGCCGAGATCTTCGGGCCGGGGACCAGCATCGGGCAGATCGCGCGCTACTTCCGCGAGCACGCCCGCGCGGCGCGTGACTGACGCGGAGACGCTGCTCCGGGAGGCCGGGCTGGAAGACGTCCTCGTGGTAGCCGGCGGGATCATCCCGGACGACGACGTCCCGGCCCTGCGGGAGGCCGGCGTAGCGGCCGTCTTCGGCCCGGGGACGACGATCGCGTCG
>DATBJR010000054.1:0-22968 GCA_036556325.1 Candidatus Limnocylindria bacterium | reverse complement strand
ATGCCGAACTGCACCAGGTTGTGGCCGCTGACCCGGACGCCGGACTCCAGGATGCCGCGCACCGGCGTGCCGTTGGTCGGACCGTGGTCCATGACGCGGACGTCGTTGTGGGCGTCGAAGTGGATGAGGCCCACCTGCTGGTCGGGGTGGGCATGGCAGTAGGCGCGCACCGCCGGGGCGGTGATGGCGTGGTCGCCGCCGATGATCAGCGGGAAGAAGCCCTCCGGCTGGCTCATCACTCCCTCCAGCGCCTCCTGGATGTCGGCCAGCCCCTGGACCAGGTCCAGGACGGGGGTCTGGATGTCGCCGATCTCCCGCACCCGCATGGCCGCGATGTCGACGTCGTAGTCGGGCGTGTAGGTCGTGAAGATGGCCCAGGCGTCGCGCAGGGCGTTGGGCGCGGCGAAGGCGCCATTGGGCAGGATGGAGGTCTTGCTGAAGGGCACGTTGACGATGCCCACGTCCAGCGGCGATTCGAAGTCCCACGCCTCGATCCAGTTGTTGACCCGCATCTCGAAGCGGTCGTTCCAGTGCGAAATCTTCCGCTTCTCCGGCAGGAGGAGATGCGGGATGCCACGCGGCGGCAGCGGCCGCTGGAAGCTGGAGCCGGCCTCGGGCCGATCCACGGTGGTCATGACGCGCGCTCCAGCTCCTCACCGGCTGGCGGCGGGCCCGATCCCCCGCCGCCCGGACGCTGCGGCGGCGGCAGGAGGTTCATCTCCACGAACTCGTCAGAAAGGCTGCCCAGCGGGTTCTCGCGGGTCGGCAGCCCCTCCACGAACGGCAGCAGCTGCAGGCGCGCGATGTCGTGCACCCGCCGCAGCTCGGCCACCGGCTGCGGATGCTCGTCGACGCGCAGGTCCCAGAGCGGATATGCCTCGCGGTCCACGACCAGCAGGGCCGCGCACTGCCTGCCGCGCTTGTCGCCACCGCCGGCCTGCCCGGCCTCGAGCGCCTGCAGCAGGCGTTCGGCGAGGTCCCCGTTCCCGCGCTCGGTGGCGACGAATGACTCCGCCATGGCGCTCACCGTCTCGCCGCGGATGAGCATGTTGCCCTGCGCAGCGAAGTTGCGGCCACTGACCTCCCCGTACCAGCTGGTGCACTCGTTGCCGGAGAACGACGCGCTCTCGCCGGTGGCGTCCACGATGCCCAGCTGACGGACCTCCCGGCCGGGATCATTCGCGAGCACCTGTGCCATCGCCGCCGGAGCCGATGCGCCCCGCTCCATGGCCGCCAGCGCATCGATGGCCAGATACAGGCTCGGCCACGACTGGGTCGCCACCGCGCCCACGCCGGCGCGCGCCCAGCACACCAGCCGGCCGGCACCGACGTCCGCGGTGGACACCGCCACGCCCAGCTGCCCGGTGCGCTGGCAGCGGCCGACGATGCTGAATGTCGAGAGCCTACGCGGAGGCAGTTGCGGCCTCCGTCTGGGCCTCCGCCATGGCCTCGAGCTCGCCCGCTTCGGCGGCTGCCAGGCGACGCTCCTCGGCGAGGTCGAGCCCGCGACACAGCACCCAGTACAGGATGGCTGAAACGGGCAGTCCCACGAAGAGGGAGATATCGGCTCCGTCCAGCGCCCGCGCGGCCGGACCGACGAAGACCTCATCGGCGCCGTTGAAGATCGCGAAGAAGGGCACCATGACGCCGATCCCGATGACGTACGAGACCAGCCCGCGCCAGTTCCAGGGTCCGTAGATCCCGTTCTGCTTGAAGATCTCCAGGATCGCGTAGTCGCCACGACGGACGAAGAAGAAGTCCACCAGGTTGATGGCCGTCCACGGGATGAGCGAGTAGAGCAGGATCGTCAGGAAGACGTTGTAGCTGCCCAGGAAATCCTGCGGCAGCAGCAGGCTGCCGGCCGTGCCGAGCACCAGGATCACGCCGATGGCGATGGCGCGGGTGGTGACGCTGGCGCGCACCGGCGTCACGGTGTCGACGCCGGCCAGCATGGCCAGCGAACCGCTGTACAGGTTGAGCGCAATGACGGACACGAGGCCGATCAGCGCAACGGCCAGCACGATCGTCCCGAAGCCCTCGAAGATGGCGTTCCCGCCGGCGTTCACCGCGCCGATGGCCATGCCCAGCTGGTCCGGGTAGCTGGCCAGCAGGAACGCTCCAAGCCCGATCATCCAGAACGAGCCAGCCGTGGATCCGAAGTAGCTCCACAGGAACGTGGATCGCACGGTCGAGGTGCGCGGCAGGTAGCGGCTGTAGTCGCTGACGTACGGCGCCTGCGACACCTGGTAGCTGGCCACCACCACGATGACCACCAGGAACGGCGTCCAGGCGAAGTCGCCGTTGACCTGCTCGGCCGCCGGATGCCCGGTCAGCAGCACGCCGACGGTGAAGATGCCGAACACCACCAGGAACAGGTAGGTGCCCCACTTCTGCACGAAGTGGATCCAGTCATAGCCGCCGATGGTCAGCACCACCGCGGCGAGCGCCATGATGATGATGCCGAGCTGGTTGCTCAGCCCGGTCACGGTCGCCAGCGCCTGTCCGCCGATGATTGTGTTGAACACGTTGAAGCCGACGTACAGGAAGAGGCCGATGACCTGCGGGATGAGGGCCCCGAAGTAGCCGAACTGTGGTCGCGACTGGAGCAGCTGCGGAATGCCCAGCCGCGGCCCCTGGACCGAGTGGAAGGCCATGAAGAAGGTGCCAAAGACTTCGCCCAGGATGATGGCCACCAGGACCCAGAGCAGCGGCAGGCCAAGGCTCATCGCTATGAGGCCGACGGCGAGGGTTGCCAAATTCGCGTTGCCCAGAAACCACAGGGTGAACTGGTCGGTCACCTTCCCGTGTCGCTCGGACAGCGGGATGTAGTCGATCGAGTGGACCTCGACCGGGCTTGACGCTCCGGCCTGGGACTGCGTGGCGCTCATGGACCCTCGCTTCTGCCCCCGCAACATCACTCGACGCGCATTATCGCTTTGGGATATTCTCTGTGGCGATTCTATCGGAATAGGTCAAGACGTCCGAAATGGTTGACGGAACCCGATACTCCCCACCGATGCGCCACCGCCTGGACGCCACCGAGCGCGGCATGGTCGAGCTGCTGCAGCAGGATGGTCGCATGACGGTGACCCAGCTCGCCAAGGATCTCGGCGTGACCGAGGTGACCGCACGGCGCAAGCTGAAGCGGCTGCTCAACGACGGCGTGATGCGCGTGGTGGCCACCGTCGACCCGTTCGATGTCGGCTACGAGACGCCGGTGATCATCGGCCTCAAGGTGGCCATGGGCTACCTGGACAAGGTCGCCGAGCGGCTGAGCGAGCTGCCGCAGGTGCGGTACGTGGGCGCCAGCACGGGCCGTGTGGACCTGATCATCGAGGTCGTGGTGCGGACCAACCTGGAGCTCGCTGACTTCCTGATGAACGAGATCTCCGGGATCGAGGGGATCCTCGACTCGGAGACCAACCTGATCGTCCGCATCTACAAGCAGTCCTGGCACTGGGCGGTCAGCCCCGACTGAGGCAACCGGCCTGGTTGCTGGGCGGTCAAGCGGTTCTCACGGCGCGTCGTAAAGACTTGCTTGACGCTGATACAGTATCGGAAACCGATACCGCCCTGGGTACGCGACCAGCTGAGCTGCCTCGGAGGGAGGGTCCCGTGCCCAGGGCCCTCTCGTGCCGTCGTCCGCGAGGCCTATGGCATCGCGCTCATCGCCGACGAGAAGGTGAGCCAGCCATCGTTCACTGCGCCAGCGGGCCGGTTCCTGATGCGCGAGTCGACGGGCCTAGGCCGCCGACTTCGGATTCGCCGGCTTCGAGCTGCGTGAACCACCCCAGCTGGAGATGCTTCGCCTCTACCTGCTGTCCGCCGGCTGACCGGCTGCCGCCCCTATTCGCTCCGCCAGGACCGATAGCGTGGAGGCCATTCATCCGCCTCGCGCTCACCCAACAGCGCGTGCGAGATGTCGAGCTCGTAGAGCGGGTAGCCGTCGGAGACGGTGAAGAACCACTGGCTCGCGGCGGCGCCGCGAACGGTGGGATCCGTGATGAGACGCGCCTCGCCGCGCACCTGGAATTCGCTGGGATGCTCGGGGTCCTGATGGGAGTGCAGAGCGTAGTGCGGATTCGCGGCGAGATCGCGGGCCTTGGCCGAGAAGTCCTGGACGAAGACCAGCAGCCGCCCGTCGACCACGCCCACGTTCAGCGGATGGATGCGCGGCGTCCCGTTGGCCGCCACCGTGGCCAGGAATCCCTCGCCGTCGCCACGCCGGTAGAGCAGGCTCCGCCCCCGCTCCGCCATGGCGGGCTCGGCAGCCTGGAAATCCTGCCACGAGGCCATCGGCGTCCATGGTATCCACCAGCCGATCCGGTCGCGACGTCGCGAAGCCGACGATTGGCGAACGGACGCGACGTGGCAGTGCCGCCGGACCTTCCTGTCCAACCTGCGCTGATACCGGTCCGGACGAACCTGCCCGACCGGTGCATGCTTGTCCCTGCATGAGCGCTGAACTGCGCCTCGAGCGCAACGAGGAGAAGAGCCGCTACGAGCTGTGGATCGATGACACTACTCGTGTCGGCACGCTGAAGATTCGCGACGAACCCGACGCGGTCGTGCTGGTCGCCACGCGCGTCGACCCAGCCTTCGAGGGCCACGGCTACGGCGGCCGCCTGGTGGCGAGAGCCCTGGCCGATGCGCGCGCCGCCGGTCGGAAGGTTGCCATCGAGTGCGAATTCGCGCAGGCATACGTCGCACGCCATCCCGAGGAGCAGGACCTGCTGCTGAGCGCCTAGGGCACGATCCCGAGCTCGTCGAGCGAGGCGTCGAGCTCCTCCGGGTCGCGGTAGACCCGGAACGCGCCGGCGCTGGTCAGCTCGTCCTCGCCGTAGCCACCGGTCAGCAGCCCCACAGACAGCATGCCCGCGCGGCGCGCGGCCAGCAGGTCCCAGACCGCGTCGCCCACGACCGTGCAGTCGCGCACGGCGACGCCCATCCGTTCCTGGCAGGCCAGGAACAGGTCCGGCTCCGGCTTCGCCCGCAGGACGTCACCGCGCTCCACCACGACCACATCGCGACCTACGCCCAGGGCCTCCAGCGATGCGTCGATCTCCGGCCGGCGGCCGGAGGTGGCGATCCCGAACGGCACGCGGCCGTCGCGCAGGTGCGCCAGCAGCTCCACCGCACCGGGCAGCGGCCGGCGCTCCGTCAGCAGGCTGCGGAACAGCTCGCCATGGCGGGCCTGGATCTGTTCCAGCTCGGCGTCGCTCAAGGGACGGCCGACCTCGCGCGCCACTCCACGCGTGAACAGGCCACCGCTCATCCCAATGCGCCGATGGATCCGCCAGCCCTCGAGCGGCAGGCCAGCCTCGGCGAGGGCCCGCTGCCAGGCGAAGACGTGCGCATAGACCGTATCGATCAGCGTCCCGTCCAGGTCGAAGATCAGCGCGCGAGTCACAGGCGCCAATCTACTCATCTCCGTTGGCCGATGATTGCCGGGTGAGCAAGAACACGTTGGATGCGGTTCCCCACCGCGCTCGTGTTGCCTGGCAGGCGCTCGCGACCCAGCTGTCCGCGACCCTGGGGGAGGATCTCGTCGCCATGTGGGCCTACGGCAGCGTGGTTGGCGCCGACCGTCCGGAGCGGCCGGCGGACCTGGACACCCATGTCATCCTGCGTGGCCGGCCGGATGCGGAGGTGGCCGCTCGCATCGAGGAAGCGGTGACCAGCATGGAGGACGTCGAGTTCGACATCTGGTTCGTCACGCTGGACGACGCCCGGCGCCACGAGGAGCCGCCGCACGCCTTCGAGGACGGACGGCGCGACACGAGCTGGGCAATCCATCGGGCCCATTGGCTGGCCGGCAGAGTCGTCACGGTCCGGGGCCCGGCGCCGAGCGAAATCGTGGCCCCACCGCGCTGGCAGGAAATCGTGGGCGAGCTGGACCGGGAGCTGGAGCATATCGAGCGTCACGTGCACGAGGGCGACCGCGACGCCTACGAGGCCTCCTACGCCATCCTGAACGGCAGCCGCATCCTGCGCTCGCTGGAGACCCGCGATCCGGTCCTCTCCAAGCGAGAGGCGGGCCATTGGGCGCTCGACCACCTCCCTCGCCGATGGCACCCCGCCCTCCGGGCCGCGCTGCTCGCGTACGACGAACGCGCAACGCCGGACGACGCGCGGCTGCTCGCGACCGAGATGGCGCCGTTCGTGGCCATGGTGCGCGAGCGCCTGCCGGCAGGGCGCGACCGCAGCGACGTCCCGCGCTGGTCCGGCTACTGAGTCACGGACACGTCCGCCAGCGAGCGGAGGACGACATCGGCGCCGGAGGTGTCGACGCTCGGCCATTGGGGCACGGCAACCACGGTGAGGCCCGCCGCGCGGGCGGAGGCGATCCCCAGCGTGGAGTCCTCGAGGGCTACGGCCTGCGACGGCTCCACGGCCAGCTGCTCGCAGGCGGCGAGGTAGATGTCGGGGGCGGGCTTGGGGCGCGCCACGTCATCGGCCGTGACCACGACATCGAACGCGTCATTGAGGTTTGACGAGATCAGTGCCTGCTCGACCAGCGCGCGGGGCGTGTTGGAGGCAACGCCCAGCCGCAGCCGTCCGTGCAGGGATCGCAGCAGCTCCGCCGCACCGGGCCGGGTGACGAGCTCCGCCTGGTACATGGCCCCCACCAGGACCAGCAGCTCGTCCAGCAGCCGGTCGCGGCCTGCCCGGTCCAGTCCCAATCGCGCCGCGTAGATGTCCACCATCCGCCCGACCGGCGAGCCGAGGCTGGCGGCCGCATCGGCTTCCGAGTACTCGAGCCCGTGACGTCGCAGCAGCTCCGCTTCGGCGCGCTGCCAGCCGGGCTCGGTATCGATCAGCAGCCCGTCCAGGTCGAAGACGGCGGCACGAAATCGCCCCGGAAGGGTGAGGGTCAGTCCTTCACCTCCGGGGCGATCAGCTGAGGACGCGAGTGTCACTCCGGTGGCAGCTCGCGGTAGACGAGATCCACGTCGATCCCCTGGCTGCGGCGCACCATCTTGGCGCCGTAGTAGATGACCAGGCCAATGACCACGATCATCCCCATGAACGCCGGGATCTGCCACAGGTTGTTCGGGTCACCGGCCAGGGCCAGGCCCGGATAGGTGACGGTCAGCCAGGTGAGGAACAGCATCACCAGGATCGAGAGCGGTCCCACGATGTAGAGGACCGGGATGCCGCCCCAGCTGACGTTGGCCGGCGACGCCTGGTAGAGGTCCGGCCGGCGGCTGGGGAACATGATCGCGGCAATGCCCACGATCACCACGCAGACGACGCCCGCTTCCACGCCCAGCGCCAGCCAGGTGAAGAAGTCGGTCGACAGCACGCTCCAGGCGAGCATGGCGGTGACCAGCGCCATGACCAGCAGGATGGCCGGCACCGGCGAGTGCGTCCGCTCGTTGACCTCTGCGAAGCGCTCCGGCAGGAGCCGATCGAACGACCAGGCGAAGACCGAGCGGATGGGCATGAACGTGTTGCCGACCATGGCGGGCAGGCTCCAGAACAGGAACGAGCCCAGGATGATCACGGTCAGGATCCCGACGTTCTGCACCAGCGACGCCAGGAACTGGTACCACGGGCCGCTGGGGATGGCATAGGCGTCCGGGGCGCTGTTCAGCGCGGTGGCCAGGTCGTACGGGACCACCTTGAAGAACAGCAGCAGGCCCAGGACGATGAACACGCCGTCCCAGATCAATCCGCCGAACATGACGGTCAGCTGGCGGCGGCGGTCCGCGGCGCTCTTCAGCTCGCCGGAGAGATAGACCGACCACCAGTTCCACATCAGGAAGACCTCGACCGCGAAGATCGCGGGCAGGGTTGCATCGAAGTTGCCGAGTGACGGGGTCACGCCCGCCGTCCCGGCGCTGGCGATCACGTCGTCCACCGTCCCGCCGCCGAACTGGCCGTTCAGCTGGTTGAAGTTGGAGGTGAAGTCGGCGCTGGAGCCGATGAGGAAGGCGATGAAGGCCACGAACGTGCCCAGGCTGGCGATGATCCAGAACGTGTTCTGCCAGCGGAAGGTGGTCCGGATCCCCGAGATGAGGATCAGGGTCATGGCGATGATCATCGCCAGGCCGCCCAGGAAGATCCAGAGGTTGTCGGTCTGGAAGCTGTTGCCCCAGTCGACGAGCGTCTGGTTGTTGAAGAAGACGCCCAGGCCGACGAGCACGGGCCCCAGGGCGAAGACCGGGAAGAATCGGGCCCAGAAGGTGGCCCCGATCATGGCGGAGAGGGCCGCCGCGAAGTTCGAGATCGTCGCCAGCGGTGGCGACAGGATGCGGCTGACCCAGACGTAGTCGCCGCCGGTCCGCGGCATGGATGACGCGAGCAGCGACATCATGATCAGGACCGGGACGTTGATCAGGACCGCGATGATCGTGGCCAAGACCGGATCGGCCCCGGGGAACGCCGAGAGCGTCCAGAGGACGCCAATGGCCAGCGTTGCGCCGACCGGTGCCGAGAAGACCGCGTTGAAGATGGTCGCGTCGAAGGCCGACGCCTCACGGACGAGTCCCGTGCTGCGCCGGACGAAGAGCCGGCTCTCGCCGGGTTCCGGGGTGACTGCCACGCCAAACCTCCTGCCCGGGCGGCAGCTCTCCTCCGGTGCCGCCAGACGCGCTTGACATGCGCCATATGACGCGGCGATAGTCGAACACAAACGAACACGATTCGTCAACGTTTTCTGTGAGGTTCTGAGCCGATGCCGACGCCGGTCCGCGCCGCCGATCGCCGCCACGCGATCCTGGCCCGCGTCGCGGAGGAGCAGACGATCCACGTCGGCGAGCTCGCCCGTGAGCTCGGCTGCTCGGAGATGACCGTGCGCCGCGACATCCGGCGTTTGGAGCGCGATGGCTTCATCCGGCAGACGTACGGCGGCGCCACCGCGCACATCACCCGATCCTTCGACATCAGCTTCAACGCGCGCGCCCTGCTGGCGGCGCGGGAGAAGCGGCTCATCGGCATGCGTGCCGCCGGGCTGGTCGCCGACGCGCGGCTGCTGTTCGTGGGCATCGGCAGCACCACCGAGCAGTTCGCGCAGTACCTGCCGGCGCGCCCCGACCTGACCGTGGTGACGCCCAGCCTGCCCATCGCCAGCCTCCTGGGCACGCGTCCGCTGCGGGTCGTCACGCTGGGCGGCCGCGTCCTGCGCGACGAGCTGACCTGCATCGGGCCGGAAGCCGTTGCGGCGCTGGGCCGCTATCGCTTTGACGTGGCGGTGATCGGCGCCGCGGGCATCTCGGCGAACTGGGGCATCACCGAGCTGACGGAGGAGGAGGCGGCGGTCCAGCGCGCTGCGCTCGAGCGGACGGAACGGGTCGTCGTCATCGCCGATGGGTCGAAGATCGGGACCGCCACCCCCATCGTCGTGGCGCCGGCGGCCAGGGCCACCACCGTCGTCACCGATCCATCGGCCCGCGCCGATATGCTCAGCGAGCTGCGCAGCCTCGGGATCGAGGTCGTGATCGCGGAGCGGGCCGCGCCCGCCAAGCTCGAAACCGTTCCGACGCCGCTGGCCGTCGCGCAGTAGGAGAAGGACATGGATGCACTCGGCCGCATATTCAGCGTCCGCAAGCCCGTCATCGCCATGCTGCACCTGCCGGCGCTGCCCGGACGACCGCTGCACGACCGGGCCGGTGGCGTGGACGCGGCGGTCGACAGCGTCGGCCGCGACCTCCAGGCGCTGCAGGACGCCGGGGTGGACGGGGTCCTCTTCTGCAACGAGGCCGATCTCCCCTACCAGCTCCACGTCGGCCCGGAAGTGACCGCGGCCATGGCCGCGGTGGTGGGACAGGTGCGCCGCGACGTGCGCGTCCCGTACGGGGTCAACATCCTGTGGGACGCCATCGCCTCGCTGGCCGTCGCCCGCGCGACCGGCGCGCGCTTCATTCGCGAGGTGCTCACCGGCGTCTACGAGAGCGACCTTGGCATGATCCAACCGGACATCGGCGCCATCTCGGCCTTCCGCAGCACCATCGGCGCCGAGGACATCGCGCTGTTCGACAACATCGCCCCGGAGTTCGCGTCCGCCCTCGGCTCGCGCGGCATCGCCCAGCGCGCCAAGGCAGCCGCGTACCTGCGGATGGACGCGATCCTGATCTCCGGGCCCGCCGCCGGCGTGTCGTTCGAGATGGGCGACCTCGAGCAGGCAAAGCAGGCGGTCCCCGACGTGCCGGTCATCGCCAACACCGGCGTGCGAGCCGAGCACATTCGCGAGATCTTCGCGGTGGCCGATGGGGTGATCGTCGGGACCAGTCTCAAGGTCGACGGCGACACCTGGAAGCCGGTGGATCCGGAGCGTGCGCATCGGCTCATGGACGCCGCGCGCGCCGCCCGCTGAGCCCAAAGGTGGCCGAGCCGACCCGGATCCTGTTCTCGACGGACCTGCACGGCTCGTCGAAATGCTTCCGCAAGTTCATCAACGCGGCACCGATCTACCGGGCCACCCACCTCGTGCTCGGTGGCGACCTGACCGGAAAGGCGATCCAGACCATCGTTCGCCAGCCCGGTGGCCGATGGCGCTGCCGCTTCATCGGCTCCGACTACGACGTCGAGGACGGTCCCGAGCTCGAGGCGCTCGAACGCCTGATCGAGGACCACGGCTACTACCCGTACCGCGCCGAGCCGGACGAGGTCGAGGCGCTCGAGCGCGAGGGCCGGACGGAGGAGCTGTTCTCCCGGCTGATGCACGAGCGCCTGACCTCCTGGTTCGCCCTGGCGGACGAACGTCTGCGGCCGGCCGGCACCCCCCTGTTCCTGATGCTCGGCAACGACGATTTCGCCTCGCTGGGCGCGCTGCTGGACCAGGTGCCGTGGGGCATTCACGCCGAGGGCAAGATCGTCATGCTCGATGACCGCCACGAGATGATCAGTTGGGGCTACTCCAACATCACGCCATGGCACAGCCACCGCGAGCAGACGGAGGAGCAGCTGGCGGCGACCCTCCACGGGCTGGCCGCGGGGCTGAAGGACCCCGAGCAGGCGATCCTGAACGTCCACGTCCCGCCCTACGGGACGCAGCTGGACGACGCCCCTGTGCTGGACGCCGACCTGCGGGTGGTGCAGTCCATGGGGCAGGTCAAGTTCGCGGCCGTCGGCAGCACGGCGGTCCGCGATTTCGAGCTCGAGACGCAGCCGCTGCTGGGGCTGCATGGCCACATCCACGAGTCCGCCGGCATCCGCCGCCTGGGCCGCACCATCGCCATCAACCCGGGCAGCGACTACTCCACCGGCGCGCTCCACGGTGCGCTGATCACCCTCAAGGGCGGCAAGGTGGCGGCCCACCAGCTCGTGCGAGGCTGAGCCGATGCCTGCCAGCGATGGCGAGATCCTGGTGGCGATCGACGTCGGCACCTCCGGCGCCCGGGCCGCGGCCTTCAACCCGGCGGGCAAGCGGGTGCTCGAGGTGCGACGCAGCTATCCCACGACGTCACCGCGGCCCGGCTGGGCCGAGCAGGATCCGCGGGCATGGCGCTCCGCCGCGATCGGGGCGCTGGCCGGCCTGGTGCGCGAGCTCGGCCCGCGACGCTCGGTGATCGCCATCGGCCTCACCGGGCAGTGCCCGTCGGTCTGCCTGGTGGACGCGCGTGGCCGCCCCGTCAGCGCGGGGCTGATCTACCGCGACAACCGCGCCACCGCGGAGGCGGCGGCCATCCGCGAGCGATGGGGCGACGCGGCCATCCATGCGCGCACCGGGCACCTGCCGGCCGCGTTCCACATCGGGCCCAAGCTGATGTGGCTCAGGGACCAGCAGCCGGAGGCCTTCGCCCGCGCGCGCCACGCCCTGCAGCCGCGCGACCTGGTCGCGCACGCGCTCACCGGTGAGCTGGCCACGGACGGCACCCATGCTGCGGCCACGCTGGCCTTCGACCTGAAGCAGCGGGCCTGGGCACCCGACCTGATCGACGCGATGGGCCTCTCGGCCGATCTCTTCCCGCCGGTGCGCGCCTCATCGGAGATGCTGGGCGGGCTGCTGTCCGCCGTCGCCCGCCGAGTCGGGCTAAGCCCCGGGCTGCCCGTGATCCTGGGCGGTGCCGATTCGCAGGCGTGCGCGCTCGGTGTCGGCGTGGTGGCGGCCGGACCCGTCAGCGAGATGGCGGGGTCATCCACCTGCCTGAACGCCGCGGTGGCTGCGCCGCTGGCCGTCCTGGAGGTGACGCACTACCCGCACGTGGTGCCCGGGCCGTACACCACCGAGACCGGCATCAACACCACCGGTGCCGCGCTGGCCTGGATCGCCGACCTGCTCTACGCCCGCCACGGCCGTCGGGCCGGCAACGCCGACTACGTGCGACTCGACGCGGAGGTGGCCACCGTCCCGCCCGGGTCTGACGGCGTGCTGGCCATCCCGGCCCTGGCCGATGGCGAGCGGACGGACCCGACGCTGCGCGGCGCGTTGACCGGGCTCTCCCTGCGCCACGGTCGCGCGGCGCAGGCCCGCGCCACCATGGAGGGCGTGGCCTTCACCATTCGCCAGCAGCTCGAGCTGATCACGGCCGGTGGCGCCAGGGTGACCGAGCTGCGCATCTCGGGCGGTGACACGCGGCTGACGACCTGGAGCCGGATCAAGGCCGACGTGCTCGGCATCCCGGTCGTGACCGTGCCGGGCGACGCGGCGGTGGGCGGCGTCGCCATGCTGGCCGGCATGGGGGCCGGGCTGTACCGCGACGCCGGTGACGCCATCCGCACGGCCGTGCAGCTAGGGCCAGCCCTGCAGCCGGACGCGTCGGCCCACGAGCGCTACAGCGCGCGGTTCGCAGCCTGGCGCGAGCTGGCCGCCGCCCCCGCCGTGCGTCGGGAGGCCTGAGCCGATGCGCCTGCAGCTGGGCATCAACACCTGCTTCGCGGTCAAGCGCTGGCCACGGCCCGAGGACTGGGCGCCCGTCGTCCGCGACGAGCTGGGCCTGCGCATCGTGCAGCACAGCTTCGACCTGGCCGATCTCGCCGCCGGACCCGACCGCGTGGCGGCCCAGGCCGCGGCGCTCCGGCGTGCGGTGGACGCCAGCGGGCTGGTCCTCCATTCCGCCTTCACCGGCCTGGCCGCCTACTCGGCGAACCTGCTGCTCGCCCCGGAGGCCGTGGAACGGGATGCCGCCGAATCCTGGTTCCGGAGCGCCATCGGCTTCACGGCGGAGGTCGGCGCGTTGGCCACCGGTGGCCACGTCGGCTGCTTCTCGGTGCCGGACTGGCACGATCCCGCCCGTCGCGCGGAGCTATGGTCCGGACTGCAGGCCGCCTTCCGCAGGCTGGCGGCTGACGCGCGCACGGCCGGCCTGGAGTACCTGGTGGTGGAGAACCTGGCGGTGGCCCGCGAGCCGTCCACCATGGCCATGATCCGCGACCTGCTGGATGACGGCGCGGATGACCGGGTGCCGGTGCGACTGTGCCTGGATCTCGGGCACATGTGCGTCCCCGGCACTGGTGGCGCGGATCGCGACCCGTACGCCTGGCTGCGGGAGCTCGGCACCTCCGCGCCCATGATCCAGCTGCAGCAATCGGATGCCGAGGGCGACCACCACTGGCCGTTCACGGCGGAGAAGAACGCCATCGGGCGCATCTCCGCCGACCGGGTGATCGAGGCGCTGGGCGAGGGCGGCGTGGAGCAGAGCGTCCTGCTTCTGGAGGTCATCCCCCCGTTCGAGCAGGACGAAGGCGAGGTCATGGACGAGCTGCAGGCGTCCGTCGAGTACTGGCGCGAGGCGCTGGCGCGCCACGGGGTGCTGGCCGAGTAGGGGCTAGTGCCGGACCTCCTCCGGCACCTCGTACCAGCGCACCCGCTCGCCGATCCGGCCGCGCAGCTGCCAGCCGAGCGACTTCCGGCCGGCGCCGATGGCCGCCAGCAGCGCCTCCGTCTGCACCACCGGATCGAACCTCGGAGCCGATGGCTGCCGCTCGCGGGCGAACGCCGCGACCTTGCCGAGGTTCCGTTCGAGGGTGTGGCAGAGGCCCCAGTCGTCGCCAGTCAGCGCCAGGATCCGCCGCAGGTCGATGGCGTCGCCATCGGCCGAGCCGGATTGGTCGAAGGCATGGTCCGCCAGCAGGCAGGTGATGTCGCCAAGGTCCTTCTCGTTGATCTCCCAAACCTGGAGCTTCGTGAGCAGCAGGTCGGCGAGCGTCAGGGTCGGCGGGCCCGGATCCAGGCGGCCGCGCAGGTCGATGACGTGCGACATCCGCAGCGCGTCGATCACCACGTCGATGGTCCATGATCCGTCGCCGTGCGCGAAGTTCAGTCGCTGCGCACCGTGCACCGCGTTGAAGAGGCGCTCGGGCACGTACCCCTGGCCTTCGAGGAAGGGCGTCACCGCCCGCGCGTCGCGGGCGCGGACGGCGAAGTCGAGGTCGGCGTAGTCGCGGGCGAACGGCGGCACGCGCACCGACGGCGACGTCAGCCAGATCGCCAACCCGCCCATCAGCCGCAGCCCCAGGTTCGCCGCCGCCGCGGCAGTCGTCAGCCGTCCCGCCTCATCGCGGATATCCGCGGCGGGCGCAGCCGTGCTCGGGTCGTCGGCGGGGAGCATGGCGCGGAGTATAGGTACACACGGCATTTCCATTGGGCGTTCAAATTTCGTCCGCAATTCCCGTCGAGGCTTGGTCCACCAGGCAGCCGCTGTGGCCGCCGCTACCGCACGAGGAGATGCCATGTTTCGCGAGCACACCCACGATCCGCAGACCGGGAAGGCCATCGGCGGCGAGCGATCGCACGGATCGGTCCTGCCCAAGATCCTGGCCGCGGTGGCGGTGATCAACCTGCTGCGGATGATCGCCAGCCATCGGCGCGACGGCCAGGGCCAGGGACCGAGCTGGATGGCGCGCAAGCAGGCGAGGATCGCCGAGCTGCACCGCGAGCTGCACCGAGCCGATGCCGAGGCGGCCGCCGAGCCCGCGGCCGCGAAGGGCTAGCCCGGGACGGCGTCAGGGCTCAGTGCTTCGCGGCTCCGACCGGTTCGAGGTCCGCCACGGCCGGGATGACGGTTCGTCCCATGACCTCGATGGGCGTCAGGCGCTCCATGCCGACGACCCAGCCAATGACGGTCTCGATGCCCTGTTCCGCCAGACCCCTTAGCTGGCCGATGACCGCATCGGCCCTGGAGCCGTCCTCGCCGACGTCGAAGCCGAAGGGCGCGGTCTTCTCGATCGCGGCGTAGTCGCGGCCGAACTCTTCGCACAGGCGGCGCAGGAGGTCGAGCTTCCGCGGCAGGTCGGGAGTCGGCGGGAGGTTGCAGGCGTCGGCGTAGCGGGCCACCAGCGGCAGCGTCCGCTTCTCGCCGCCGCCGGCGATCAGGATGCCCGGATGCGGGCGACTGATGCTCTGCGGCAGATTAAGCGCCCTCCCGAGGTCGACGTGCTCGCCGTGCACCGCCTCCTCCGTTCCGCGCTCGCCGTCCCACATGGCCAGGCAGGCCCGCAGGGTCTCCTCCAGGGCATCGAAGCGCTCGCCGATATCCGGGAACGGCAGGCCCAGCCCGCGCGCCTCCTCCTCGTCGTCGCCGGCGCCGATGCCGAGCCAGGCACGCCCGCCGGACAGCACGTCCAGGGTGGTCACCAGCTTGGCCAGCAGCCCCGCCGGCCGGTAGGTCGTGGCCGTGGCCAGGCTCATCAGCCGGACGCGCTGCGTGTGGGCAGCGATCCAGGACAGGGTGCTGTAGGCCTCCAGCATCGGCTGCAGGCGACCACCCATGTACGGGTGCTGCCACAGGTGGTCGACGACCGTGATGGTGTCGAAGCCCGCGGCCTCGGCGGCCTGGGCGATCTCGGCCAGCTGCGCCCCGGTCGTGCGCGGCTCGGTGCCCCAGCTGTACGAGGCGATGTGCATTCCAAGCTTCACGGCAGTTCTCCTTGCTCTCGGTCCCCATGCCTGCAAGACCGCGACCCGTGGCAGCGACAATGTGCCCATGGACATCGGCACCATGAGCTGGGAGTTCCCGAGCGAGCTCACCTACTGGCGCGGCCCCTCTCCGTACCACTTCATCCCGGTGCCGGAGGACGTGTCGACGGGCCTGCGTGGCGTGTCGAGCCTGGTCAGCTACGGGTGGGGCGTGATCCCGGTCAGCGTGCGAATCGAGGAGACCGTGTTCACGACATCGCTGTTTCCGAAGGACGGCGGCTACCTGATTCCGGTCAAGGACACCGTGCGCCGGGGGCTGGGGCTCAGCCTTGGCGACAGCGTCACGGTGGAGCTGATCGTCGGCGCCTGAGACCGCCGGCCGCGCGAGGCGGTCAGTCCCAGTCGATCAGGACGCACTCCTCGTCGCCGACGACCCAGGCCCGATGCCCCGGCGGGATGTCGACGTACGACCCGGGACCGACCACGACATCGGCCCCGTCATCGGTCAGGTAGCGGATCTGGCCCGACACGACGTACTCGTGGTGGACCTCCGGACAGCTGGCCCAGCCGTCGGTATCGGGCTTGACCTGCTCGTCCCAGCTCCACCCCGGCGCGAGCCGAGACCGCACCACCATCCGGTCGCCAATGGTCACGAAGTCGGCTGCGCTCTTCCCGTCGCCGAAGGTGTAGACGTCATCGGGTTCGTCAAATCGCTTTGCCTGGACACCCATCTGGTCCTCCGATCCGGCAGCGCCGGCCCGCGCTGGCCCCGCGCGCCAATCCTAGGCTGCGACACGGGGCCGATTGGACCCGATGCCGCAGGACACTGCGCCCTTCACGAATTGGCGCGCCCACCCAGACCATTGCACGCAGGATGGGACCACCACCACGCAGCCCGGTCTGGAGCCAGCTGCTGACGCAGCCGGCCAGCCGGGCCCTGCCGCCACGCTGGCGGGCCGCCACCCTGTGGTGGATCAAGGCCATCCACACGGCCCTGTTCGCATCGATCGGCGCGGCGATCGTGCTGTTCGTCTGGGACGGATTCTGTGGCCGCCCGCAGCGACGCACGGCGGTCGCCCTGGGCATCGCGCTCGGAGAGACGGCCGTCTACGTGAGCAACAACCAGGTCTGCCCCCTCACGCCGCTGGCCGAAGAGCTCGGCGCCGAGAGCGGCAGCGTGGTTGACATCTTTCTGCCCGACGCTGTCGCCCGCCGCATTCCGATCATCAGCAGCGCGGCGCTGCTCCTGGGCATGGCGCTGAACCTGCGCAGCCTGGCGCACACGCGATCGGCGACGACCTCAAGCCGGGCCGCTCGCGGCCGGTAGCGCGGGCTCGCTCCCTGCGTCTTCGGCTCGCGCGGCAAGCTCTGCCTCCAGCTGCTCCACCAGCTGTGGCGCCTGGGCCTCCAGCGCGTGAGCGTAGGCGGGGCCGATTTCCCTCATCAGCGGCATCTCCCGCTTCGTCCTGGGCGGCGCATAGCGCATGTGGATGGTGGTGCCGGTCGTGGTGGGCTCCAGCTCAATGGTGTGCAGGACCCGCAGCGGCCCACCGGGCGTCGCCAGGATGGTGCGGTCGGTGACGTAGTCGTACGGCCGCCAGTCCAGGATCTCCTCGATGACCGCGTCCTTGCCGTGCATGCAGTGGTTGGACGAGCCAATGCCTCGGCGACCGCCCTTCGCGCCTTCGATCGCGACCTCGGTCACCCATGGCTGCCAGGACATGCGCTGGCCGGGCTTGGTCAGGAAGTCCCAGGCGACCTGCGGCGGCACCCTGGTGGGCACGGTGACGGTGACGAACGCATCCTGTGGGCCGACGCGCACCCGGGCGCGGGATTCCTCCTCCTGCCACCGACGCTCGAGGTCGTGGGCCCACGCCTCCACCTCGCCGATGCGCTCGTAGCTCTCCGCATGGGCGCGCATCCCAAGCGCGGCTGGATCGATGTCGGACGCATCCACCAGAGCCTGTGTGAGCAGCGCGTACGCGCTCATCCCCAGCTGCTCGACGACCTCGTTCTTCAGGAGCCGATGGGCGACGATGACATCGGACCCCAGCAGCTCCTGGCGCCCGGCGACCTTCTGGACGATGGCATTGCCGTGGTGGACCACGAACTTGAGGTCGAGGTCAGGGATCTGCGCGCAGGCGTTGCACTCACACGACGTCGCCTGGCGGACGTCGCGGCGGCGGCGGCGGAAGCCGAAATAGCAGCGCTCAATCGTGTCCAGCAGCATGGAGCCATCGACCGCCTCGGCGTGCATGAAGGTGAAGGCAGCATCCCCCTCCAGCTTGGCGAGGCGGAAGCCTGGTCGCAGCGCCGTGACCACCGCCCCGATGAGGTCGGCCAGGATGTCCTGGGCATGATCGAGCTCGACGTCGGCCAGGTAGCCGGTGTAGCCGGAGATGTCGGCGATCAGGAAGCAGGTGGGTTGCGCTGCAGGGAGCACGGGTCCTCGCTCGGGACGAGCTTGGTGGCGACGCCAACTATAGATGCCAGGTTGCCGGTGCTACGCTCGCGCCTTGACTGAGCCGATGCCAACCGTCGCCACGCTGGTGGCCATCGCCGACGCGTTCAACCGCCACGATCTCGACGCGATCATGGCCTTCTTCGCCGATGACGCCGTCTTCGAATCGCCGCGCGGCCCGGATGCCTGGGGACGCCGCTTCCAGGGCAAGGCCGCGGTCCGCGAGGGCCTGGCGGCCCGATTCTCGGGAATCCCGGACGTTCACTACGGCGACGACGACCATTTCGTCAGCGGCGACCGCGGCGCCTCCGAATGGACGCTGACCGGCACGACGACGGATGGTGTCCGCCTCGAGGTGCGCGGCTGCGACCTGTGGACCTTCCGCGACGGACTGGTCGTGAAGAAGGATTCGTACTGGAAGATCGTCGAGCGGTGAGCGGGCGGAACGAGTTCGGCCCGAACCAGGCCGAGGTGGATCGGCTGCTCGAGCGCCTGGAGACGGTCGACCAGAACCAGGCGCTGTTCCTGGCGGGCTTCGACAGCGACGATCCCGCGCGTCACGACGCTCGATTGGCAATGCGCACTGCCGCGAAGGGCGCGGGGCGGGAACGCGAGCTCAAGGCCGCCCAACAGGAAGTCACGCGCTGGATGAACACCTGGTTCTCGGGTGGGTTCCAGATCGCCGGCTACGGCCGGGATATCACGCCGGCGCAGGCGGCGGTCGGTGCCGCGCCGATCATCCTCGACGCCGTCGGCGCGCTGGTCCTGCGCGACATCCTTCCGGCCGATGTGCTCGGGACGCTCCTGGCTCCCTGGCAGGAGCTGACCGCCCCCGCCTGAGGCCCCTTGGCCCAGCTGGGCGGGGGCGTCGGTGCACTGTCGAACGAGCAGGATCACTGCTGCCAATCCGGCCGCCACTGTGGAACCACGGACCCGAATGGCTACCTGGGCATGGGACTATCGCAATCCGATACTTCCGCGAGCGCCGGTGTTACCCTCCGGGCCGGCAGTTCGCCCAACCTGCTGGAGGGAATCCCGTGACCAACATCCTGCCGCCGAGCCGCGCGCCCGGCGAGCCGCGATGGAGCGAGGATGCGGCCCATGACGCTGGTATCCCCGACGCGCGCTTCTCGAGCGTGTATCGCAGCGCTCGACGTCGATCGCGCTACGCCATCGGCTTCCTGGCCCTGATGGGCATGCTGTTCGCAGTTTCGGTCACGCACGACGTCGCCGGATTTGGCCTCATTGCCCGCGCCGAGGATGGGTTGCTGACCATGGCCGACGCCAACGGGTACGACGCGTTCACCACCAATCTCGTGATCGTATCGCTGGTGCTCTACATCCCGTGCGGGATCACGTTCCTTGCCTGGCTGAGTCGATCGGTCGACAACGTGCCGGTCCTCGGCGGCGGCCGGCCGATTGCGACGCCGCGCTGGTCCATCGGGTGGTGGTTCATCCCCTTCATGAGCTTCTGGAAGCCGTACCAGGTCGTGAAAGACCTGAACGCTCGGATGGCCACCGGGGCGGTGACCGGCGGGGCGCTCCTGCTTGCCTGGTGGCTGTGCTTCATCGTTGGCAACCTGGTGGCTCGTTTCCTGGCACGGCTGCCGGTGCCCACCGACCTCGAGGGGCTGCGGACCTTGCTCACCGTATCCACCGTCAGCGAGACGATGACGCTGGTGGCGGCCGGGCTGGGCATCTACGTCATCGTGCATATCCAGGGGCAGGCCGAGCTGCGTGCAGCGTCGATGACCGCGCCGCCAGCCGCTCCCGTCGCCGCCTCACTGTCTGTTGAGGGGGCCTGAGCACCCACCCGCCGCTGGGCTGACGGCCACTCGTGATAGCGTCGTGGCATGAACGCGAAGGCCAGCGGCGAGACGCGCGGCGGCGTGCCGCTGACCAACCTGGACGACCCGCTCTTCGACGGAGCCGGCGCCACGAAGCGCGACCTGGTGGACTACCTGGACGCGGTCAGTGACCGCATCCTGCCGGTGCTGAAGGACCGCCCGTTATCGGTCATTCGGGTGCACCGTGGCCAGGAAGCCTTCATGCAGAAGAACGTGCCGAAGTACACGCCCGACTGGGTGCGCACCGTGTCGTGGTGGGCCGAGGCGTCCAAGCGGAGCGTGGCGTACGCGCTCTGCAATGACCGGCGGACCCTGCTGTGGTTCGCCAACCAGCGCGCGATCGAGTACCACCCTGCGCTCGTGCAGGTCGACGGGTCGGATCACATCACCCACCTGGTCCTCGACCTCGATCCACCCCAGGCCGATGCGTTCGCCGTGGCCGTCCGCGCCGCCCGCGCCGTTCGTCAGGCCCTGGCCGATGCGGGACTGAGCGGCGCGGTCAAGACCAGCGGCTCCAAGGGGGTGCACGTGTTCGTGCCGATCACCAAGGCGTCGTTCGAGGACTCGGCGGCCGCTACCCGAGCCATCGCCGCTCGCGCCGAACAGCTGGATCCCGAGGTCGCCACCACGGCCTTCGTCAAAGCAGATCGCGGCGGCAAGGTGTTCGTTGACTCGACCCGGGTGGGCGGTGCGACGGTGATTGCCGCCTACAGCCCGCGCGTGCGGCCCGGCGTCCCGGTGTCCTTCCCGGTCAGCTGGGACGACCTCGACAGCATCACGCCGGGCGACTTCACGATCCACACCGCGCTGCGCCAGCTCGGCGATCGTGACCCGTGGCGCGAAGCGATGCCAGAGCCGCAGAAGCTACCAGCCGACCTCATCAAGGAAGGCCACGCCATCCCGGTCGCGCGGGTGCAGGCCATGCACGAGGGCAAGCGCCGCGCTGCTGCCCGACGCGGTACCTAGTCGCGGGCGGGTCCCCGAACCACAGGGCAGCTTACGTCGACTCGCCGCGTTGGATGACGATCGCCACCCGGCCCCAGAAACGCAACGACGTCCGCCTAGCGCCGCAAAGGGTTCGGACCGGTCGCCGTCACCAGGTGTTGCGGGACCCAGTCGGCGAGGTGGCTCAGCGCGTACGGCGTGGGTAGCTTCGAACTGGTCGCCTTTCGTGATAGCCGGCTTAAGGGATGGACTCGCGAAGCTCGTCGGAAATAGAAGCGTGCCGAAGCAGGAACTTCCGCTCGTCGTATTGCCTGCGGCGCAGCCACCGCGTGACCTCGCCGTTAGATTTGCTGGCGTTGCATGATCGACACGCCGGCACGATGTTCGCAAGCGTGTATCGGCCGCCCAGAGACAGAGGCAGGACGCAGTCGCGTTGGAGGGGCGTGCCGGTAGCGCCGCAGTACGCACACCCACCCCAGGCCATGACCAGTGCGTTCCACTGCCCAGGGGTGAGGTCGTGGGATACGCGTGCCATCCGCCGCTGACGGCGGCGTGCCCAGATCGCTCGGCGGGTACGAGCCCGTGCCACGCGGCGAGTCTAGGTGTCGCGGCATCGGCGAGACACGCGAGGGCGCGCGGCGGAGCGAAGGCGACTAAGCCTTCAGGCCGATGAGCTCGGAGACCTGGACCGGTTGGGAGAAGCCCTTGATGGTCATCTCGCCGGCATCGCGGACGGTCGCCCCGGCCTCGACACCGCCACCTCCGGTGCTGACGCAGCGGCCGGCTGCGCGGTGCCGCGGAATCTGGACGCGCGACGGACGGGCTGTATGCTGGCCCAGCCATGGGTCGCTCAGACCTGCCCACAGGCACGGTCACGTTCCTCTTCACGGATGTCGAGGGGTCGACCCGCTTGCTCGACACGCTGGGCGACGCCGCCTACGCCGATGTCCTGGCAAAGCACCGACGCGTCCTCCGGATGGCCATCGAACGGCACGGTGGCATCGAGGTGGACAACGAGGGAGACGCCATCTTCGCCGCCTTTGCCTCTGCCACCGGGGCGGTCAGCGCTGCGAGCGACGCCCAGGCAGCCCTGGAGCCCGTCGGCATCAAGGTCCGGATGGGCCTGCACACCGGCACACCGTTGAGGACCGACGAGGGCTACGTCGGCATGGACGTCCACCGCGCGGCCCGAATCGCGGCCGCCGGGCACGGCGGGCAGGTCCTGATCTCATCGGCCACCGCTGCGCTCCTCGACGGGGCAGCGGACGTTCAGCTGACGGACCTCGGTGAGCACCGGCTGAAGGATCTTGCCGCGGCAGAGCGGCTGTATCAGCTTGGCGTTGCGGTACATCCGGCACTGAAGACGCTTTCGCCGTCGAACCTCCCGGAGCCGATCGGCGCCTTTATCGGACGGGACGCTGAGTTGCAGCAGGTCGGCGATCTGCTCGCCGATCCGTCGGTGCGACTGCTCACGCTGGTCGGTCCCGGCGGCCTGGGCAAGACGCGGCTCGCGCTGGAAGCTGCCGCCAACGCCGCCAGTCACTTCGTGGCGGGCCGATGGTGGATTCCGCTGGCATCGGTTCGCGACCTGTCAGTGGTTACCCCGCTAATCGCCGGGACGCTGGGCATCCCGGAGAACAGTGAATCGGAGGCCATTGCGCGGCACCTGCGCGACCGACGCGTCCTGCTCGTCGTGGACAACGCCGAGCACCTGCTTCCGGACCTTTCGGACGTCATCGGCAACCTCCTGCCAACCGGTGGCGGATCGACGGTCCTCGTCACCAGCCGGGAGCCGCTCAAGCTGGCCGCGGAGCGGGTCGTGCGACTCCCCGTGCTCAGCGAGGAGGATGCAGAGGAGCTTTTCATTGCCCGTGCGTCCGAGCTCGGTGCATCGGTCGAGCGGTCTGACGCGC
>DATBJR010000053.1:0-10685 GCA_036556325.1 Candidatus Limnocylindria bacterium | reverse complement strand
AGCTCGCTGGCCATCCGGGCGGTGGGGACCACGGCGCAGTCGATCATCGTCGAGGTGCGTCGCCAGTTCCGCGAGATGCCGGGCATCATGGACTACAGCCAGCGACCGGACTACGCGCGCGTCGTCGACATCACGACCCGCGCGTAGTCCGGTCGCTGGGTGTAGTCCATGATGCCGGGCATCTCGCGGAACTGGCGCCGCACCTCGATGATGATCGACTGCGCCGTCTTGCCCACCGCGCGGATCGCCAGCGAGCTGAAGAAGTAGACGAGCATGGCGCCCAGCAGCGCGGCGACGAAGACGCCGACATCGGCCAGGTTGACCGCGGTCAGCTGCGGCCCGCCGCGGCCCTCCTGGATGTGGTTGACCTTCGTGATGTAGGCGCTGAACAGGAGGAAGGCGGCCAGGCTGGCGCTGGCGATGGCGTAGCCCTTGGTCAGCGCCTTGGTCGTATTGCCGACCGCGTCCAGGCGATCGGTGATCTCCCGCGCGCCGGCCTCGGAGCGGCTGAACTCGGCCACGCCACCGGCGTTGTCGGTGATCGGCCCGAAGGTGTCCATGGCCAGGATGTAGGCCGTGGTCATGAGCATGCCCATGGTCGCCACCGCCGTGCCGAAGATGCCGCCGTTGGGGGCGTTCGCGATCCCGGCAAAGGCCTGCTCGCCAAGCCAGTGGCTGGCCAGCAGCGCGATGCCGATGACGATGGCGGTGACCGCCGTGGTCTCGAAGCCGACCGCGGTACCGCTGATGATGTTGGTGGCCGGCCCGGTCTTGCTGGCCTCCGCGATCTCGCGCACCGGCCGGAATGTGCCCGCGGTGTAGAACTGGGTGATGTAGACGAAGGCCACGCTGGTGGCCAGTCCGACCACGCCGCAGCCGAAGAACCAGACCCAGGGCGGGATGCCGTTGGTCGGCGTCTGGCCGCCGGTGTTCATCATCACCGAGGTGCTGATGGCCAGGCCGATGACCGACAGGATGGTGGTCACCCAGTACCCGCGGTTGAGGATGTTCATGGGGTTCTCGGTCTCGGAGCCACGGATGAAGAACATGGCCACGATCGTCGCCAGCAGGCCGAAGCCGCGAACGACCAGCGGGAAGAAGATCCAGAGCTGTGCGTTGGGCCAGCCGCTGGCCGACGCGAAGGCGTAGACCGCGACGCCCAGGATCATGGCGCCGATGTTCTCGGCGGCGGTGGACTCGAAGAGGTCCGCACCACGACCGGCGCAGTCGCCGACGTTGTCGCCGACGAGATCCGCCACCACGCCTGCGTTGCGGGGGTCGTCCTCCGGGATGCCGGCCTCCACCTTGCCGACCAGGTCGGAGCCCACGTCGGCGGCCTTGGTGTAGATTCCGCCGCCGAGCTGCGCGAACAGGGCCACGAAGCTTGCCCCGAAGCCAAAGCCGACGATGACGAACGGCGCTTCGCGGACGGTGATGTCCCCCAGCAGCGCGTCATAGACGGTGAAGATGCCCCACACGCCCAGCAGGCTGAGGGCGACCACCAGGAAGCCCGAGACGGCACCCCCGCGCATGGCCACCTGGACCGCCTCCACCAGGCTGCGCCGGGCGGCGGCTGCGGTGCGGACATTCGAGCGCACGCTGATGAACATGCCGATGATGCCCGAGGCCATGGAGCAGGCCGCGCCGACCAGGAAGGCGATGGCCGTCAGGATGCCGATTGGCGCATTCGCCAGCTTGGGCACGTCGGCGACATCCGGGCTTTCCACCAGGCCGATGACGACGCCGATGATGACGGCGCCCACCAGGGCCAGCATGGCGATGGTCGTGTACTGGCGCTTGACGAAGGCATCGGCGCCCTCGCGGATCGTGTCGGCCACGTCCTGCATCGCCTGCGGTCCCTTGTCGCGGGACAGGACGTCGCGGGCGAGGTAGAGGGCAAAGGCAACGGCCGCGACCCCGGCGATCGGGATCACCCAGGTGATGGAATCCATGAAACCTCCGCTGAGGATGCCCGGTGGTGCGGCGCTGATGTGCTGGCGCACTCGCCCGGGATGGGCTGACACACGGAAATCGCCGGCGAAGTGCGCATTTCAGCGACCGCCAGCGAGGCCGCGGTATGGTAGCCCGCCGTTCGGCGGGAGGTCAACCTCGGGCCGATGCGCCCGCTACGGCAGCCAGCTCGGCAGCCAGCCCTCGGTGGCCAGCTGCGTCCCCTCACCGGTGGCGATGTCGACCAGCCAGATGCCGGCATCCAGGCGCGCCGCGACCACGATCCGCGCCTGCGGACCGAATCCGGCCGACGTCACCGGTGGCCCGCCGTTGGCCAGCAGCTGGGTGGCGCGGTCGCTGGCGTCGGAGAGCATCAGGCTGCCCGCCGCCTGCGGCGCCCCCGGCTGCACCTGGACGAACAGGTACCGACCCACCGCGCCGGCCTCGGGCCGCGCCGCGCCCGCAACCTGGTCGAGCAGCCGGACCGTCCCGGCACCGTCCAGGTGCGCGAGGCGCAGGCCCCCGAGCGCGAACGACGACAGGTGCAGCGAGCCGGGGTCGAAGACCGGCAACGGCTGCCGGGCGGGGCTGCTTTCCAGCGCTCCGCCGGGCGAGCCGGCGAGCAGGATGCCCGACGAATCGGGCAGCCATTGGGGTGGATTCACGGCCGCGAACCGCGCCGTGGTCAGCCGATCGCGCGCGAGGTCCAGGATGCCCACCTGGCCGCTGAGGTCCACGAACGCCAGGGATCCGCCGTCGGGCGAATAGCGTGGCGCGCGGAGGACGGGCTGTACCGGCGCCTCCTCGCTGGCACCGGGCCCGCCGCTCGGCCTGGGCGTGGCGGTTGCCACCGTCTCGAGCGGCAGCGGCAGCTGGCGCGCGTCGCCGCCGGTGGACGGTCGCGTCCACAGCCCCAGCCCGCCGCCGGTTTCTGCGTCGATCCGCGCGAAGGCGATCTCCGCACCATTCGGCGCGTACGCCGGGTCCACCTCCAGGACGCCCTCCTCGGTCAGCACCTGGCGGTTACGACCGTCGGTCCCCTGCCGCACCAGCACCGCCCCGTCGCCGACGACGAAGCTGCGACCGTCGGGGGCCAGCGCGTACGAATCGACCGGCGACAGCTCGGCCGAGAGCTGGCGCAGGCCGGACCCGTCGGCGTTCATGGCCCACAGGTTGGCGATGCCGGCGCGTTGGCTGAGGAACACGATCTGGTTGCTGAGCGAGGCGGTCGGCGACCCGGTGGTGAAGCGCCACGCGATCGGGCTCGCCAGTCCCGAGCCGTCGGCCGCCGTCAAGCCGGGCCGCAGCGTCACCCGGTAGGTGGTGTTGGGCGCCAACGGCGCGGATGGGAGGAAGCGCAGGATGCGCGCCTCGGGCTGGCGCATGCCGGCGGCGCCGGGCGCTGCCACCGCCGCCAGCGATCCGGGCACGCTGGGTTCGATGACCAGGTCGTCCGCCTGGACGGATCCCGGGTCGAGGGCACGGTCGAAGACCAGCGCGATGGGCGTCGCCGGGGAGATGCCCTCCACGTCGTCGGCCGGGAAGCGAACCTGTGCGGAGAGGCCGGACCGCACCGCAGCGAAGGAGAGCGTGTATGGCCCGGCCAGCGGTGTCCCGGCAGAGTCACGCGCGGTGGCAGCCAGCCGGATGGTGTACCGCTCTCCCTCGGCCAGCGGCTGCGCGGGGGTCAGCGTCAGGCGCTCGCCGGACCAGCTCGGTGTCAGCGCGATCTCGGGCGCCACGCTCAGCGCGCCCTCCACGGACGCGGTGTCCATCAGGGTCGAGAACTGGAGCACGATCGGGTCGGTGAGCGGAACGTCTGCCGCGTTCGGCTGCGGCTGGCTGCCGACCACCGTCGGATGGCCGACGGTGACGAAGGCCAGCTGCGACGGGGTCGTCATCACATTCCCGCCGGGGTCCCGGACCCCACTGGCGACCCGGACGACGAAGTCCGTCTGCAGCGGCAGGCGCTCGGCCGGCGTGAAGGTCATCGTGGCATCGGTCCAGCTGAAGGCGCCGGCCACCGTAGGCGAGATGGAGAAGGCGCCCTGGGCGCTGGGCCGATCGACGGCCTCGCTGAAGACGACCTCGACGCTGGTCGTGGTCAGCGCCACCCCTTCGTCGGCCGACAGGTGATGGGTCAGGCCGATGCGCTCGACGGTCGGCGGGCGCGCATCCACGGTGCTGGCGACGTAGAGGATGCCGGCCAGGATCACGAACCCGATGGCGAAGGCGCCCAGGGTCCGGAGACTCGCGCCGCGAATCGAGCCTCGCAGCGTGCCGCGCACGGAGTGGCTTATCGCCGGCGCAGCCTGGCGGGAAGCAGCTGCAGCTCGTCCCGGTACTTGGCGACGGTGCGCCGCGCGATGGCGACACCCTCACCGGCCAGGCGATCGGCGATCTCCTGGTCGGACAGGGGCTGGTCCGCGTTTTCCGCCTCGATCATCTTGCGGATCTGGTCCTTCACCCCCAGCGAGGCCGTGAAGAAGTGGCCGAAGGGCACGACCTCGCCGGTCGGCAGCATCACGTACTTCTCCGCCGTGGCGCGGCTGACCGTGGACTCGTGCATGCCGATCAGCGCGCCAACCTCGGCCCGCGTCAGCGGCACCAGGTGCTGGACGCCGTTGATGAGGTAGTCCTGCTGCCGCTCGACCAGGCATTCGGCGATGCGCTGCAGGGTGGCGCGGCGGCGGTTCACGTTGTCGATGAAGAACCGGGCGCGCCCCACGTACTCGCGGACGTGCTGGCGGTCCTGCTCGGTGGCCTCGCTGCTGCGCATCCCCGCGGAGAGCCGCGCGTAGGTGGGATCGACCCGCAGCGCGAAGCGCCGCGACTCGACGACCTCCACCTGCAGCTCCCCGTCCACGAACCGAATCAGCACGTCCGGCCGCACGATGGTGCGTCCCTGCGAACCGCCGCCGACCGCCGCCGAGAAGGCGGAGGTCGGGTACGGGTGCAGGTTGATCTTCACGAACTCCCATGCGGCGATCACGTCGTCCTGCGTGACGCCCAGGGCCGATGCAATGGCCGCAAAGCGCCGCTCGCCGAGGTCGGGCAGGTGGTCGCGCACGATGGCCGCCGCCATCGGCGGGACCTCGGTCTCGCCGGTCTCCTCGAGATAGGCGATCTGGGCCAGCAGGCTCTCCTGGACGTTCCGCGATCCGACGCCGATGGGCTCGATGCCCCGCATCGCGTCCCGCACGGTGGCCACGTCATCGGCCGAGACGTTTGTGGCAGCGGCGATCGCCTCGTCGCTCTCCGTCAGGAAGCCGTTCTCGTCCAGGGCGCCGATGGCGTACTCGGCCACCGGGTGGAGCCGTGCCGGCAGCAGCGCGCGGAGCGTCCAGTCCAGGTGCTCCTGCAACGTGAACTCGGCCTCGGCCCGGGCGATGGGGTCGAGGTCGTCGGCTTCGTCGCGGAGGGACCACTCCCCCACTCCGCCGTCCAGCCCCTCGGGCGCCGAGCCGGCTGCGTTCTTGGGCAGGCATTCGGTGCAGTGGCTGCCGGTGATCACCGAGCCGCAGATGGGGCAGGTGGACTGCTCCAGCATCTCGAGCGCCGGGTTCTCATCCAGCTCGGCGGCAATCGCCTCGGTCAGCTCGACCGAGCTCATGGCCAGGATCGCGTTGGCCGCGATCTGCTTGGGAGTGACTCGCACCTGCATCGCGGGCTGCAGCTGCTGCTTCAGGTCGATCGACATGGAACCTCGCGCCGGGCGGCTCGGGACGGACTACGCATTATAGATGCCACCCCTCAGGACTCCCGCTTGACGACCAGGCTGTCGAAGGGCACGACGCCCAGCCGGCGGACCGTCGCCTGCCGCGGTTCGTCCGCCGATGCCCGGTCGATCTCGACCATGCTGTAGGAGCCAGCGTCCACCCCGAGCCGCCGCCGGTAGTCGCGCAGTGGCACGCCCAACAGGGCAGCCAGCCGCAGGCGGATGACGTGGTTGTGTGACACCACGATCGCCACCCGCCCGCTGGCGGCGGCCAGCCACCCTTCGAGCGCCTCGAGGGCCGGGAACGCGCGGGCGGCGACGTCCGCGCCCGACTCGCCGCCAGGTGTCGCCACGGCGTAGGGATCCGCCTCCCATGCGGCGCGCACCTCGGGGTCGCGTTGCATGCACTCCGCCGGGCTGAGGCCGTCCCAGGCGCCGTAGTCGATCTCGAGCAGGGCGGCGTCGACATGCCGCTCCACCGCGCGACCCGGCCTTGCCACGGCGTCGGCGATCGCGGCTGCGGTGTCGCGGCAGCGGCGCGCCGAGCTGGTCACCACCCGCAGCTCACCGGCGGCGATGCCCGTCAGCTCGAGCGCGATCGCCTGGCCGAGCCTCTCCGCCAGGCGCTCGCCGTCAGCGGTCAGCGAGTCATCGCTGCGCCCGCCGAGGTTGCGGCCGGCCGCGCTGGCGGCAGTGGTTGCGTGCCTCACCAGGAAGAGGTGGCCCATCGACCGCGAGCATACGGCCGCCGTCGAGCCGGCCCGCGGGCGTGCGCTAAACTACGCCGGCCTGCCCGCCCCAAATGCCTGGAGCGCCGATGACCTACGCCCCCGACGAATCCCCGGATGACGCCGCGCGCCCGGATTCGAAGGGCGCGCGTCGCACGCTCGGCTGCCTGCTCGAGATCGTCGAGACCCTGGTCCTGACGCTAATCATCTATCTGCTCATCCACAACTTCATCGCCCAGCCGTTCGAGGTCGAGCAGGAGTCGATGGTGCCCACCATCGTGGAGCACGAGTACATCCTGATCGACAAGATCTCGCCGCGCTTCAGCGACTACGACCGCGGCGACATCGTCGTCTTCCAGCCCCCATCCGGCTTCGAGCAGGGCGGCGTGCCCTTCATCAAGCGGGTGATCGGCCTGCCCGGCGACAAGGTGTCGCTGGAGAACGGCCACGTCTTCGTCACGCCTCCCGGCGGCTCGCCGGTGGAGCTCACCGAGCCATACATCGTGCGGGTGGACGGGCGGCCGGCGCCGACGCAGCCCCGCGACGCGGGCGGCACCGCGGAGTGGACGGTGCCCCAGGGCAAGTACTTCGTGATGGGCGACAACCGGCCCGAGAGCCAGGACTCGCGCTTCTTCGGACCCATCAGCCGCGACTCGATCGTGGGCCGCGCCTGGCTGCGCTACTTCCCGCTCGACCGGGTGGCGATCATGGTCAAGCCGATCTACAACGGGCTGCGCGCCGGATCGACGGTCACCGGATTAGGGGTGCAGGCGCCGATCTCCTACGAGCGGGCAGGCTCCTCGGCCACGATCCAGGCGTCGATGGCCCTGTCGTAGTCGAGCAGCGCCCCGACGCCGAACCACAGCTCCAGCTCGGCGGCCGCCGTGTCAGGCGCGTCCGAGGCGTGGATGAGGTTGCGCAGGCCGCTGATTCCCAGGTCGCCACGGATGGTGCCGGGCTCCGCCTCATTGGGCATCGTCTTGCCCACCAGCCGCCGGACGGTGGCGATCGCATCGGGCCCCTCCAGGGCGACGGCCGCCACCGGGCCTGAGGTGATGAACTCGACCAGCCCCGGGTAGAAGTGCTTGCCGGCGTGGACCGCGTAATGCTGTTCGGCCATCGCCGGCGGCACCTGCAGCAGGCGCAGCCCCACCACCTTCAGGCCCTTGCGCTCGAAGCGGCCGATGATCTCGCCGACGAGGCCGCGCTGGACACCATCGGGCTTGACCAGGACCAGGGTGCGTTCCATGGCGTACCGGAGCTCCTTGTCGGGAATCAGCTGCGCGCGGCCCGGTCGTATGCCTCCGAGGCTTCCGGGTTGCGACCGGCGGCCCGCAGCAGGTCGCCGTAGAGTAGCAGACGATCCGCGCCGGGCTGCGCACCAAGGGTCGGCTCGACCAGCGTCACGCCGTCGCCCGCCACCCTGGGATCGAGCCGCAGCGCCAGCCCCAGCTCCCGGTCCCCCTCGTCGTCGCGTCCGGCCGCGTAGGCCAGGCGTGCCGCCTCCAGCCGTGCGTGGGCGGCGGCCGTCCGCTCCGGCGATGGTGGAGCGGGCGTCGGTGCGGTGGTCGCACCCGGCGGACCAGCGGGACGGCGTTGTGGCGGGCGCATTGACGCGGGAACCGGCCACGCCAGCCGCGACGGCACGCCGCCGCGCAGCCGCCAGGCCTCGTCGACGCCCACCGAGTCGATCACCCGTTCCATGAGTGCCGCCGCGCGGTCCGGCTCGCCGGAGGCGGCCATGGCCTCGGCTTCCACCAGCACGACGATGGGCCGCCGGCGCTCCAGGCTCCCCGCCCGTATCGCGTCCACGGCGGCGCCGCCGGCCAGCGGGCGGCCCTGGCGCCACAGCGTCTCGGCCAGCAGCGCGCGCGCGACGTCCAGCTCCTCCATCGCCCCGCGGCCGCCGGCGTCCAGGCGGGCGATGTGCCGCCGCAGGACACCCTCGGCCATGCCCAGCAGCCCAGCGCGCAGCTGCGCCCGCGCGAGGGACAGCTCGTCGGGGATCAGGTCGACGAACGGCTCATCCGACATGGGGCCGATCAGGCCGCGTGGCCGGCGGGCAGCAGCCGCTCGAATCGGCTCCGACCTCGGAACGGGCCGAGCACGGCCAGGCGCACCTGGTCGGGTCGCGTGCAGCGCCGCGCGACGCGCAGGAGGTCGTCCGGCGTCACCGCCTCGAGCCGCTCGATCACCTCTTCCACGGTCAGGATCCGCGGCAGCAGGCTCTCGCCGGTGCCCAACCAGGCGGCGACGGCGGCGGTGTCCTCCATGCGCAGCTCCAGGCGTCCCCGGGTGTAGGCCCGGGCGCGCTGCAGCTCGGCTTCGCTGATCGGCTCCTGGACGGCTCGCTCCAGCTGGTCGAGGATCGCCTGGACCACGGCCGTCGACTGGTCCGGGTCGAAGCCGGCGTGCACGCCGAACGTGCCGCAGTCGGCGTACTGGGCGGAAAAGGTCGAGACGTCGTACGCCAGCGAGCGACGCTCCCGCAGCTCGAGGAACAGCCGGCTGCTCATCCCATCTCCCAGGACGGCGCCGAGCAGCTCGAGCGCCCAGCGATCCGGATCGTCCCGCGCCACGCCGGGCATCCCCAGGCACAGGTTGCCCTGCGCCAGCCGCCGATACGCCACGCGCACCGAGCCGGAGGCGCCGGGCTCCGGCGCGGGGCTGGTGATGCCGGCCGGCTCATCGCCGCCGATGCCGTCTAGCCAAGGGGCATCCTGCTCGAACCAGCCGGCGGCGGTGGCCAGCACGTCATCGTGGTCCACCGCGCCGGCCACCGCCAGCACCAGGTGGCGCGGCTGGTACCAGCGCCGCCAGTGGCCGATCACGCCTTCCCGCGTGGTGCGGCGCACCGACCGCGGCGTCCCGGCGATCTCGCGACCGAGCGGGTGGCTGCCGAAGAGGACCTCGTCGAACAGGGTGAAGACATGGTCGCCGGGGGAATCCTCGTACATCCGGATCTCGTCGACGATCACCGGCTTCTCGGCCGCCAGGTCGCGCTGGCGGAGCAGCGGCCGCAGGACCAGCTCCGAGACGACCTGCATCCCGCGGCCGGCAGTTTCGAACGGGACCTTGGAGCTGTAGACAGTGAGCTCACGGTCCGTGGAGGCATTCACGCCCCCGCCGCAGCCCTCGACCGCCTCCGACAGCGCCCCGGCGACCGGAAACGCGGCGGTGCCCTTGAAGACGAGGTGCTCGAGCATGTGCGACATGCCGGCGCGCGGTGCATCCTCGTGGCGCGAACCGACGCCCACGAACAGGCCCACGGCAACGGAGCGGGCACTGGGCATGTGGCTCGTCACCACCCGCAGGCCGTTGGGCAGGACGCTGCGCTGGTACGGCAGCGAGCTCGCCAGGGCAGCGGCGGCGCGACGTCGTGGCGCCGCCAGGCCCGACGCCACGCTAGGCGTCCTCGTCCTCGTCGGCGGCATCGGACGACATCATCAGCTCCATCTGGATGAAGCGCAGGTCGCGCGCCAGCTCCTCGGCATTGCGTGGCACGGGCCGGCCGTTGCCGTTCTCCTGCCCCTCTTCCAGCCGCGAGCCGCCCGCGGCGAACTCGAGCACCACCCGCTCGGAGCCGATGACGAGTGTGTAGACCAGCAGCTGCTCCGAGGTGGTGTCGAACTGCAGGTAGTCGAACGAGTCCAGGTTGAGGCAGATCGCCAGCGGCGTGAAGTAGCTGGCGACGTCCGGGTGGTCGACCACGATCCGCTCCACCCAGCCCGTCCCGCTCGACTCGGTCTTCGTGCCGCGGTAATAGGTGTAGCTCACCGTCTGCTTCAGCAACGGGCGCAGGATGTTGTACATGTCGCTCTTGCCGGTCACGACACCGGTGTTGATGTAGAGCTTTGCGCGCGCCTCAGACATCGGGCTCATCGCTGCGGATCGTCGCGGAGTCTAGCACCGGTCTCCGGCACGAAGAGGGGCGCTCCGAGCGGCTGCTACGATACGGCCGGTGAAGTTGCTGGCGACCGATATCGGCAACACGAACGTCTCGATCGGTCTCTTCGAGGGCGATCGCCTCGTTCATTCCTGGCGCGCGATCAGCCGCGCGAACGCGACGCCCGACGAGGTGGCCGCGATGCTCACCGGCATGCTCGGGCTCGACGGCCATCGTCTCGACGAGCTCGACGCCGTCGCCCTCGCCAGCGTCGTGCCGCCACTGACCGAGACGTGGGAGCGCCTGGTCGTCGAGCGCATCGGCGTGACGCCGGCGATCGTGGACGCCTCGACGCTCGACGGCGTGCTGGAGATCCGCATCGATCGGCCGGCGGAGGCCGGCG
>DATBJR010000052.1:0-51650 GCA_036556325.1 Candidatus Limnocylindria bacterium | reverse complement strand
TGGGGGCGTTCCGGGACATCGCAGCCGGCCTGATGGAGCTGGCGAACAGGGAGCCGCCCTCGGCGTTGTTCGATGCCGTGTTCGAGAAGTCGGGAATGCAGGCCGCCGTGCAGGATGGGACGGATGACGGCGAGGAGCGCTGGACGAACCTCCTGGAGCTGCGCAACCATGCCGCCGAGTTCGACGAGCTGGCCGTGCCCGAGGGGCTCGCCCGCTTCCTGGAGGAGGTGGCGCTCGTCTCCGACCAGGACACGCTGGAGGAGCGCCCCGACCGGATCACGCTGATCACGCTGCACGCCGCCAAGGGCCTGGAGTTCCCGGTCGTCTTCATCGTGGGCCTGGAGGAGGGCCTGCTCCCGCACAAGCGCGCGCTCGAGGACGAGCGCGAGCTGGAGGAGGAGCGGCGCCTGGCCTACGTGGGCATGACACGCGCCAAGGATCGCCTCTACCTCGTGCACGCTCGGCATCGGTCAACCTGGGGCGTCGGCGCGGCCGCCGAGGCGAGCCGCTTCCTGGCAGAGCTGCCGGAGGAGCTGCTCGACGTGCCGCCGGAGGCAGCTGGCGCCCCGTTCCGTCGTGGCGGGGCCTGGGGCGACCGTCGCGGCACGGACGATGACGCCTGGCTGCCGTCCGGCTATCGCGCGCCGATCCGCAATCGCATGGGTGAGCCGTTGCGCCCGGTGTCGCTGCCCGACCTGTCGGCGCCGGTCGCCAACCCGGTCGGCGCCTCGCTCGACGCCGCCCGCCAACGGGCGGCCAACGCTGGCTATGCCACCGGCGCGGAGCCGGACCTCGGGACAGGCACCTTCGATCGCCCGGCGGGCGGGCGTGACCTGCAGGAGCGCGCGGGCGGGGCGACGGAGCTTGCCTGGCATGCCGGAGACCGCGTGACGCATCGGCGCTTCGGGGAGGGCATCGTGGTGT
The DNA here is from genome assembly GCA_036556325.1 of Candidatus Limnocylindria bacterium. Lineage (GTDB taxonomy): Bacteria > Chloroflexota > Limnocylindria > QHBO01 > QHBO01 > DASSCW01. The sequence goes on along the minus strand of DATBJR010000052.1, from coordinate 50,726 downwards.
CCAGCCAGTGGGTGAAGGGCGACGAGGAGGTGACCGTCGCCTTCGTGGGGCAGGGCGTGAAGCGGCTGATCGCCGCCTACGCGGGCCTCGAACGCGCCTGAGCCGGTAGGATCGGCCCATGATCGAGCGCGGTCCCGAACACGTGCAGGCCCTGGTCGCGGAGCTGGAAGCAGCCCGCGCCGACTTCATGGCGGCCCTGGCCGACGTGGAGCCCGACCTGCTGCTGGCTCCCGGCCTGGTGGGGAACTGGAGCGCGCGGGAGCTGATCGCCCACATCGGCTACTGGACCGGCCACGCGGCCGAGGCGCTGCACAGCGCCGAAGGGGGCCGCCTCGCCGAGTTCGGCGAGGACGAGCTGGACGTGGACGAGCGGAACGCCGTCGTCGCCCGGGTCGCGGCCGAGACGGACCTGGCCACCGTGCGCCAGCGCGAGGAAGCGGCCTACGACGCGATGCTGACCCGGCTGCGACGCGTGGATCCGGCGATGCTGGATGACAAGGTGAGCTACGGCGACTCGCTGGAGCGCGTGATCCAGGACGACGGCGCCGAGCACTATCGGGAGCACGCCATGGACCTGCGTGCCTGGTTCAACGAGGCCCAGGGCGGCGACGAGGAGGACCGGTGAGCGGCACCGCCGTCGATCCGGCAGCCCGTGCGGCCGAGCTGCGCGGGATCATCGACGAGGCGAACTACCGCTACCACGTCCTCGACGACCCGACCCTGGAGGACCAGGTCTATGACCGGCTGCTGCGCGAGCTGCAGGACCTGGAGGCGGCGCATCCGGAGCTGGCCACCGCGGACTCGCCCACCCAGCGGGTTGGCGCGGCGCCATCGGGCGCGTTTGCCGAAGTGCGCCACCAGGTGCCGATGCTGTCGCTGGGCAACGTCTTCGGCCATGACGAGCTCCGCGAGTTCGACGCCCGGGTCCGCCGCGGGCTGGGGCTCGAGGAGGCCGATCCGCCGGTCGCCTACGTGTGTGAGCTGAAGATCGACGGGCTGGCCATCAGCCTGCGCTACGAGGGGCGCACCTTCGTGCGCGGCGCAACCCGCGGCGACGGCACCACCGGCGAGGACGTGACCCCTAACCTGCGCACGGTGCGGGCGATTCCGCTGCGCCTGCGAGCCGATCCGCCCGGCGACCAGCTGGAGGTGCGGGGCGAGGTCTACATGCCGCGTGGCGCGTTCGCGGCACTGAACGAGCAGCTCGAGCAGGCAGGCAAGCCGCTGTACGCCAACGCCCGCAACACGGCGGCCGGCACGGTGCGCCAGAAGGATCCGGCCATCACCGCCAGCCGGCGCCTCTCCCTGTGGGCGTACCAGCTGGTCGGGGTGCCGGGGCTGGCCAGCCATTCCGAGGCCCTGGCGCTGATGCGCGAGCTGGGCTTTCCCATCAACCCTGCCACCCGCCAGGCGCGGGGCATCGACGACGTCATCGGCTTCGTGGACGAATGGGCGGAGAAGCGCCGCGACCTGGACTACGAGACCGACGGCATCGTCATCAAGGTCGACTCGGTGGCCCAGCAGGGGCAGCTGGGGTTCGTGGCGCGGGCACCACGCTGGGCGACCGCCTACAAGTTCCCGGCGCAGCAGGTCACCACCAAGCTCGAGCAGATCGAGGTCTACGTGGGCCGCACCGGGGCCATGACACCCGTCGCGCATGTGACGCCGGTGTTCGTGGGCGGCACCACGGTGCGCAATGCCACCCTGCACAACATCGACGAGATCCGGCGCAAGGACCTGCGGGTCGGCGACACCGTCGTGCTGCAGCGGGCCGGCGACGTCATTCCCGAGGTCGTCTCGGCGGTGGTCGACGCCCGGGACGGGTCGGAGGTCGTCTGGGAGATGCCATCCAGCTGCCCGGTGTGCGGCACGGAGGCCGTCCGCGAGGAGGGAGAGGTCGTCTGGCGCTGCCCGAACCCGTGGTGCCCGGCCCAGCGCATCGGCGGGCTGCTGCACTTCACCGGCCGCGGCGGCTTCGACATCGAGGGCGCCGGCTTTGCCGTCGTCAACCAGCTGGCCGAGAAGGGGCTGCTGAACGAGCCGGGCGACCTGTTCCGGCTCGACGTCGAGACGCTCGAGGGCCTGGACCGATTCGCCCGCAAGTCTGCTGAGAACCTGCACAAGGCCATCCAGGGTGCGCGACGGCGCCCGCTGGCGCGCATCCTCAACTCGCTGGGCATCCGGCACGTCGGCGAGCAGACGGCCATCGACCTCGCCAACTGGCTGATCGCCGAGACGCCGCGCGGCGAGGCCGAGTCGGAGGCCGAGTGGACCCGCCGCGTGGCGGATCGGCTGCGCGGCGCCTCCGCCGAGGAGCTGACCGCCGTCTTCGGCATCGGCCAGGTCGTGGCGGAGGGGATCGCTGCGTACTTCGCCGATGCGCACACCGCCGGCACGCTGCACGCGCTGCTGGACGCCGGCGTGGTGGCGGAGGCGCCCGAGCCGGGGGCGGCGCCACCGGAACCGGGCTCGGGACCCCTGGCGGGCAGGACGCTGGTGGTCACCGGAACGCTGCCGGGCTTCACGCGCCAGGAGGCGGAGGATGCGATCCGCGCGGCGGGTGGCCACGCGGCGGGCTCGGTCTCGAAGGCCACCGACTACCTGGTGGCCGGCGAGAAGGCCGGCAGCAAGCTCGCCAGGGCGGAGAAGCTCGGCGTGCCGGTCCTGGACGAAGCAGCCTTCCGCAGCCTGCTGGCGGGCCACGAGGGGTGAGCGAGGTGATTCGCGTCGCGATGGACGCGGCCAGCGCCTGGGTGTCCGAGCACCCGGAGCAGGCGGCCTACACCGACACGCTGGCGACGGCGCGGCTGGAGGGCGGCCTGCGGGTCACCGTTTCTGGGCCGGATGGCGCCTCGCTGACGACCGACATGCCCGACGCGGTGGGAGGCGAGGCGTCGGCGATGAGCCCCGGCTGGGCCTTCCGGGCTGCGCTGGCCGCCTGCGCGCTGTCATTGGCCACGATGCGTGCCGCGCAGCAGGGCATTGCGGGCTTCCGCTGCGAGGTGGACGTCGACTCGCAGTCCGATGACCGCGGGATCCTGGGCCTCGATCCCGACGTGCCGGCCGGGCCATCAGCGATGCGCATCGCGTTTCGGATGCGCGCGGCGGGCGCCGACGCCGACGTCCTGCGGGGGGTCGCGGCCTGGGCGGTCGACCACTGCCCGGTGACCGATGCGACGCGGCGAGCGGTGCCCATCAGCGTCGAGATCTCCCTCGCCTGAGGCTCGGGGGCTTCTCATGTGGTTCCCAATGGAGACGGGCATAACCGACGGGTGAACATCCTTCGATCGACGTGGTTCCGGATTGCCGCGGTCCTGGTCGTCATCGCCGGCATGGCGGGCGGCGGCTACGGGCTGTGGTACGTCTTCCTGCGGCCCTCGGATGCGCCAGCCGTGTCCGTCTCCGGGAGGCCGCTGCCGAGCCTGGCGGGCTCGGCGGATATCCCGACGGCAGTCGTCAACGACGGCGATGGTGAGTGGGCGGTCAACACCGGCATCGGTCGGTTCTCGGACTTCACCAGCTCGTTCGTGGGCTACCGCGTGCAGGAGGAGCTGGCGGGCATCGGCGGCCAGACGGCGGTGGGCCGCACGCCGCAGGTCAGCGGCAGCCTGACCGTCCGGGACCGGACCGTGACGGCCGCCACCATCAGCGCCGACCTCACCGCGCTGGTGAGCGACGACGAGCGACGCGACGGCCAGCTGCGCCGCCAGGCGCTGGAGACCAACGCGTTTCCGACGGCAACCTTCGTCCTGACCGAGCCCATTGCCCTGCCAGCGGCCGGCGAGGACGGCTCCCCCCAGCAGGGCACCGCCACGGGCGAGCTGACGCTGCATGGCGTGACGCGGACGGTCGAGGTGCCCATGGAGGGGCGCCTGGACGGCGGCGTGGTCGTGCTCACCGGCTCGATCGACATCGAGTTCGCGGACTACGGCATCCAGAAGCCGCAGGCCATGATCGTCCTGTCGGTGGCCGACCACGGGACCATGGAGTTCCAGCTGTTCTTCACGCAGGTCCAGGGCTAGGCGGGGTCGCCCTCGGCCAGGAACGCCTCCACCAGCTCGTCGTAGCCACGCAGCGACGTGCGCACCGTGTGGCCGCATTCCGGGTCCACCTCCAGCCGCGCGCCGGGGATGTGCTCGGCTACCAGCCGCGTTGCCTCGGGCGGCACGACCTGGTCCCTGCCGCCGCCCAGGATCAAGGCCGGCACGCTGATCTCGGCCAGGCGGTCCGTGACGAACGACGACGGATCCAGCGTGGCGCGCAGCTCGCCGATGAAGCGCTCCGGGGTCGCCGGTCGCGGCTGAAGTCGCGCCGCGGCCTCGAAGGACGGCGCCTGGCCGCCGGTCGCCGGGCGCATGACCATCGCCATCTGGCTGAAGAACATGCCCCAGTCGTCGCGCTCCGCCATCTCGATCCACTGCTCCATGCGTGCCGCCATGGCGGACGAGGGCGGCGTCTCCGATGCCACCGACGCGAGGACGAGGCGTCCCACCAGCTCCGGATGGTCGACGGTCAGCCACAGCGAGATCCGTCCACCACCGGACTCGGCCTCGAGCGCGAAGGGCGGAAGCGGTCCGCCATCGCCCCCCAGCCAGCCGATGGCCGTGGATACGGCATCGGCGATCACCCGGGGGTGCATGAGATGGTCGACCGCTGCGCCGTCGTCGGCCAGCGGCCGGCCGACCACCACCACGGGGCGGTGGGCAGCCCGGCCCTCCCATCGGCGCAGGAGGACGTGCTCCGTGCCGGCCAGCGGCCGCAGCCCGGTCTCGACGCCGCCCAGCACCAGCAGCGGGACCCCGCTGGCGCCGGCGGTCGCAGGCAGGCGAAAGGCCTCGATCCGCCCGCCGCGGATGGGGATCGAGACTGAGCCGGAGGTCGCTGCCATGGGGCGCATTGTCGCCTGCTAGCATCGGCCCGTGATCAGCCGCGAGGATGTGGAGCACGTCGCCGAGCTGGCCCGGCTGGGCCTGAGTGACGACGAGATCGACCTGATGCAGGGCCAGCTGAACCGGATCCTGGAAGCCGTCAAGCAGCTGCAGTCGGTGGACACCAGCAGCGTCGGGCCCACCGCCAGCGTCATCGCGCTCGAGAACGTCATGCGCGACGACGTGCCGCGGCCATCCATGGACCGCGAGGCGGCCCTGGCCAACGCGCCGCTGCGCGAGGGGCCGCTGCTGCGCGTGCCGGTGGTCCTGGAAGAGGGCCGCTAGGCCGATGGCGCCGCCACCCGTCACCGGGCTGCCGCTCGCCGACCGCACGATCACCGAGGTCGGGGAGCTCCTGCGCCGCGGCGAGGTCAGCTCGCGGGAGCTCACCGAGGCCTGCCTGGCGCGCATCGACCGCGACGCCGAACGGCTGAACACGTTCCTGGCCGTTGGGCGCGATCGCGCACTGGCCGCCGCCGATGCGGCAGATGCCACCCGCCGCGCGGGCGATGGCGGGTCGGAGCCGCTGCTGGGCATCCCGTACGCGCTGAAGGACATCTTCGTGACCCGCGCCCTGGACGATCAGGGGCAGCCGGATGGCGGCCTGCCGACCACGGCCGGGTCGCGCATCCTGGAGGGGTATCGCTCGCCGTACGCCAGCGACGCGGACGAGCGGCTGGCGGCCGTCGGCGCCATCCTGCTGGGCAAGACGAACTGCGACGAGTTCGCCATGGGCTCATCCAATGAGAACAGCGCCTACGGACCGGTCCACAACCCCTGGGACGAGTCCACGGTGCCGGGCGGCTCCTCCGGCGGTTCGTCGGCCGGTGTGGCCGCCGGCGAGATGTTCTTTGCGCTCGGCACGGATACCGGCGGCAGCATCCGCCAGCCAGCCTCCCTGGCCGGCGTGGTGGGCATGAAGCCGACCTATGGCCGAGTCAGCCGCTACGGCATGGTGGCCTTTGCCTCGAGCCTCGATCAGTGCGGGCCGTTCACCCGCTCGGTGCGCGACTGCGCGCTCGTCCTGCAGGCGCTGGCCGGGCACGACCCGCGCGATTCGACCAGCGTCGACGTGCCGGTCCCCGACTACGCTGCCGCCCTCACCGGCGAGATCGGTGGCATGCGCCTGGGGGTGCCGCGCGAGTACTTCGTGGCCGGCATGGAGCCCGGCGTCGAGGCGGCGGTGCGCGGCGCGATCCGCGTGCTCGAGGGCCTGGGGGCCGAGGTCGTGGAGGTCTCGCTGCCATCCACGGAACGCGGGCTGGCCACGTACTACATCATCGCGCCGGCGGAGGCATCGGCCAACCTGGCGCGCTACGACGGCATCAAGTACGGCCTCTCGACTGGCGAGGACGACCTGCTGGCGAACTACCTGCACACCCGCGGCGCCGGCTTCGGGCCCGAGGTCAAGCGGCGCATCATGCTCGGCACCTACGCGCTGTCGGCCGGCTACTACGACGCGTACTACGTCAAGGCCCAGCAGGTCCGGACCCTGATCAAGGCCGAGTTCGACGAGATCCTGGCCAATGTCGACGCGCTGATCGCCCCGACCTCGCCCAGCGTCGCCTTCAAGATCGGCGCCAAGACCCAGGATCCCCTGCTGATGTACCTCAACGACGCCTGCACGCTGCCGGTGAACATCGCCGGCCTGCCGGGCATCAGCGTGCCGTGCGGCCTCTCCGATGGGCTGCCGGTGGGCCTGCAGGTCATCGGCCGGGCCTTCGATGAATCGACCGTGCTCCGCGTGGCCGATGCCTACGAGCGCGCCGCCGGCTTCTCGCAGCTTCGCCCGCCGACCGCGCACGACTGACCGCTTGCCAGCCGGGCGAGCGAGGCGTATCCATTTGCCTGCAGGCTCCGACCACGAGCCGATACGGAGGTGTGACTCATGCTGGCTGGCTTTCCCATGTCGGCGCGCCTGGCGGCGTCGGACATCGCGCGAGCGCGGGCCTGGTACGCGGAGAAGCTGGGGCTGACGCCCGACAAGGAGGAGATGGGTGGGACGACCCTCTGGTACCGCTGCGCCTCCACCTGGTTCGTCCTCTACCAGACCGGGTCGGCAGGGACGGCGCGCAACACCGTCGGCGGCTGGGAGGTCGCCGACATCCGGGCCGTGATGACCGAGCTGCGCGGCCGCGGGGTGACGTTCGAGGAGTATGACTTCGGCGAGATGAAGACCGTCGACGGCCTGCTGAGCGCCGGTGACTACCACGCCGCGTGGTTCACCGACAGCGAAGGCAACATCCTCGAGCTGACGCAGGCTGCCGGCTAGCGGTGCGGCCCGAGGGGGCGGGGGACGGGCACCCATGAGGGTCGCCGGAGGGCGTCAGGTGGGCGGGCTACACTCGATGCCATGCCTGAGATCAGCCACGTCCGGATAGCGGTCCTGGAGCAGGCCACGCTCAATCGAGTCCTGCGCGAGGGCGGTGCGCAGCTCTTTCCGCAGTGGCTCTACGCCGAGCCCGGCAGCGAGACGCGCATCCTGTGGTGGGGCGTGCGGGCCGCGAACGAGCCCTCGCCCGAGCTCGAGGCCGATGATGCGCGCGCCAGGCTCTTCCCGCGCCCGGTCGACGACTGGACGGAGGCGCCACGCGGCCTGGTGCTCGCAACAGCTGATGCCGATCGGGCCGCCGCGGGGCTTGCCGGGGCGCTGGGCGACAGCTGGCAGGCTGCCGGCGAGGACCCGGTCCTTGGGGCGCGGTGCCGCCGCATGGCGCTGGGCCGCAGCATCCTCGTGCTGGCCGAGCCGACCGGCGACGGATACGTGGCTGCCTGCCTCGGCCGCTTCGGTGAGGGGCCGGTGGCGGCCGCGCTTGATGGCACCACGGCGTCCGGCCGACAGGTGACGACGAACCCGGTGAGCGGCACGGCCGCCACCTGGGTCCATCTCGGCAGCGGCGCCGCGCCGTACCTGCTCTTCCTGCCGGCCAGATGACCCCGGAGGAGCACGCGGCAGGCGTGGTCGAGTGGTGGACGCAGCGTGACGAGCGGCTCCGCGATCCGAACGGCTGGCTGACGCTGGTCGGCCTCCACTGGCTGGCCCCGGGCGAGAACCGGTTCGGGGCCGATGGGTCCAACGACATCGTGCTGTCCGGCGAGGACGTGCCGGCCCACGCCGGCTCGCTCTGGCTGCAGGCTGGCGAAGTGAGGCTCCAGCCCGATGGCGAGGCGCAGCCGCGCCCCGAGCCCCTCGCCTCCGACGTGACCGGCGAGCCGACCGTGATCCAGATCGGGAGCCTCCACATGTACGTCATCCAGCGCGGGCAGCGCTGGGGGCTGCGCGTCCGGGATCACGCGTCGCCGAGGATCGCCGCGTTCCGGGGGGTGGACCACTTCCCGATCGATCCGGGTTGGCGGCTCGACGCGCGGCTGCACCCGGCGGAGGCCGGCGAGCGGCTCGAGATCGTCGACGTGACGGGAGACATCGGCTCCGAGGAGACGCCCGGCACACTGGTGTTCGAGCGCGACGGCCGGACCTGGTCGCTGGCCGCCCTGCCCGGCGACGCGGACGAGCGGCGCGTGTGGCTCGTGTTCGGCGACGCCACCAATGGCCACGAGACCTACGGCGGTGGACGCTTCCTGTACTCCGAGCCGGTTGGCGAGGATGGCACGGTGGTGCTGGACTTCAACCTGGCCTACAACCCGCCGTGCGTCTTCAGCGAGTTCGCCACCTGCCCGCTGCCGCCGCCACAGAACCGGCTCAACCTGCGGATCGAGGCGGGGGAGCGGAACTACCTGCCGCCAGCGGCCGGCTAGCCCTCGGCGCGCAGCTCCTCCAGGTCGAGGTCGCGCTCCACCCGACGCAGCGCGGCGTCGCCGATCACCCCGCGATCGCGCAGGTCGATGATCGCCACCCGTTGCGCCCCGATCACCGCCCGGCGGATGGCCTCGTGCTCGATCTGCTCCTGGTCCGGCTCCGGTGCCCCTTCGGCCTCGTGGTCGTGCTCCAGGTGCTCCTCGGCGTGCGTGAAGCGCGCGCGCATCTGCTCGATCAGCTCCAGGTGCCCGGGCCATTCTGCGGCCAGCTCTTCGAGGCGGCCGAGTGCCGCCTCGATGGACGCTTCGCGAGCGTGGAGGGCCTCGTGCTGCACCGACCCGTCGTCGCCGATCCCCAGCCGCCGGATGATGAACGGCAGCGACAGGCCCTGGCCGACCAGGGTGACCAGGATCACCGAGAACGTCAGGAACACGAGCAGGTCGCGCGACGGAAAGTCGTGGCCCAGGGTCAGGATGCCTGCCAGCGACACGACTCCGCGCATGCCGGACCAGCCCAGGATGGCGACCACCCGCGGATCCGGCATGGGATCGCGTGCCTGGACGCGGGGAATGAGCCAGCGCGGCACGTAGGTCGCCGGAAAGACCCACGCCAGCCGGACGAGGATCACGGTCACGCCCACGGCCAGGGCCAGCAGGATGAGGTCCGAGGCGGATCGGCCCTCCGAGATCGCCTCGATGATGCTCGGCAGCTGCAGGCCAATGAGCACGAAGACCAGGCCGTTCAGCATGTAGATCAGCATCTGCCACACTCCCGAGCCGAGGATTCGGGTATCCGAGCTCATGACGCGCGGCGCCGCGCGCCCCAGCACGATCCCCGCGGTCACCACCGCCAGCACCCCGGACACGTGGATGCCCTCGGCCGGCAGCCACGCGGCCACCGGGGCCAGCAGCGAGACCAGCACCTCCACCGGCGGATCGTTCAGCCGAGCCTCGACCTGGACCACGATCCAGCCCACCACCAGGCCGATCACGACGCCGCCCACGCTGACGAACACGAACGTCCCGGTCGCCTCGATCAGCGAGAACGTCCCGAACCCTGCGGCCGCAACCGCCAGCCGAAACGCGGTCAGCGCGGTCGCGTCGTTGACCAGGCTCTCGCCCTCCAGGATGGCAACCAGCCGGGGCGGCAGCCCGAGCCGCTGCGCAATGGCCGTGGCCGCCACGGCATCGGGCGGTGAGACGATGGCGCCCAGCGCGAATGCCGGCGCCCAGCCGATGTCCGGCACCAGCGTGTGGACCACGACGGCAACCGCCACCGTGGTGACCAGCACCAGGCCAATCGCCAGCAGGCCGATGGGTCGCGCGTTGCGCCACAGCTCGCGCGGCGAGGTGAAGAACGCGGCGCCGAAGAGGATGGGCGGCAGGATGAGCAGGAACACCAGCTCGGGCGCCAGGTCCAGCCGCGGCAGATCCGGGACCAGACCCAACAGCAGGCCGCCGAGCGTCATCAGGATCGGGTACGGGATGTTGATCCGGCCGGCGACCACGGTGAGAGCCGCCACCAGGATGAAGACCGCCAGCAGCAGCTCGAGCTGCGACGTGTCGCGGAAGGGAAGCTCCGTCGGCGGCGCGGCGAGCAGGAGGTGCAGCTCGGGCATGGCGCGAAGGGTAAGGGCTGGGCCACCGCCCGGCTAGGTGCTGCGGCTACACTTGCCGCCATGTCCATCGAGCCTGCCGCCGAACCGCGGCCGGACCTCGCCTTCGGCCAGGAAGCCCGATCCGACCGCTTCCTGTCGGCCAACGTGCGGGACATGCCGCCATCGGGCATCCGTCGCTTCTTCGACATGCTCAATGAGATGAAGGACGTCATCTCGCTGACGATTGGCGAGCCGGACTTCACCACGCCGGAGCCGATCACCCGCGCCGCCATCGAGAGCCTGGAGCGCGGGGAGACGCACTACACCGCCAACGGCGGAATCATCCAGCTGCGCGAGCTGATCGCCGCCGACCTCGAGGCCAGGCAGGCGGTCAGCTACGACCCGCGCTCGGAGCTGATCATCACCGTCGGGGCCTCGGAGGGCCTGGATGCCACGCTTCGCGCGGTCTGTGCACCGGGGGACGAGGTGATCTATCACGAGCCCTGCTTCGTCGCGTACGCCCCGTGCATCCGGCTGGCGGGCGCCGCGCCGGTCGCCGTCGCGACCACCGACAAGACCGACTTCCAGGTCACCGCGGCCATGCTCGAGGCGGCCATCACGCCCAGCACCAAGGCAATCTTCCTGGGCTACCCGAACAACCCCACCGGCGCCGTGCTGGATCGGCCTGACCTCGAGGCCATCGCCCGCCTGGCGGAGGAGCATGACCTGCTCGTCATCAGCGACGAGATCTACGAGCGGCTGACCTACGGCGACCACGAGCATGTCGCCTTCTCGTCGCTGCCCGGGATGCGGGAGCGGACCGTGTACATCGGCGGCTTCAGCAAGAGCTACGCGATGACCGGCTGGCGCATCGGCTACGTCGCGGCCCCGGCTGCCCTGATGTCGGGGATCGCCAAGGTCCACCAGTACGGGATCATGTGCGCGCCAACCGCCGCCCAGTTCGCGGCCATCGAGGCGCTGCGCAGTGGCGAGCCATACGTGCAGGCGATGCACGACGAGTACGACCGGCGTCGCCGCCTGATGACCCGAAGGCTCAACGAGATGGGGTTGCTCTGCTTCGAGCCGCGCGGCGCCTTCTACTGCTTCCCGAACATCGAGGCAGCGACTGGCATGGACGACGAGCGGTTTGCCCAGGAGCTGCTGCGCGAGGAGCACGTGGCGGTGGTCCCGGGCAGCGCCTTCGGCCCGTCCGGCGCCGGCCACGTGCGAGCCTGCTACGCGACTGCCTACGACCAGATCGTCGAGGCCATGGATCGGATCGAGCGCTTCGTGAAGGGCCGCCGGGCCGCTGCCGCCGGCGCGTGACCGCCTCCGGAGCCACGCCGGCCGGATCGAGCGCGTTCCAGGCCAACGCCACGGGCTACGCCCAGACGATGGTTCCGTCCCTGCGGCGGGTTGCGGCCGAGGTCGTCCGTCGCGCTGCGCTGCAGCCGGGGGAGCGCGTGCTGGACATCGGCAGCGGGACGGGGATCTCGGCGGCCGCTGCCGTCGGCGATGAGCGCACCGTGCTGGGGATCGACGGCGCGGCGGCGATGCTGGAGATCGCCCGACGCGAGGTCCCCGCAGCCACGTTCGAGGTCATGGACTTCCACCACCTGGCGGTCGACGACGCCAGCTGGGACGTCGTCATCAGCTCGCACGCCCTCCTCTTTGCGGATGACCGGGTCGCCGCGCTGCGCGAATGGCGGCGCGCCGTCCGTCCGGGTGGCCGTCTCTCGCTCTCGGTCCCGGGTCCGGCGGAGCGGACGCCATCGGTGCTGTACGGCGCGGTCTACGAGCGCTGGGGAATCGCCCGTGGGCTCGACTACCCGACCGAGCAGACGCTCGCCGGCTGGGGCGCCGCGGCCGGTTGGAGCGGCCTCGAGACCGCCGCGGATCCCGAGATGGCCATCCGGCTGCCGGACGCCGAGGCGTTCGCCGTCTGGCGCAACACCGGCTCGCGTGCCGGAATGACGGCGCATTTCACCCCGGAGCAGCACGCCGCTCTGACCGCCGAGATGCTGGCGGTGACTCCCCGTGACGCCGAGGGCTGGCTGCGCATTCCGTTCGGCGCTCTCTTCCTGACGGCCGCCAATACCTGACCGGCGCCGGCTCAGCGCAGAAGCTCTGGCGTCGTTCGCCGAGCTGTTCGGCGGCGCGAGCCCTTCGCCTTCCAGAGTCGGATGTGGGCCGAGCCCGCGGAGCTGCTCGGAACGAAGATTCCCGCTTAACCGGCGCGCTGGATACAGGCGCGGGCGAAGGCGAGCACCGCGGCCGGGGCGCGGTCATCGGTCCCGTCGCTGTCGGCCGCGAGGTCCAGCTTCGGATCCTCGGCGACCAGCCGCCAGACGGCCTTGACGTCGCCGGTGTCGTCGTCGATCTGCGCGTCGTTCTGGAGCCGGAGGCCCTTCACGCTGCCCCAGCGGTACAGCTGCCCGCGCAGCATCCACGCACCCTCCGGGTCCGCGCCGGCCGGGCCATACGCGTATTCGAGCAGGCCGATATCGGTGGCCACGTAGATGCGCAGCCGGCCGTTCTCCTGGTTGAGCGTCACGTGCGCGGCGTACTCGGCCGCGCCCAGCTCCCCGAGCTGGCGCTGGAGGACGGCCCGCGCCCGTCCCAGGTTGTCCCACTCGCCGATCTTCACGGCAGCTTCTCCTGTGGCGTGCCGCAGAGGATAGCCCGATAGAATCGGCGGATGGTGAGCGCGCCGCCGAAGTACGAGACGGTCATCGGCCTGGAGGTGCATGCCCAGCTGAAGACGGCATCGAAGATGTTCTGCGCCTGCCCGACCCGGGCGCGGCCCGGCGAGGCCGACGAGCCGAACACGCGCGTCTGCCCGGTGTGCCTGGGCATGCCCGGAACGCTGCCGGTCATCAACCGCCGCGCGGTAGAGCTGGTGATGCTCACCGGCCTGGCCCTGGGCTGCCACGTCGAGACCGAGGCGGTGCGGTTCGAGCGCAAGAACTACTACTACCCCGACCTGCCCAAAGGTTACCAGATCAGCCAGTACGCGCTTCCGCTGTGCTCGGGTGGGCGGCTGCGGGTACCGGTTCCCAGCGAGGAGGCCGACGTCGACATCGGCATCACCCGGGCGCACCTCGAGGAGGACACCGCGCGCCTCCAGCACGGAGGCCGCGGCCACACGCTGGTCGACTTCAACCGGGCGGGGATTCCGCTGATGGAGATCGTTACCGAGCCCGATGTCCGCTCGCCGGCCCAGGCCCGCGCCTACGGCGAGACGCTGCGCGACATCCTGCGCTACGTCGGGGCCTCGGATGGCGACATGGAGACGGGGTCAATGCGGATCGAGGGCAACATCAGCCTCAGGCTCGTGGGCTCGGAGCGCTTCGGCACCAAGGTCGAGGTCAAGAACCTGAACAGCTTCCGCTCGCTGGAGCGGGCAATGGAGTTCGAGATCGAGCGCCACACCGAGGCATTGGAGCGCGGCGAGCCGCTGGTCCAGGAGACGCGCGGCTGGGACGAGAACGGCGGGCGCACGGTCAGCCAGCGCTCGAAGGAAGAGGCGAACGACTATCGCTACTTCCCGGAGCCCGACCTGCCGCCGCTGCGCCCCTCGGTCGAGTGGGTGGCGCGGCTGCGCGCTGCACTGCCGGAGCTGCCGGCCGCACGGCGGGCGCGCTACGAGCGGGAGATGGGCCTCTCGGCCTACGACGCTGGAGTGCTGACCGCCGACGTGCAACTGGCCGATTGCTTCGATTCGGTAGTGGCCGAGGGCGTGGCCCCGAAGTCGGCAGCCAACTGGGTCACCGGCGAGTTCAGCCGGCTGCTGAACCAGCACGCGGCCGAGGGGATGCGCGCCGCCGACGCCGCGCTGCAGCCGGCCGGCCTCGCGGAGCTGATCCGGGAAGTCGACGCGGGACGTGTCTCGGCCACCATCGCCAAGGACGTGCTGGCACGCGTCTTCGCCTCCGGCGAGTCGCCGCGGGCCGTGATCGAGGCCGAGGGCCTGGGGCAGGTCAGCGATGCGGCGGTCATCGGCTCGGAAGTCGCAGCGGTGCTCGCCGAATTTCCTTCGCAGGTGGCCGAATATCGCGACGGGAAGCAGCAGATCTACGGCTTCCTGGTGGGGCAGGTCATGAAGCGCACGGCCGGACGGGCCGATGCCAGGCTGGTGAACGAGGAGCTGCGCCGCCAACTGAACGGCTGACTGGCCTTCAGGCCCTATCCTTCGCCCGTGTCCGACGAGCTGCGACGGTTCGCCCTCGACCTGCTTGACGAGACCGATGCGGTCGTGCTGCGCCACCTGCGGAGCGGCCTCGACGTTCGCACGAAGGCCGATTCCACGTTCGTCACCCAGGTCGACACCGAGGTCGAGTCCCTGATCCGTGACAGGATCGGGGCCGTCTACCCCAGCCACGGGGTGCTGGGCGAGGAGTTCGGCGCCGATCCCGGCGATGGCGAGACGCGCTGGATCGTGGACCCCATCGACGGCACCAACAACCTGGTGCGTGGCATTCCGGTGTTCGGCACCCTGCTGGCCGTCGAGGAGGCCGGCGACCTGATCGCTGCCGCCATCTCGGCGCCGGCCCTGTCCCGTCGCTGGCATGCCGCACGCGGCCAGGGTGCCGCCGTCCGCGACCTGCTGGGGGAGCGGCCCATCCGCGTCTCGAGCGTCGACCAGCTGCGCGACGCGCAGCTCGTCACGGCGGGCGTGCGGCCGATGGAGGCGGCCGGCTTCGGCGACGCCATGGCGCGCCTGCGCGCCGGCGCCTGGCGAGACCGCGGGTTCGGCGATTTCTGGGGCTACATGTTGGTGGCCGAGGGCGCCGCGGACGTCATGCTGGAGATCGGCGTCACGCTGTGGGACCTGGCCGCGCCGGCGCTCATCGTGCAGGAGGCCGGCGGCCGGATGACCGATTTCACCGGCAACCCGTCACACGCAGGACCACAGTCGCTGGCGTCCAACGGCGCCCTGCACGAGGCCGTGCTGGCGGTGCTTGGCGGCGGCTAGAGCTGTTCGCCCAAGTTTCGGAGCAGAGCCTCGATCTCCATCCGATACCGGATGCCAGATGAGTGACGGCTGAGCCATCGCAGGTACTCGGTGTCGGTGGCGGCAATCTCGCGCAGCGAAAGGCCGGCGAATCGGCCGAAGTTCAGCACCGACGATCCGCCGTGCCCGTCGACATCTGCAGCCTCACCAGTGGCCGACCGACCCCTTGCCGACGGCGGCTCGGCGCCGGCGGCGACGGCCACGGGTTCGGGCTCCTCGATTGGAATGCCGATCAGCTCGCCCGGCATCACCATCCCGTACGTGGCTGACCGCTCGATGTCGTAGACCCGGCGACGTCCGGGGTCGGCCAACGTTTCGAAGGCACGCCGAAGCTCTCGCAGGCGGACGTCATGGACGCCAGTCCGGTCGCGCTCCGGGTCGAGCCGTGCTACGAGAACCTCGAATGCCGCCCGGATGACGTCGAGCTCCGCTTCCGGGTCCACCTGGAGCAGCTTGTAGTAATTCGCAACCGGCATAGCCGGAGAATACGGCCTGCGACTCGTCGGCGGGCTACGCATCGCGCAACGCGTTGACTTCTGTCAAAGGCCGGCTCGAGGTGCCCGCGCGACTAGCGGCGGTAGTGGATCGGTGCGGTGATGCCATCTGCGTCGGCGAGGAGCCGCAGGATGGCACCGCGATATCGGATCCCTGACGAGTGGCGCGCCAGCCAGCGAAGGTAGTCGGGATCGGTCCGCGCCAGCTGCCCGAGGGTCCACCCTGCGTACCGGCCGAAATCCAGGGTCACGTTCGCCAAACCCTCGCCGTGTTGGCCAGCCTGAATGCGCTCGGTCAGCGCCCCGATCGCCAGGTGCTGACGCTCCTCGCCGGTTCGTTCGGCGCTGCGCCCGTCCGGCGGCTTGCCCGGCCCCATCGCGACCATCTCGGACTCGCGCTGCTGGTCATACGCCTTGCGGCTGAACGGATCGGAGAGCAGTGCGAGCGCGCGGTCCAGCTCGGTGCGGCGGATCTCATCGACACCGGTGCGATCGGTCTCGGGGTGCAGCCGTCCGGTCAGCACGCGATGCGCAGCCCGGATCACGTCCAGATCGGCCTCCCGGTCGACCTGGAGAAGCTTGTAGATGTCGGGTTCGGTCATGTCGTCGCGCCGTCCCCAAGGGGTCTATGCGCCAGCCGGGGCGGGCAGCTCAAGCACGGATTTCGCCTGCGGGGCATTGCAGGCAGTGGCCGATTGACCGGTGCGCTGGCGCTATTGTGAGGGCCGATGATTTCCGCTGCCAACGATTTCGACGACGTCCGGCAACCGAAGGCGTTGCCGTCGCGCACCACCCCGGCGGCGGCGACGCCCGGCGACGTGATGCGGACCTGTGCCAACTGCGGCTCGTGGCTGGAAGAGCGCAAATGCAAGCTCATCTGCCACGGCTGTGGCTACTTCCTGTCGTGCTCGGACTACTACTGAGCCGATGAAAACGGCCCGGGCATCGCCCCCGGGGCGTCCTGCTGCATGAAGGCCAACGGCTAGTGGCCGTGCGTGTGTCCATGGCCCTTGCCCTGGCCCCCCGTGGGTTGAGCATGCGCTGGTGAGCGACGTGGGACTTTGCCAGCGGCCCAGCAGAGCCGTACATTAGTCCCGATCCCGGGGGCGCGGGAGAGGCGCTCAGGCGCCGGCGGGCATCGGCATCCCGCGCAGGCGCAGGAAGGAATCGATCGAGTACGGCCGTCCCAGGAAATCCTGGACCAGCTCGTCGCCGGGCTTCGAGCCGTTCGGCTCCAGGATGGCCTGGCGGTAGGCCCGACCCACCTCAGGCGATGTCACGCCCTCGCTGGCGAACCGGCTCCACATGTCGTCGCCGATGACCTCTGCCCACAGGTAGCCGTAGTAGCCGGCGTCATAGCCGCCCATCAGGTGGCCGAAGCCGGCGAGCATGAACGTGTCCTCCGGGTAGGGGAACTGGGTGACCGCCCAGGCATCGCGGATGGCCCGGTCCATGTCCGGGTCCCCGGGGACGTCGTGCAATGCCAGGTCCATCTGGCCGAAGAAGACCTGCCGCGTGGCGCGCAGCCCCACGTTGAGGTAGCGCGACGCGATCATCCGCTCCACCAGATCGGCGGGGATCTGCTCGCCCGTCCGGTAGTGGCGGGCGAAGCGGGCCAGCACCTCCGGCTCCCAGACCCAGTGCTCCATGATCTGGGACGGCGCCTCCACGAAGTCCCATTCGGTCGAGGCCGCGGAGAAGCGCGTGAACTCGGCCCGGGTGAGGCTCATGTGCAGGATGTGGCCGAACTCGTGGAACAGTGTCTCGATCTCGCCGTGGTCGCCGTGCGTCAGCAGGGACGGCCGCGAGGCGGTGGGCGGCGTGAAGTTGGCGACGATGGCGCTGATCGGCTTCACGTAGGCACCATCGGCTTCGCGGTGGCCGATGACGATCGGAAACGCCGCCGCGTGGGTGAACTTGCCGTCGCGCGGGAACAGGTCAGCGTAGAAGTGGGCCAGCAGCTCACCGCTGTCGCGATCGCGGATCTCGAACAGCTGGACCGATGGGTGCCACGTCTTCGCCTCCGGCACCCGGCGGTAGTCGAGGCCGAAAACGTCGCCGGTCAGCGCGAACATGCCATCCAGCACTGCGTCCAGCTCCAGGTACTCGCTCACCTGCTGCTGGTCGACGCCGTGCTGCTCGCGGGACATCCGGGTGTCGTAGAAGGCCCAGTCCCAGGGCTGCAGCGTGTCGTCGCCGGCCGCCTGGCGATGCATCTCGCGCATCACCGCGATCTCCTCGCGGGCGGCCGCCTCCAACGGCGGCACCAGCTGACGGTAGAAGTCATGGACCCGCCCTGGCTCGGCGGCCATCTTCACTTCCATAGCGTAGCCGGCCCAGGTGGCGAAGCCCAACAGGTCGGCAATCTGCTGCCGTACCGTCAGCGCCTCGGCCAGCAGCGGGCGATTGTCGGCGACGGCCCGGTTCCAGTTCTTTCGGAACAGCGTCTCGCGGCTGGACCGGTTGCGGGCCCGCTCCATGAACGGGTTGATCTCCGGGTAGTCGAGGCTGACCCGATACGTCCCGGGCCGGCTGCCCGGCCGCAGCCGCTCGACATAGGTCTCCGGCAGCCCGGCCAGGCCGTCCGCGTCGACCTCGATCCAGTCGGCGTACTCGGCGAGGTTGCGGCCGAACGCGACCTCCAGCTCCACCAGACGCGATCGCAGCCGTTCGAGCTCGGCCCGCTGCTCCGGAGGCAGCTCGTGGCCGGCGCGGCGGAAGTCGCGCATCCAGTGCGCCAGCAGGAGCGCCCGCTCCCCGCTGAGCGTTTGCGCCTCGTCGGTCGCGGCGAACGCCGCGATGGCGCGGTAGACGTCGTCGCGGAAGACCACCGCCACACGCCACTTGGTCAGCTTCTCCTCCGCCGCCTGCCCGGCGTCGCGCACCGCAGCGTCCGGATGCACCTGGGCCATGAATGCACCCCGCCCATAGCCAACGGCAATCTCGGCTCCGGCCAGCTCCAGCGTGCGCAGCGTCGCGTCGAACGTCGGCCGGTCGCCGGCCGCCACGGCCTCCGCCACGAGAGCGTCAGCGCGCTGCACGGCGGCATCGGCCTCGCGGGCGACCGAATCGGCGGTGACGGAGGAGAAGTCGTAGAGCATTCCCGGCATGGTAGACGTACGGCCGCCGGTACGCCGCGGGCCGTCAGGCGCGCTCGGTCGCCTGCTGCACCCGCTCCTCGGATGCGGCCCGCTGGGCCTCCAGCAGGTCGCCGAACGGCTCCGGGGCGGCCCAGCCGATGGATACCGACAGGCGCAGCTCCGCGCGCGAACCGCGCCACATCGCGAAGGCGCCGTACAGCCGGCTGACGATGCTGTCCATGGCATCGCTGTAGGTCTCGACCAGCATCACCCCGAACTCATCGTCGCCGATCCGTGCCACGAGGTCGGCGTCGCGCAGGTTGCGACGGAGCACGCCGGCGGCCCCCCGCAGCACCTCGTCACCGGCCGCGCGCCCGAAGCGTTGGTTCGTCTCCTTGAGCCCGTCGATGTCGACGTTCATGACCACCACCGGGCGGCGGTAGCGCGCGCGGCGCACGCGCTCGGTCTCGAGCGCGTCAGTCCAGGCCTGGCGGCCGGGGAGGCCGGTGAGCGCGTCCACGCGGGCCACGTCGGGACCCGACGGAGGAGCTTGGCGGATGGCGGTGGGGCGGCCAGTCGTCACCTGACGAGTGTCGATCCCGCCGGGCGCCCGGCGAAATGGCCCAATAGGACCAGTGGTCAGGCCTTGCGCTTGGCCAGGTACATGCGCTCGTCGGCGGTGCGGAGCGCGTCGCGCAGGTCGGCGCCCTCGTCGGGAACCGCCCAGCCGACCGAGAGCGACAGCCGCAGCTCCGCATCGGAGCCGCGCCAGCCGGCACAGGCCCGTTGGATGCGCGCCACCAGCGCGGGCATGGCGGCGGGCTCGGTTTCGGGCAGGAGAATGCCGAACTCGTCGCCGCCGATGCGCGCCACCACGTCCGAGTCGCGGAGGTTGGAGCGGAGGATGGCGGCCGCGTGGACCAGCAGCTCGTCCCCGCCCTGGTGCCCGAAGCGATCGTTGGTGCGCTTGAGCCCGTCCACATCAACGGTCATGACCACGACCGGGCGGCCGTACCGTGAGCGCCGTGCCGCCTCGGTCTCAAGGGCGTCGCTCCAGGCCACCCGATTGCCGACGCCGGTGAGCGCATCGGTGCGTGCCTGGCGGGCGAAGAGGTCGCGCTCGGCGCGGAGCTGCTCACGGGCCGACGCCTGGCTGAGGAGAACCTCGGCGGCATCGGCCAGGGCGCGGCCCACGCGCAGGCACAGGGACGTGAAGCCCCGCGGACGGACCGCGCCGTGCCCGACCACCAGTACCGCGCGGTCCTGGCCGTCGCCGATGGCCAGCGCGTAGCGCGATACCAGGTTGCCAGGGCGGCCGGCGAGGCCGGCATCCTCCAGGTCCTGCTCGACCAGCGGCTCGTCGCCCATCCGGCGTGCCAGCCGCACGAGGTCGGAGCACAGCTGAGGATCGTCGCATTCCTCGCGTGTGGCACCCGCGCGTTCGACCATCGGCCCATCCGGCGTCGCCATCAGCACGGCCGCGAACTCGCAGGCCAGCGCGCTGCCGGCCACCTCGGCCACGTGCCGGGCCGTGTCGCGGA
The DNA here is from genome assembly GCA_036556325.1 of Candidatus Limnocylindria bacterium. GTDB lineage: Bacteria > Chloroflexota > Limnocylindria > QHBO01 > QHBO01 > DASSCW01. The sequence continues at coordinate 30,315 of DATBJR010000052.1, read as the reverse complement.
GCGATTCGGGTCGGTACTGCATCAGCTTGCGAACGGCATCCACGACCTCGAGCTCGTCAGCGAGCAGCTTCGCCGACGAGATGTCCCCGACGGCTGCCACCGCCTCGGCGGCATGGCGCAGCAGCTCGGCGTCCGAGGCGTGGATCGGGGAGGCACCACCGACGACGACGATGTGGTCGTCGCCAACGGGTACCAGCGCGGCATGCGTGCTCCAGTAGGGGCCGATGACGCGCATCGCCTCGGACCCGGCGAGCCGCACCGGCGAGGTGCCGGGCGCCGCGAGGCGGGCGTGTGGCTCGCTGGCCGCATCGACGTCCACGACGCCAGCCCAGCCGGCGCCCCGCCCGGAGCCGCCCAGCAGCCGCAGAGCTTCACCGTCGCGCTGGAGGACCAGGACGTCCGCGGCGCCGAGCGCGGCGGCCACGACGTCGATCCCACCATCCGCGATGCCGCTCACGACGCTGCCTCTCCGCTGCGCGAGATCGTCGCATGGGTCGTGGCCAGCGAGGTCGCGCGGATGGCGTCCATCGGCCTGCCGAGCAGGTAGCCCTGCGCCAGGTCACAGCCAAGCGCCGTCACGCGGGCCAGCTGCTCGGGTCGCTCGATGCCCTCGGCCACCGTGCGCATGTTCATGGCCGCGGCCAGCTGGATCACCGAGCGGACCAGTGCCGAGTCTTCGAGCTCACCCCCGAGCTCGACCGTGAACGAGCGGTCGATCTTCAGCACCTCGATCGGGAACCGCGACAGGTACGACAGCGAGGAATAGCCCGTGCCGAAGTCGTCCAGCGCCAGCCGGACGCCAAGCCCACGGAGCTCGTGCAGCCGCCCCTCGTCGTCCTGCATCAGGCTCGACTCGGTCAGCTCCAGCATGAGGCGCTCAGCGGGCAGCTCGGCGGCAGCCAGGGCGTCCCGCACCCAGTCGACGATCTCGGCCTCGCGCAGCTGGCGGGCCGACAGGTTCACGCCCAGGACCAGGTCATCGCGCCCCGCGTCGAGCCAGGCGCGCGCCTGGCTGCAGGCCTGGTCGAGCACCCATTTGCCGATGGGCACGATCAGTCCGGTCTCCTCCGCCAGGCCGATGAAGTCGTTGGGGAAGATCTCGCCCCGGGTGGGGTGACGCCACCGGAGCAGCGCCTCGAACCCGGCGAGGTGCCCGTCGCGCAGGTCGAACGTGGGCTGGTAGCGGAGCCGGAACTCGTCGTGGCTGATGGCGCGCTCGAGATCGGCCTTCAGCTCCAAGCGGCTGAGCACGGCGGCGTGCATGCTCGTCTCGAAGCGCTCAACGCGGCCCTTGCCGCGGTTCTTGGCGGTGTACATCGCCACGTCGGCGTTGCGAAGCAGCTCGTTCGCGGTGCGGCTGTCATCACCGGCGTAGGCGAGGCCGATGCTGGCCTGGATGTGCACCTGCTTGCCGGAGATCTCGAACGGGTTTCGCAGCGCCCCCAGAAGGCGGCCGGCCAGCTCGTGAGGCAATCCCGCCTCTGCGTCCTCGACCAGCACGCCGAATTCGTCGCCGCCCAGCCGCGCCACGGTGTCCTCGGGGCGCAGGCAGCCGCGCAGCCGCTCCGCGACCGCCACCAGGACCAGGTCGCCGGCGGCGTGGCCCAGGCTATCGTTGATCGTCTTGAAGTCGTCGACGTCCATGAACAGCACCGCCAGGCGCTTGGGCTCGTCACGGCGGGTCAGGGCATGGTCCACCCGGTCGATGAACAGGGCCCGATTGGCGAGGCCGGTCAGCGGGTCGTGGAACGCTTCGTGGATGAGCTGGCGTTCCAGGACCTTGCGCTCGCTGATGTCGCGGTAGTTGACGACGATGCCGTTGACCATGGGGTCGGCCAGCAGGTTGTGGCCGGTCGCCTCCAGGGTCCGCCAGGAGCCGTCGGCATGCCGGCTGCGCAGCTCGATCGTCCGCACCGCACCCGGCGACTGCATCAGCTCGGCGATCACGGCCTTGACGAAGCCAAGGTCGTCCGGGTGGGTCAGCTCGAAGATCTGGCGGCCGAGACGCTCGCCGGGCGGGTAGCCCAGGACCCGCTCCACGGCCGGCGACTGGTAGTCGACCGTGCCGTCGGGCTTCAGGATGAGGAACACGTCGGACGAGTTCTGGACGAGGGCGCGGAAGCGCTGCTCGGACGTGGCCAGGTCGGCGCTGGCCAGTCGCTCGCGCTCCACGGCGCCGTTGGCCTGGTGGAGCAATCGGCCTCGCTCCCGAACCATGAGCGTCTGGCGCACGACGCAGTCGGCCAGCACCAGCGCCAGTGCCACGTCCACCGTCAGGCCGACGGTTTCCCCGTTGGTGGGCAACAGGATCTCGTTGACGATCAGCAGCACGGCGGCCAGGGCCACTGCCCCCACGGGCAACGCGTCGCGCAACCCGCGGGCCCAGGCGCGGAAGCGCAGGCTCGGGTCGACGGCGTTCGTCCAGGTGGCCGCCCCGTAGCCACCGAGCAGGACGCCCAGGCTGGTCATGACGTCCGCGGGCTGCCACTGGCCGGGGTCTGCACCGACGCGCCAGAGCAGGCCGCCACCCGCGGTCGCCAGGCCGAGCATGAGCGCGATCCAGCCGCTGGCTGCGCGGACCGGCGTGATCGCCAGGTTGAGCACGGCGGCGCCACCGACGGTGGCGCCCATGACGACGGCGAAGGTCAGAAACGCCCGATCGGTGTCCTGGACCACTCCGCTGCCGCGGAACAGGATTGCGCAGGCGGCGACGACCAGGGCAACCGCCAGGGAGTCCAGGTACACCGCGGCGGTTTCGATGGGCGAGAAGCGGCCGTGGAGCACCTGGATCCACCACCGGCCGATGACGAAGAGCAGCACGCACAGCATCGTGAAGGCCACAGGCCCCAGGCTGGTCCCCGGCCGCACCGCCTCCACCAGCCAGGCGAGCTGCAGGCCCAGCCAGGCCGAGACTCCGAGGAGGCCGTTGCGCCGGACTTCGCGATCGCCATCGGTCGCGCCTGCCACCCCACGCCATGCCATGAGCACGGCGCCAATGGCGGCGATGAGCAGCTGGACGCTCGGCCAGACGGGTGCCAGGCTGCCGAGGTCGTCGCCTGCCCCAAACGAGGCGATCACGACGGTCGCCATCATGCCGGCGAGCAGGATGGCGCGGACCGGCTCGTGCCGAGGGCGCGAGCGTGCGCGTGGAGCCTGCTCGTCGAGGACTGATGCGTCGGAGCCCATGGCCTGGCGGTGGGCGGTCACCACAGGAGTGTGGAGTTCACCTCCCGGGACCGGAATGGCCCAAAAGGACCACGTCGCACGCTCGGTCAGAAGGTGCGGTTGGTCGTCCCGTAGCCCGACCAGCGCTCGCGGAGGCGAACGAGCCGCAGCAGGCGCTGCCCGTAGGCAACCGCCTCGTCGACGGTCAGGGTGCTGCGCGAGTCGTAGTCGCTGCGGAGCGCGTAGCAGGCCCGCAGCAGCCACAGCTGCTCGAACGTCTCGCCTGCCTGCCGGTGCTGCTCCATGACTTGCTTCCATAGCGTCCCTCGTGCCAAACCCACACCTGTCATGGTTGGGGCGGTGCGACAGCGCAACCCAAGGAGGAGACCAGAGATGAATCTCAACAGCATCCTCATCGGCTCGGACGACCCGCAGAGACTGATGGACTACTACACCCGGCTGCTCGGCGAGCCGACCTGGCAGGGCGAGGGGTTCGCCGGCTGGCAGCTCGGCGCCGGCATGCTTTCCATCGGGGCGCACAGCGAGGTCCATGGCAGAAATGAGCAACCCGGCCGGTTGATCTGGAACCTCGAATCGGCGGACGTGAAGGGCGATTTCGAGCACCTGCGGGCTGCCGGGGCGGAGGTGGTGCGCGAGCCATACGCCTTTGGCGACGAGCAGAACCAGGCCGACATCGCCACCTTCGCCGATCCGGATGGCAACTACTTCCAGCTCGTGAGCCCGATGCGGCCGTAGTGGCGAATCGGCCCTAGGCGGCCCTGGCGGGCGGCGCTAGAGTCGGTCCGTGAGCACGACGACTGACGTCGCCATCATCGGCGCGGGCATTCACGGGGCCAGCGCCGCCTATCACCTCGCCCGCTCTGGCGTCGGCGTGACGGTGGTGGAGCGGCTGCGGCCCGCCGGCGGGCCGACGGGGCTGTCCAGCGGTGTCTGTCGCGCCTACTACACGAACGGATTCCTGGCGGAGGCCGCGCGCGACAGCCTGCGCATGATGGCCGGCTTCGAGGAGATCGCGCCCGGTCACGATGCCGGCTTCCGCCGTACCGGCCTGCTCTTCCTGCACCCGCCGGCGGACATCGAGGAGGTCGTGGCCAACGCTGCGCGGCTCAACGAGCTTGGCATTCGCATCGAGCTCCACGACGCCGATGCGCTGCCGCAGGCATTCCCCCAGTTCAACTTCGAGGGCATCGGGATTGGCGCCTACGAGGTCGATGCCGGCTACGCCGACCCGGCCGGGACCACTGCCGGCATGATGGCGGGCGCCCTCGCCGCCGGCGCCGCGCTTCGGGCGCGAACGACCGTCACCGAGGTCAGGCCCCGGCCCGGGAGCGGCGCGCTCATCAGCCTGGACGACGGGACGTCGCTCGAGGCGCAGCGGCTCCTGATCGCGGCCGGGCCCTGGACGGCTCCGCTGGCACGGCAGCTCGGCGTGGAGCTGCCGCTGACGGTGGAGCGCCACGTCGTGGCCACCGCGCGCATCGAGGATCCGTCGCGCGTGCCGTTCGGCCACGGCGATCTGGTGACGGGGTACTACTGTCGTCCGGAGGGCGCGGACCAGTACGTCATGGGCTGGACGCATCCTGACGCGGCCGCGGACCCCGATGCTTTCGAGCGGGCGATCCACCGCGACGAAGAGCTGGCCCTGGTCCAGGCCGTCGCGCGCCGCTATCCGTTGATGGACGAGGCGCAGCCACGCGGTGGCTGGGCGAGCCTCTACGACGTGAGCCCGGACTGGCAGCCGGTGATCGGGGAGATCGCCCGCGGCGTGTACGTGGATGCCGGCACCAGCGGGCACGGCTTCAAGCTGGCACCCGCGCTCGGACGTCACGTTGCCGATCTCGTGCTCGGGAATCCGGATCCGCGGATGGAGCAGTTCCATCCTCGCCGCTTCGCTGCCGGCGAGCTGCTGGCGGCGGGCTACCGCGACTCCCGCATCCTGGGCTAGGCGGCCAGCACGCGGACGTCAGCCCGCGATTGCAGCTTGTCCCACCAATGCCCGTAACGGCTGTAGACGTTCGGGTCGCGATCGGCCAGGAAGCGGACGAGGCCGCGCGCCTCCTGCTCGAGGCCGTCCCAGGCGACGTCATCGATCGTGCGAAAGACCGTCACCTCGATGCCCGCTCCGTCGGGCGCGGGTCGCCAGATCCCGGCAACGTAGCCATCGACGAGGACTGCCGGCAGCGTGTCGCCGTTGACGCGGCTGACGTGCACCCGATCCTCGGGCAAGATCACGCGGCTGCGGTCGCGGTAGGCCAGCAGGATCTCGTCCCACATCCCGAGCAGGCGCGGCGGAGCCGGGGCATCGTCGGCCGGGATGTGCCCGCCCCGCAGGTCCAGGAGGGGCTTGCCGTCCGGGCCTTCGTGGGTCGCCAGCTCGTCGGCGAGCACCGCCAGGCCCTCTCGAATCGGCTTGGACGGCATCATGGTGAACTGGTTGATATCGGCCTGGGAAGCGGGCCCGAAGCCCCGCAAGTAGGCACGCACCAGCTCGGCCATGGCCTGCGCCCGATCGCCAGCGAACGGCTTTGCCACGGGCGCCATGAAATGCAGGCGGTCGTCGTACGACCAGGCGCCACCGGTGGGCGCGTAGACGAAGGGGCCGATCTGGCGCAGGGCCCACCACACCGGTCGTCCGGGGACCCCGGCGCGCGCCTCGATCCACGTCTCGAACTCGGTACTGCGGCGACCCGTCCCGGCCCAGGCCTGGAGGTCGGGGACCAGGGCATCCGTCTGCTCGATCGACAGTCCGGCGATCGTGAAGCGCTCGTCGTAGAGCCGCGCCCCACGCAGGTCGGGGACGAGGGCAGCCCACATGGCGGGGTAGTCCTCGGCCGTCACGGCATGCTTGGTCAGCCGCATCAAGGTGGCCTTCACGATCGCCTGCGTCCTGAAGGCACGGTCGAGCTCGGCGGGGTCGAAGCCACGCACCCGATTCCACAGCGCGATGTACGGCGAGGCGGGGGACTGGGCCTGCAGCGCACCGACCTGCCGAACGGCGTCGACCACCTCCATCTTGCGCCGCGCCAGGAGCAGCTGGCGGTCCAGCGTGGCCCGATTCAGCTGGCGTGCGGTCAGCTTCACGACGCCGGTCGATAGGCCAGCAGCTGCACCTCGCCGGCGACCACGCGCGACTCCACGAGTCGCAGCCGCAGCGGCTCCACCAGCGGCGGAAAGAACGGGGTGCCGCCGCCGAGCACGATGGGGTGGACCAGCAGCTGGTACTCGTCGACCAGGCCGGCCCGGATGAAGGCCGCTGCCAGCGTGGGGCCGGCGATCTCCAGGTCGCCGTGGTGGCGCTCCCGGATGCGGGCCAGCTCCGTGCGGGGATCGCCGCGGACCAGGGTGCTGTTGTGCGCGACTGATGCGAGCGTGGTCGAGAAGACGTAGCGCGGCGTCGCCAGCCAGGTCTCGGCGAATTCATGCATGTAGCCGGGAGCCGATGCGTCCTTCGCAATCGTCGGCCAGGCATCTGCCATCAGCTCGTACATGCGGCGTCCGTAGAGCGACGCCTCGATGCCGCGCGCCCGGTCGTTGAACCAGCGGTGGAGCTCTTCGCCGACATCGGCCCAGGTCGGCTCATGGTCCGGTCCCTCGATGAAGCCATCCAGGGAGACGTTCAGGCAGTAGATCAGCCGGCCCATTGGCTAGGTGGGCGCCAGCTGGATGGCCCGCGTGCGGCCAGTGGCCTCGCCATAGGCCCATACGTCGATCTCCGGCGGCTCAATGCCCAGGGTCGTCAGCGCCGTGCAGACCTGGCTTCGGTGATCCGTCCCGTGATGGGTTGCCTGGGCCAGCCGAAAGCCGAGTGGCACGTGGAACTCCCATTTCGGGTCGTACTCGGCGACGTCGGCCTCGGGATTCGGTTCAGCGGCCAGCACCGCGGTCCAGGCAGCTGCGTTGCGAAGGGATTCTGCGCGCAGCTCGGCGAGGGAGATATCGCCCTCGTCGTCGATCTCGGGCAGCGGCGCCTGGCCCGTCGGAAAGAAGGTGAGGTACCACCGATCCGAGCCGACGAGGTGCCGGAGCGTGCGGATGATGGACCCATAGGTCCCCGGTGCGTGGTGCGCCAGCTGCCCGTCGGTCAGCTGGCCACAGAACTCGAGCAGCCGGTCGGTGGCCCACAGGTGATGGGCGAAGGCGTCGCCCTGCAGCGAGCCCGGCACCGGCATGAATGTGCTCGTCACGGTCTGGTCTCCCCTGGCGTCGATGGTTCCATCCAGCATGCGTCCAATAACTGACAGGAATTGGCAGGAATGTCGCGCATCCTGCCCGCGCGGCCTGTCGCTGCCAGACCGCGAAGCAGGAGGCCGCCATGACCAGCATCCGCCCGGCATTCGAGACCTGGTCCACCGTCAACCGACAGCTGCGGGATGCCGTCGCCAGCATGGCACCGGATCAGCTCGCGTACCAGCCCGGAGCCGAGCGGTGGCCATTGTGGGCCACCATCGGCCATGCCGCCTGCCAGCGCGTCTTCTGGCTGTGCGACTTTGCGGGCGCTCCGGGAGCCGATACGACGCCGTTCCCCGATGCCGGGTCCAATTGCCCTGGCGACGATGACCTGGACCATGCGCTCGACGGCGCCCAACTGGCCGAGGCGCTCGATGCCACCTTCCGGATCATCGACTGGTGCCTGGACAACTGGCCGGCCGAGTCGTTGGGGGAGGTGATCTCGCATCCCGAGTGGGGTGAGCACGACCGCAGGCATGCCCGCGGTTGGGCGCTCACCCGCGTCTGGGGCCACGATTTGTGGCACATCGGCGAGCTGAACGAAGCCCTGCCGAAGCTCGGGCTGCCGCTCGTCGATCCCTGGGCGTGATCCGGGGCCGCGATGTCAGCCGTCGGTCCCATAGCTCGCGCGGCCGTTGGGGCGGTAGGTCAGGAGCGTGGTGCCGCCTGGCAGCGACCGCGACTCGACCAACGAAAAATCGTGGGTCGGGCCCTGCTCGGGAAAGAAGCGGAGGCCCTGGCCGACCACCACCGGAATGAGCCGGAAGTTGAGCTCGTCCACGAGGTCGCGCTCGAGCAGCCACCGCAGCAGCACGCCGCTGCCGTGTACCTGCAGCTCGCGCCCGGGGCTCGCCTTGAGCTCGCGGATGCGCGCCTCGACGTCACCGTCGATGACATGGGTGTTCCAGCCCGGGTCCTTGAGCGTCGTCGAGGGGACGTGCTTCGGCAGCACGTTGATGCCATGCGAGACCGGGTCACCGGCATCATGCTGTGGCCAGTACGGTTCCCAGATGTCCCAGGTCCGGCGCCCGAGCAGCAGCGCATCGGCCCGCTCGAACCAGGACATGAGCCACGGCCAGGATTCGTCGTCGGCGTGGGCCGCCGCCCATCCGCCCCGGTCGAAGCCTCCGCGTCGGTCCTCGTCGGGGCCTCCCGGGCCTTGGTAGACGCCGTCGAGGGTGATCATCATCGATGCGGTCAGCTTCATCCGTGGTTCTCCTGGCACCTGATCGTGGCTCGTTAGACTACCCGCCAGTGATGGACGAGCCTCGCGTCATCGTGGATGGCCTGGCCTACGTCGAATCCCCGCGCTGGCACGACGGCCGACTGTGGTTCGCCCACTGGGGCACCGATGAGATCATCGCCGTCGACCTCGGCGGCCAACGCGAGGTCATGGCGCACGGTCCGGGTGGGCTCGGCTGGTGCCTCGACTGGCTGCCCGACGGCCCCCTCCTGACCACCGGCAGCGGCCTCATGCGGGTTGCCGATGGCGGGCTCGTCCCGCACGCCGACCTGTCCGCGTTTGCCTCCGATTGGAATGAGGTGATCGTTGACGGCCGCGGCAACGCCTACGTCAACGGCGGCATGTTCGGGCCGCCCGATCAGCCGTCCGGCGTCATCGCGCTCGTCGCACCCGACGGCACGGCGCGCCAGGTGGCCGATGCGCTCGCCTTTCCGAACGGGATGGCCATCACGCCGGACAATCGGACCCTGATCGTCGGCGAGTCGTGGGCCGACCGGCTCACCGCCTACGACGTCGGCGTGGACGGCAGCCTGTCGGGGCGGCGGGTCTGGGCCGAGACGCCGGGCGATCATCCGGATGGGATCTGCCTGGATGCCGAAGGCGCGGTCTGGTACGCCGACGTCGGCGGCAAGCACTGCGTTCGCACCGGCGAGGGCGGAGCGATCCTGGACAGCGTGTCGCTCGACCGCGGCGCCTTCGCGTGCATACTCGGCGGTTCGCAGCGCCGGACGCTGTTCATCCTTGCCGCTGAATGGGCCGGTTTCGAGCAGGTCCCCGACCTGCTGGGGCGACGGACGGGCCAGGTCCTGGCGGTCGACGCGCCCGCACCTGGCGCGGGCTGGCCATGAGCGGGCGCCTGCGAGCGGCGGTCATCGGCACCGGGTTCGTCGGCCCATTCCACGTCGACGCCGTGCGGCGCGGCGGCCTCGGCGAGGTCGTGCTCATCGCGGGCTCGAATCCGGAGCGCACGGCGGCCCGAGCCGAAGCACTCGGCGTGCCGGCCGCCACGACGAACCTGGACGACGTTTTCGGCGACGCCAGCATCGAGGTGGTGCACGTCTGCACGCCGAACTGGTCGCATGTCGAGCTGGCGCTCCGCGCCCTGCAAGCCGGCAAGCACGTGGTCGTGGAGAAGCCGCTGGCCCTGACCCTGGCCGATGCCCGTGCCCTGGTCGACGCCGCGCGCCAGGCAGGCCGCCACGGGCTGGTGGCGTTCACGTACCGCGGCTACCCCATGGTCCGCCGAGCCCGCCGACTGGTGGCCGATGGCGAGCTCGGCGCAATTCGCCTCGTCCATGGCACCTACCTGCAGGACTGGCTGAGCGAGGAAACTGACTACAACTGGCGCCTTGAGCCGCGAGCCGGCGCCTCGCGGGCGGTGGCCGACATCGGCTCGCACTGGTTCGATACCGCCCAGTTCATCGGCGGCCACCGCGTCGAGGCCGTGCTCGCCGACCTGGCGACGTTCATGCCCGTTCGCCAGAAGCCATTGGTGGAGACAGCGGCCTTCACCGCGGCCAGCGGGGAGCGCGAGCCGGTCGAGATCGGCTCCGAGGATGCGGCGACGATCCTCGTCCGCTTCGACGACGGATCGCGCGGGGCGGCCGTGCTCAGCCAGGTCAGCCCCGGCCGGAAGAACGCCTTCGGGCTGGAGATCGACGGGGCGGCTGCCTCGCTGTCCTGGCAGCAGGAGCGGCCGGAGGAGCTGTGGATTGGGACCCGGGCCGAGTCGCGTGGCCTCGTCCGGCAGCCAGAGCCCGTGCTGCACGGCCTGCCGCCGCTGCCGTCGGGCCACCCCGAGGGCTGGGCCGAGGCGATGCGCGACCTGCTGCGCGACTTCTACGAGGCGGTCTGGGACGGCCGCCCGACCGAGGGGGAGCAGCCATATCCGACGCTCGAGGACGGCGCCCGCGCCGTGGCCCTGGTCGATGCCGTCCTGGAAAGTGCCCGAACCGAGCGCTGGGTCCGCCCCGCCTGAAATCTCAGGCCGTCGCCGGCACGCTGCTGAGCACCTCGCGCAGCTTGGCCGCGAATGCCTCGGGCTGCCCACCCCAACCGAACTCACCACCCAGGAACCCGCCGTGGTGGCTCGGGAAGACGACGACCTCGGTGCCGAGCGCCTTGGCCACGGCGTACGCCCCGCGATTCGCCATCTCGCCCTGCGACTCCTCGCCGGCGGCCACGATGATCCGCGTCGGCGCGTTTCGCAGCGCATCGAAGTCGGGCTGGTAGTGGGTCGTGTTGACGATGTTTTGGTAGAGCATCACGTCGTTCCGGCTCCCGTCGTCCTCGGTCGGCATGCCGAACTGCGCTGGGTCGGGAGCCGGTTGCTCGGCAAACCCGTCGGGTATCTCGCCCCGGTGCGCGGTGACGGCCATGAAGTGGGCCATGCCCGCCCCGAAGCCGCGCTGCTGGTACGTCTCACCGATGGCGCGGACGGCGGCCTTCGCGTTGTCCGCATCCGGCAGCACGGCGGCGAGCGGCGGCTCGTGGGCGATGAGGATCCTCACGTCGTCCGGGTGGTTCGCCACCAGCGCCAGCGCGTTCACCGCACCACCGCTGCTTGCGAACAGGTCCACCGGTCCGCCGACCGCCTGAATGATCCGGTGCACGTCGTCGGCGTGCTGCCCGGGATTCGACTCGGTGCTCGGATCATCCTTGCTCGAGCGCTCCGCCCCGCGCGGGTCGTAGGTCACGATCGTGCGATCGGCGAAGAAGCCGGCAAGCGTCTCGAAGCCGGACGCGCCCATCGGCGAACCGATGAGCATCAGCGGTGGCTCGTTCGTGGCCGGGTTGTGGCGGATGTCGTAGGTGATCGTGGCGCCCGGCGCCTGCAAGGTCTGGGTCTGTCGCTCAGTCATGTCCGGTAGTCCCCTTCGTTCTCGATTCGTTCGGTGCTTCGTCCAGTTCAGGCTCGGGCTTCGGGTGGAACGGCGGGCGGCACGCTGCCGAACTCCGCCCCGCCAAGGGGTCGATAGACGGAGATCTCGACCCCGGAGCCTGTCGTCCGGGAGCGATCTAGGGCGAGTCCGGCCGCGCGGCCGCTCTCCGGGAAGAGGCGGCGTCCGGCCCCGACGATCACTGGAAAGACGAGCAGGTTGAGCCGGTCGACCAGCTCGTGGTCCAACAGGAAGCGGACGAGCTGCCCTGATCCGTGGACCTGCAGCTCGCGGCCGTCCTGCGCCTTCAGGCTGCGCACTTCGCCTGCCACATCGCCGGCGATGAAATGGCTGTTCGGCCACTCGGATGCCGTCATCGTGGTGGAGACCACGTACTTCGGCAGCGAATTCAGTCGGCTGGCCACCGGGTCGTCCGGATCGGTGACGTTGGGCCAGTAGCCCCGGAAGATCTCGTAGGTCGTGCGGCCCAGCAGGAACGCATCGGCCTGCTCGAAGACCTGGCCGATGAAGTGGCCGGTGGCGTCGTCGAAGTGGGGGACCAGCCAGCCGCCACGATCGAAACCATCGCGGGTGTCCTCGTCCGGGCCGCCCGGCCCCTGGTAGACGCCGTCGACCGAGAGGAAGGTGGTGACCGTCAGCTGCATCTCGTCCTCAATGCCCCCGGACCACGTAGTGGAGATGGGTCACCCGGCTGCCTGGGGTGATGTCGGGACCGTCCAGCTCCACCGGGCCGCTGCCCAGCGTGTCGAAGTATGGCGTGCCGCCGCCCAGGACCAGCGGCACGAGGTCGAAGTAGACCTCGTCGAGCAGGCCCAGCTCCAGGCATTGGCTGGCGATCTTGCCGGCGTTCACACCAACGTTCCGGTCCCCAGCGAGCGCGCGAGCGCGGTCGATGGCCGCCTCCAACCCCTCGGTGACGAACGTGAAGGGCGCCCCCGGGTGGGCCGCGACCCATTCGTTCGGGACGCTGTGGGTCACCACGACCACCGGCCGATCCAGGGGATGGATCCCGCCCCACCCGTCAACCAGGTCGAAGAGGTGGCGGCCCACGACCAGCACGCCCACCCCATCCAGGAACTCGGTGAGGTAGCGATGGTCGGCGGCGCTCAGGTTGAACGGGATCTCCGGGTGGGTGCTCTCGAACGGCACGTCGCCGGCGTTGTACCAGGCGAACAGCTGGTCGAACCCGGTCTCGTTCGGCCCGGCGATATATCCGTCCAGCGAGACACTCGCGCCGGTCACGATCCTGCTCATCAGGCGACGTGCTCCTCGGCCAGGATGGCGTCGATCTGGCCAACGGCCTGCCTCATGCCTTCCTCCTGGCCCATCGCCAGCAGCTGCTCCATCGTCGGCACGTCGGGGAAGGTGTTCTCAATCGTCATCCGCGTTCGGCCGCCTTCGATGGGCTCGATGGTGACGTTCATCCCGCCCGGGCCGGGCAGGTCGTTGGCCGCGCCATCCGGCGCGAAGCCGTCCTCGATGCGCATGCTGCGCGGCGGGTCGAGCTCCAGGATCTCCCAGTAGCCGACGGGGGTTGGCCCCTCTGGGCCGGTCATGTGGTACTCGGAGCGGCCGCCTACCCGGAAGTCGTGGGCGGTGAAGGTCGCCGGGTAGCTGGGTGGTCCCCACCAGCGCTCGAGCTGGCGCGGATCGGCCCATAGCTGCCAGACGCGCTCGGGCGACGCGTCGAACTCGGCGGTCACGGTCATGGTCAGGTCTTCGGTGCTCTTGTCGACGGCGGTGACGGTCACTTGCGGGTCTCCTTGGCTCCATTCGTCTCATTGAGAAGATCGGTCATGCGGTCGATGCGTCCGAGCCACAGCTCCTCGTACCGATCCAGCAGCCGGCGAGCGACGCGCAGCGCCTCCACGTTGGTGCACACCACCTTGCGACGGCCGATGCGCTGCTTGGTCACCAGCCCGGCGCGCTCCAGGATCGCCACGTGCTTCTGGACGGCGGCGAAGCTCATGGGGTAGTGGCTGGCCATCTCGGCCACGCCCTCCTGTGCGTCGATCGCGCGACGCACGATGTCGCGGCGCGTGGCGTCCGCCAGCGCACCGAACATCCCGTCGTAGTTGGGCATCACCTGCATCGTGCATACAACCATACGGTTGTATTACAGCGGTGTCAAGCAGTTGGGTCCGACAGGCCGGTCAGGAAACGGCTGATCGGCCCTCCGGTCGCGCAATGGCGTTCCAGCGGGCGTCCCAGGCGATGTCCAGCTGCCCCGCGGCTCGGACGCGGGCGTACATGCGGCGGATGTCAGCGTAGTCGCCCGCGGTCATCGGCACGAAACGCTCGACCAGGGCTGCCTCGAGGGCGCGTCGAGCCATCGGCTCCTCGGCGACGCCCACCAGCGCCTCCGTGATGGCAACTCGCTCGGCGTCGGTCAGGCGGGCCCGTGACACGACCACGGGCTGGATGGTGGATGGGCCGATGGTGCCGATGCGACGCAGCCGCGCCGCCAGCTCGGGATGATCGCGCAGCTCGATGTCCAGGACCTGGGAGTCGATCGCCGCGGCATCCGCGCGACCATCCGCCACCATCCGCACCGCGATCTCGTGGAAGCCGGCCTCGACCATCCGACCGAAGTAGGAGCGGTCCTCGCCGAGAGTGGCCAGATGATGGAGCACGGTCATGTAGCCGGAATGGGAGAACGGCTCGTTGTACGCCCAGCTGGTGCCACGCAGGTCGGCGAAGGAATGGAAAGGACTGCCGGCAGCGACGATGACGTCCGAGAAGTACACGGGCCTGCCGGCATACCGCTCGCCGCGCAGGACGGGCGCGGCAATGACCTCCATGTCGATGCGGCCGGCATCCGCAAACAGGAGGTAGGGAATGCTGCACACGAAGCAGACGTCATCGACGTCCTGGGCGCAGCGCTCGTACGAGTCGGCCACCACGAACTCGGCGCGGCGGCCGATCCGCTTGGCGAGGTACGAGGCCAGGTACGCGTACAGCGGCTCCACCCCGGGCGCGAGGTGGCTGGCGACGCGCAAGGGCTGCTGCCGCCCGGCTCGTGGAGGCATCGCGCCACTACGATACGCGCCATGCCTGAGCCGATGAACCCTGGGGAGGTGGCCGCCTTCGACGCCCTGGTCGACGAGCGCTTCGACGCCTGGGTCGAGGAGCTGCGCGATTTCTGCCGCATCCCGTGCGAGACCGACCAGATGGAGGAGCTCCGGCACGGCGCGCTGTGGATCGAGGAGCGGCTGCGCGAAGCCGGCGCCGAGGTGACGGTGCTGAAGGAGGAGGGCGTCCCGCCGCTGGTCATCGGGGAGATGGGGGAGGGGCCGCGCACGCTGCTGGCGGTGCAGCACTACGACGTGCAGCCGGCCGCGCCGCTGGCGCTGTGGGACACCCCGCCCTACGACCCCCAGGTCCGCGACGGCCGCCTCTACGCCCGTGGAGTGTGCGACAACAAGGGCGAGCTGCTGCATCGGATCCAGGCGGCGGAGGCCCTGCGCGATGCCACCGGCGAGCTGCCGTGCCGGATCCGCTTCATCGTGGAAGGCGAGGAGGAAAGCGACTCGGAGCACCTGGCGCCGCTGCTGGAGACTCGGCCGGAGTTCTTCGAGGGCCACGGTGCGCTGATCGAGGGTGGCGGCGTCGACGAGAAGGGCCGCCCCATGCTGGCCTGCGGGGTGCGCGGCATGGTCTACGCCGAGCTATCGGTCCGCACCCTGGCCTTCGACGCCCACTCGGGCGGCGCCCAGCTGCTGCCGAATGCCGCCTGGCGCCTGATGCGGGCCCTCGAGACGCTGCGCGGCCCGGACGGGACGATCCTGATCGACGGGTTCATGGACGACGTCCCGCCGCCCACCGACGCGCAGATCGAGCACCTCCGCACGCTCCCCTTCGAAGAGGAGGAGATCAAGCGCATCTACGGGGTGCGCGAGTTCGTGGGCGGGGCCACCGGGCTGGACGCCCAGATCGCCGACATGTTCCAGCCAACCTGCAACGTGTCGGGGATCATCTCGGGCTGGACCGAGCCCGGGGTGAAGACGATCACGCCGGCGCAGGCATCGGCCAAGGTGGACATGCGGCTGATCCCGAACCAGGACCCCGCGGTCATCGAGCAGCGCTTCCGCGAGCACCTGGTGCGCCGCGGCTTCGAGGACGTGGAGGTCACCATCCACCGCGGCGAATTCCCGTACTGGACCGACATCAACGACCCGCTGGTCGACGCGGCGGACCGCGCGCACGACGGCGTCTTCGAGGAGCCACGGCTGCGCTGGTTCAGCATGGGCGGCACGGCGCCGATGCACCAGGTCTGCGCGCCGCACCGTCTGCCGATGGTGACGCTCGGCGCCGGTGACGCCGAGGTGCGCGCCCACGCCCCGAACGAGAGTTACAGCCTGGACCTCATGCGCAGGGCGACCAAGGTGACCGGCCGCTTCTACCGCGAGTTCGCGCTCATCGAAGAGTGACAGCGCCGCTCAGGCTGAGCCGGGAGGCGATCCTGGCGTTTCGCCGGCGCGTCCAAGCGCTGGACGAGCGCCTGCCGGCCGGTCCCAGATCATTGCAGCGCGCGGCCTGGGCGGGATTGCAGGACAGCGTGCCGCGCTCCGCGCTGCATTCGCTGCACGCGCGGGTCGCTGGCGTGCGGCCTGACAGCTGGGAGGACCCGGCGCTGGTGCAGGTCTGGGGCCCGCGGCACGCGGCCTATGTCGTGCCTGCAGATGCGCACGCCGCGTTCACCCTGGCCCGGATGCCTGACAGTGGTCGGCTGCCAGCCCGCGCGCGGGCGATTGCCGATCGGGCGGCCAAGCATCTTCACGGCGGCCGGCAAACCGCGGATGTCGTGGCCCGGTCGGTGGGCATTGGGAACGACATCCGATACGCCAGTCTGACCGGCACGATCCTGATCCGATGGGCCGGAGCGCGGCAACCCGTCATCTGGGCGGTTCAGACTCCAAGGGGAACCTCAGCGGGCGCATTGCAGGAGCTCGTGCGTCGCTATCTCCACGTCTACGGCCCATCGTCGATGGAATCGTTTGTCCGCTGGGGCGGCCTTGATGCGCGGCGCGCAGCGGTCGCTTTCTCTGCCCTGGGCGAGGAGCTGCTCGCGGCGCGGACGCCGCTGGGCGATGCATGGCTGCTGGCCGCCGACGCAGCCACGATCCCGTCGACGGCAGCCGATACGGAGACCGCCAGACTTCTGCCGAGTGGTGATCCCTACTACCTTTTGTGGAACGCCGATCGCGCGCTGCTCGTACCGGATCGGAAGCGCCGGGCGGTGCTGTGGACGACGCGGGTCTGGCCGGGCGCGCTGCTGCTGGGCGGCGAGATTGTCGGGACGTGGCGCCGTTCAAAGGTCTCGGTGACCATCTCGCCCTGGCGAAGACTGCACCAGGATGAGCTTCGGCGCGTGGAGGACGAGGCCGCCACCCTGCCGATCCCCGATACCAGCGGGCCAATCGTTGTCCGCTGGGAACGATGAGCGTCAGCCGTTGTCTCGTGTGCCTCACGGTGCGTCGCGCGTGACAATGGACCGATGGGCAATGTCAAATCGGATATCTCGGTCTCCCTGGACGGATACGTGGCGGGTCCGCACGAGACGATGGAGGAGCCCCTCGGCGCGGGTGGCGAGCGGCTGCACGACTGGCTGGTGGCGCTGCGCGCGTGGCGTGAGCGGGCAGGGATGGATGGCGGTGAGCAGAACGCCAGCACGCCCGTCGTCGAGGAGGCGACGGCGAACGTGGGCGCCGAGATCATGGGTCGCGGCAAATTCGGTCCTCCGGGACGTGGCGCGTGGGGCGACGAGCCTTGGCAGGGCTGGTGGGGCGACGACCCGCCCTTCCACAAGCCGGTCTTCGTCCTCACCCACCACGCGCGTGACCCGCTGACCCTTGGCGACACGACCTTCACCTTCGTGACCGATGGCGCCGAGGCGGCGCTCGAGCGCGCGCGGGTCGCGGCGGGAGACAAGGACGTCTTCATCGGCGGCGGGGCCAAGACCATCAACCAGTACCTGGCGGCCGGGGAGATCGACGAGCTCGAGCTGCACGTGGTGCCGATCCTCCTCGGTGGCGGCGCGCGCCTCTTCGAGGGTGTGGGGCCGCAGACGAAGCTGGAGCTCGTTCGGACCGTCCAGGCACCCGGGGTCGTGCACCTCAAGTACCGTGTCGCGCGGTGACCGGTCTCGTCCCGCGCCGGGTGGTGCTGATGGGCATGATGGGCAGTGGCAAGACCAGCGTCGGTCGGCTGCTGTCGGAGCGCACCGGCTGGCCCTACCTCGACAACGACGCCATGCTGCAGGCAGGCTCTGGCCACACTGCGCGCGAGCTCGCCACGCAAGGCGAGGACGAGCTCCGCCATGCCGAGGTCCTGGCGCTGGCGAAGGCCATGGAGACGTCGCCACCGGTGATCATCGGGGCTGCGGCCGGCGTCGTGGCGGAGCCGACGATCCGCGAGCTCCTGCGTGGCGCCTTCGTGGTGTGGCTCCGCGCGTCCCCTGAAGCACTGGCCGATCGCGCCACCGGGGCCGATCATCGGCCGTGGCTGGACGCCAACCCGAGGTCATGGCTGGCCGAGGCCGATGCTGCCCGAGCCCCGACGTACCGGGCGCTGGCAACCACGGACGTCGAGACCGATCGGCTGAGCCCGTCGGAGACCGTTGACGTCATCTACCGCGCGCTCGCCTCCGGCAGCCGATCTGGCACCATCGGCTCGTGACAGGCGCCAGGAGGGCAGAAGATCATCACCTGGCGGAGGGAGGCAACAGCGGGCGCCGCGGATCCGGAGTATCACTGGGCCGGACCTCGGGGAGTCAGGCTGAACCGAGCCAGCGGCTGAGCGCCTCGGTGAGGCCGTCCGCCGTCTCCGCGCCGACCCAGGCGACGTAGCCGTCCGGCCGCATCAGCACCGCTTGCGGCGCCGGCACCTCGCCGATGACCGGGAGCTCCCACCTTCCAGCGTAGGTCGCTTCGACGACCTGGACACGGCTGGCCCACGGCGTGATGTCCGCGCTTTTCGCCGCACCGAAGGTGATGAGCGCCGGCCGCGCCTGGTGCAGCAGCGCGAAGACGCGGAGCGGGCCGTCGGAAGTGACGAGGTCGAGATCCGGCATGCGGCGCCCGAGCAGCGGATGCCCGTCGCCCAGGTCGTAGTGGATAGCGAGCCCGGACAGCTCGCCGGCCATCCGCTTGCGCGCCCGGTCCGCGGCGAGCAGCTCGGCGACGATCTCGCTCAGCGCCCTGGTGTGATCGTCCGGCCGGCGGAGCGCACTCTGGGCCATGGTGGTTCGCAGCACGCGCGCCGCAACGGGGTGGCGTTCCGCCCCATACGTGTCCAGCAGGTCCTCCGACGACACGCCGCGGATGACCTGGGCCAGCTTCCATCCAAGGTTCACCGCGTCCTGGAGGCCCAGGTTCAGCCCCTGACCACCGATCGGCGCGTGCACGTGCGCGGCATCCCCGGCCAGCAGCACCCGTCCCTGTCGGTACCGATCTGCCTGGCGCGTCATGTCGGTGAACCGGGAGATCCAGTTCGGGCTGTGGATCCCGAAGTCGGTCCCGAACACGCGGACCAGCGCCTGCTTGACGTCATCCAGGCTCGGTTCGGCATCCGGCCCGAGCTGGGGCTCAACCAGGACAATCCCCGCCAGGCCATCGTCCGCCCTGCCGATGGCATGCGTCCCGGCGGCGTCGGTGCGGAAGCCCCACGGCGGCTCCTCGGTCCAGGCGACCTCGGCAATCAGCCAGCTGGTTGTCGCCTCCGAGCCGGGAAAGCCAATGCCGGCTGCCTTCCGGACGAGGCTGCTGCCGCCGTCGCAGCCGACCAGGTATTGGGCGCGGACCGAGCTGCCGTCGGACAGCTCCACGACGACGCCGGTGGCGTCCTGGGTGAAGCCCGTCACGGCGATCCCTCGCAGAACGGGCACCCCCAGCTCATCGGCCCAGCCGGCCAGGATCCGCTCGAACTGCTTCTGCGGCAGGGCCAGCCCGTAGGGGTGGCGCGTGGGAAAGTCGCCGATCTCGAGCCGGGTCCCGCCGAAGGCCGCGACCTGCGCCGGCTGCCCCTGGGCCAGGAACCGATCGACGATGCCCCGCTGGTCGAGCACCTCGACGGTGCGCGCATGGAGTCCCCGCGAGCGTCCGCCGGGGAAGGGCTCCGTGCGGCGCTCGACCACCAGGGCGTCGATGCCTGACAGCACAAGCTCGGCGCCGAGCATCGTTCCGGTTGGGCCGGCACCGGCAATCACGGCCGCGTGCTCATTCATCGCTGTCTCGCCTCGTCTCGTTGACATGACCCTATGTTGGTCGATGGATCGCCGTCCGGCCCTCACCGATCTGGCACCATCACCGGGTGACCCTGCGACCCGAGATGCACCCCGTCGACGACTTCGTCCACCTCCACGTCCACTCTGAATTCAGCCTCCTGGACGGCCTCTCGCGCACGCGCGAGATGACGCAACGGGCCGCGGAGCTGGGCATGAGGGCCCTGGCCGTGACCGACCACGGCGCGATGTACGGGACGATCGAGTTCTACTCCGCGGCCAGGGCGGCCGGCATCAAGCCGATCATCGGCATCGAGCAGTACGTGGCCACGCGGCGGATGACCGACAAGGAAGGCAAGGCCGACGCGGACTACTACCACATGGTCCTGCTGGCCAAGAACGACGTCGGCTACCGCAACCTGCTGGCGCTGACCACCGCCGCGCACCTGGACGGCTACTACTACAAGCCCCGCATTGACAAGGAGCTGCTGGCCGAGCACGCCGAAGGGCTCATCGGCACATCAGCCTGCCTGGGCGGGGAAGTGCTGCGCCGCCTCGCCGAAGGCGACGAACGGGCCGCTCGGCAGGCCGCTGACGACTATCGGTCCATCCTGGGTGCCGACAACTTCTACATCGAGGTGCAGGACCACGGAGTCCCGGAGCAGGGTCGCCTGCACCCGCAGCTGGTGGAGCTGGCGCGGAGCATGAACATCCCGCTGCTGGCCACCAACGACACCCACTACACGCAGCCGGCGCAGCACGACGCACACGACCTGCTGCTGTGCATCGGCACCGGCAGCAACCTGGACACCCCCGGCCGGCTGCGCTTCGAGACGAACGAGTTCTACCTCAAGTCCCCCGCGGAGATGCGCCGCCTCTTCCGCGGCGAGCTGCCGGATGCCATGGACAACACGCTGCGCGTGGCCGAGCAGGTGGACCTCGCGCTGGAGTTCGACCAGCTCCGGCTCCCGCACTTCCCCGTGCCTGACGGCGAATCGGCCGCCTCCTGGCTCCGCAAGGAATGCGAGCGCGGGCTGGTGGACCGATACGGATCCCGGCTCAACTCGGACGTCCGGCACCGGCTGGACTACGAGCTCGGGATCATCGATCGGATGGGGTACAGCAGCTACTTCCTGATCGTGGCCGACTTCACGCGCTTCGCACGTGAGCAGGGGATCTTCACCACCTGCCGGGGCAGTGCCCCGGGCTCGATCGTCACCTATTCGCTGGGCATCACCCCGGTCGACCCGCTGGCGTACGGGCTGCCGTTCGAGCGCTTCCTGAACCCGGACCGGGTGACCATGCCGGACATCGACATCGACTTCCAGGACAGCCGCCGGGACGAGGTGATCGAGTACGTCACCCGCAAGTACGGCGACGACCGGGTGGCACAGATCATCACCTTCGGCACGCTGGGCGCCAAGGCGGCCATCCGTGACGTCGGACGGGCCATGGGCCTGACCTACGCCGAGGCCGATCGGGTGGCCAAGGCGGTGCCGAACGAGCTGAACATCAGCCTGGACCGCGCGGTGGAGACATCGCCACAGCTGCGCGAGCTGATGGCCGCCGACGAGCGGGTGGACAAGCTGATCGGCGTGGCGCACCAGCTGGAGGGCGTGGCGCGACATGCGTCCACCCACGCCGCGGGGATCGTGATCAGCCGCGAGCCGCTGACCGAGATCATGCCGCTCCAGCGCGCGACGGACGGCCGCACCACCATGACCCAGTTCGAGATGCATGCCTGCGAGGCGCTGGGCCTGCTGAAGTTCGACTTCCTGGGCCTGATCAACCTGACGATCCTGGCCGATGCCGTCGAGCTGATCCGCCGGCATCGCGGGGTGGAGATCGACGTCGACAACCTCCCGCTGGACGACACCAAGACGTTCGAGCTGCTGTCCACCGGCGAGACGACCGGCATCTTCCAGCTCGAGGGCGGCGGCATGCGGCGCTACGTCAAGGAGCTTCGCCCCACCGAGGTTCGTGACCTGGCCGCCATGGTCGCGCTCTTCCGCCCCGGGCCGATGGCCAACATCCCGTCCTACATCCGCCGCAAGCACGGCGAGGAGGAGGTGACCTACCTCCACCCGTCGCTGGAGCCGGCCCTCCGCGACACGTACGGGATCTTCGTCTACCAGGAAGACATCATGACCGCCGCCATCGCCATGGCCGACTACACCGGACCCGAGGCGGACAACCTCTGCTACGCGATCCGCAAGAAGAAGGAGTCGGTCCTTCGCGAGCACGAGGCGAAGTTCAAGGCCGGGGCCAAGAAGAAGGGCATCCCACCCCACGTCGTCGACCAGGTGTTCGCCGCCTTCGAGCCGTTCGCCCGCTATGGGTTCAACAAGGCGCACGCGACCTGCTACGGCCTGATCGCCTACCAGACCGCCTACCTGAAGGCCAACTATCCGGTCGAGTTCATGACCGCGGTGCTGAACGGCTTCCGCGAGCGGGCGGAGAAGGTGGCGGCGGTCATCGCCGAGTGCCACCGGCTGGGGATTGAGGTTCGGCCGCCGGACGTGCAGCGCTCGCACGCCGACTTCACGGTCGAGGACGACGCGGATGGCACCTCCGCCATCCGGTTTGGCCTGGCGGCGATCAAGAACGTCGGCGAAGGCGCCATCGAGGCGATCGTTGCCGCTCGCGAGGGTCGCTCGGAGATCTCGGACGAGACCGGCGACTTCACGTCGCTCGACGACCTGTGCCGCCGGGTGGACCTGCGCACGGTCAACAAGCGCGTGGCCGAGTCCCTGATCAAGGCGGGCGCCATGCTCTCCCTGGGGTCCCCGGGCACGCTCCTCAATCGACTCGACCATGCCCTGGATACCGGCGCGCGGCACCAGCGCGACGTGGCGGCCGGCCAGGGGACGCTGTTCGACCTGTTCGCCGCGCCGGCGGAGCCGGCGACAGCCATCGGCCTGACCGCAGGGCCCTCCGACGGAGCCAATGAGGACGACGTGCCTCGCCGCGAGCGCCTCCGCTGGGAGAAGGAGCTGCTGGGCCTCTATCTCTCGGAGCACCCGTTGCGCGACATCGAGGCGCAGCTGCCCGAGTACGTGACGGCCTACTCCGGCGAGCTGGCCGAGGAGAGCGATCAGGCCAAGGTCACACTGGGCGGCATCATCCAGGGCTCCCGCCGGGTCATCACCCGTGCCGGCTCGACGATGCTGGTGGCAACCCTGGAGGACCTGCAGGGATCGGTCGAGGTCGTCGTCTTCCCCAAGGTCTTCGCCGATACCGCCAACGCCTGGGCCGATGACTCCATTGTGCTCGTGTCCGGGCGAGTTGACCACCGGGACGACTCCGCCCAGATCCTGTGCGAGGCGGTGCACGCCTGGGATGACGCGGTCCGCATGGGCCCGGTGCCGTTCTCTGCGGA
Organism: Candidatus Limnocylindria bacterium; assembly: GCA_036556325.1. Classification (GTDB taxonomy): domain Bacteria; phylum Chloroflexota; class Limnocylindria; order QHBO01; family QHBO01; genus DASSCW01. The sequence continues at coordinate 7,159 of DATBJR010000052.1, read as the reverse complement.
ACGCGACCGCCTCCTTCGTTCCCGCGGCGGCGGGTGGCGCGGCAACGGCAACGGCAACGGTGGCGCCGGAGCGCGCGTGCCGGTGGCCGAGGCGGTGCCGCGCGGCGCGGTCTCGGTGGCCGAGGCGCCGGCCGCGGCTGCCATCCCGGTCACCGCCGCCGAACCCGCCGACGAGTCGCCCGCTCCGGCCGGCGCCGTGCCGCTGACCGCCGTGCCCGTAGGCGCTGGGATCATCGAGATCAGCTTCGAGCGCGGCCTGAACATGGAGCGGCTGCTGCCGGCCATCGAGTCCGTGACGGCCGCGGTTCGCACGCGTCCCGGCGGCGTGCCGGTGGTGATCAACATCCCCGTGGCCGGCGCCACGCGGCAGGTCCGCCTGCCCCACCAGGCCGAGTGGGACGAGCGGCTGGCCGACGTCGTGCGGCAGGCGGCCGGCGTGGGGGTGGGGGTGGAGCTGCGTGCGGCATCGGCCGAAGCCTGAGCGCACTGGTATCCTCGGGCCGATGACTGCTGCCAAGCGTCCAGCTCGCGCCACGCCATCGGCCCGGGGGTCGAGGGCTCGTCGTGCACCCGCGGACCAGGCCGTCGCCGTCGATGCGAACCATCCGCTGCCGCATGACGAGCTGTACGCGCGGATCATGCGATTCGTCAGGCGCTTCCCGAACCGCGCCGTGGACCTCACGCCGCTGGCCGACGAGCTCGGCATGCCGCCCTTCGCCCTGCAGGTCGAGGTGGAGCGCCTGGGCCGACGCGGACTCCTGAACCTGCCGTTCATCGAGCCGGGCGCGGGCGGGGGAGCGGAGCTGACCCAGAAGGGCGCCGCCTGGCTGATCGCCCACGAGGGCGGCCGTCCGAAGGACGTGCCCACCGCGCTGAAGATGGCGACCCGCCGGGTGCGTGCGGAGGAAGAGGCCGCTCGGCTGCCGCGTGCGGAGGTCTACGGCCAGGGCCGCTGACCGCCTTGCCGCCGCGATCGGGCTCAGGCGACGCGGGTGAGCTGGCCCTCCACGGCAATCGGCCGGCGCGGATCGCCAGCCAGGAAGAAGGCCGGAGCGTCGTCGAACTGGTAGGCGAGCGGCGGGAGATCGGGATCGAGGCCGCAGACCGGGCAGTTGATACGGCCCTTGAGCGGGACCTCGATCTCGGCGTCGCAATGGGTGCACTGCCGGGAAAGCATGGGTTTCCCCTCCATATGTCCCCGGCGCCTCGCCGGTGAGCCGCAACAGATGCAATCGGTGTGCCGGTAACGACGCAGGCGGGGCCGATTCGGTTGCGTGGCGAGCTGGCGCCTACAGGATCTTGGAGAGGAAGGCCTGCGTGCGCTCGTGGCGACCGCCGGCGAAGAGCTCCTCTGGCGTCCCCTCCTCCAGGATGATGCCCTCGTCCATCATCACCACCCGGTCCGCGACCTCGCGCGCGAAGCCCATCTCGTGGCTGACCACGATCATGGTCATCCCCTCACGCGCCAGCTCGCGCATGACGTCGAGCACCTCGCCGATCATCTCCGGATCCAGCGCGGAGGTGGGCTCGTCGAAGAGGATGAGGGCGGGCTTCATGGCCAGTGCCCGGGCGATCGCCACGCGCTGCTGCTGGCCTCCCGAAAGCTGCGCGGGATAGGCATCCACCTTTGCCCCCAGCCCGACCCGTTCCAGGAGCGTGACGCCCACCTCGCGCGCCCTCTCGGCGTCCTCGCCGCGCACCTGGATGGGTGCCTCGGTCACGTTCTGGAGGGCGGTCAGGTGCGGGAAGAGGTTGAAGCGCTGGAACACCATCCCGATCTGCGACCGCTGCCGCGCGATGCTGCGTTCCTTGTCCTCCACCAGCCTGCCGTCCACGTCGCGGTAGCCGATGAGGTGGCCGTTCACGAAGATGCGGCCCTGCTGGATGCGCTCCAGATGGTTGATGCAGCGCAGGAACGTCGTCTTGCCGCTCCCGGATGGGCCGATGAGGACCACGACCTCCTGTCGCTTCACCGTCAGCTCCACGCCCTTGAGGACATGGAGGCGACCGAACCACTTGTGGACGTCGGTCGCCTGGACCACGACATCGCCGGACGGGACCGGCACGCCGCCGATGGCGTCCAGCAGGTCGTGCGGCGTGTGCAGGTCGGGCCGTGTGGGCGCGGTCATCGGCCGCCGGTGCTGGACGAGCCAAGCCGGAACCCGGCCAGGCGCTCCCGCAGGCTCGGTCCGGCCATGGCGGCTCCGGCGACCCCGCGGCCCAGCCTGCGCTCGATGAAGTACTGCACGATGCTCCAGGCTGTCGTAAGGAGCAGGTACCAGACGGCGGCCGCGAGGAAGAGCTCGAGCGGATGGAAGACCGTCGATCCGCTTGCGTTCTTGCGAGAGAAGATGACGAACAGCTCGGGCACGCTGATGACCACCAGCAGCGAGGTCGTCTTCAGCATGTTGTTGAACTCGTTGCCGAGCGGCGGCACGATCACCCGCGCCGCCTGCGGCAGCACGATGCGCCGCATGGCCTTCCCATACGTCATGCCGAGTGCCTTGGCAGCCTCCATCTGCCCCGGGTCGATGGCCAGAATGCCGGCGCGCACGATCTCCGTCATGTACGCGCCCTCGTTCAACCCCAGGGCGACGATACCGGCCTGCACCGCACCGCTGACAGGAATCGGGCCAATGGCGAAGTCAGGCCAGCCATAGATTCTGGTCACGCCGAGACCGAAGAAGATCAGCATGATCTGCACGAGGAGTGGCGTACCCCGGAAGAACCACACATAGAAGGTCGCCAGCCATCGGATGGGACGCAGCCTCGACAGCCGGCCAACTGCGCCGAAGATGCCCAGTGCCACACCGATGAGCTGGCTGATCACTGAGATCGATACGGTGAGCGCCAGGCCGCTGAGGATCAGTGCGTCGGGCCGGAAGATCGAGTCGACGAAGATGTTCCAGCGGTAGGGGTACGACGATGGCGCGCATCCGCCGAGCAAGGCTGCGAGAACCACGAACCCGGCCAGCCGGGGAGCCAACCGGGTTCGCAATCGCATCAGTTCACGGCGCCCAGGCACGTTGAGCACCTGAGGTGTATGCGGAAACGGCTACTTCGACTGGATCTCCATCTCGCTGACGTCCACGGCACCATCTTCGAGACCGTACTTTGTCAGGATGTCGATATAGGTGCCGTCCTCGGCCATTGACTTCAATGCCGCCAGGATCCCGTTGGCCAGGTCCTTCTTGGATGCATCCTTGGCAACGCTGATCCCCTCGTTGGCAACCTCGACGGTCACGCCGGACAGCTCGAACTGGTCAGGCTGCTGGACGGTGTAGTAGCCAGCGACAGGAGAGTCCGCGAAGTACGCGTCGACCTGTCCCGCCGAAAGCGCGAGGAGGGCGTCGCTGTCCTTCTGGAATTCCTTGAGGTTGACCTCCGCCTGGCCGCCATCGGCGCACTGCTTGTTGAGCCCGCCGCCCTTGTAGTCGCCGGTGCCCTTCACGTAGTCGGCCTCGGTCGTGCCGGATTCGACCGCAACGCTCTTGCCGCAGAGGTCCTCCGGCTTATGGATGCCCGCGGGATTGCCCTTGGCCACCACGAATGACTGGCCGGCCTTGAAGTAGGGAATCATGTCGACCGCATCCAGCCGATCCGCGGTGATGTTCTGTGCGGAGACGATGACCTCGCACTTGCCGCCGGTCAGCGCCAGGATGATGGTGTCGAACACCGAGTTCTCGATCTGGACCTGCAGGCCGAGGCGGTTGGCGATCTCGGTTGCGATGTCGACGTCAGACCCGGTGGGGTTGCCCTGGTCGTCGAAGAATTCCTGTGGCGGATAGGGAATATCGATGCAGACGACGAGCTTGCCGGGAAAGATGAGCTGGTCGTCCGGAACGGTCGCGACCGGCGACGCTGCAGTTGATGCGCTGGCGCTCGCAATGGCGCTTGCTGATGCAGAGCTCGGCGAGGCCGATGTTCCGGCGGTGCATGCCGCAAGCGCGATGACCGCCGCCGTGCCCAACACCCCCTTCATCGAAGATCGGAACACCCTTGCCCTCCTCCTTGTGCTCAATCCACAGCCCGCCCCGTCGATCGGTCAATTCTGAGAGTTGCGAACGATACTCCATGCGCGAGTACACTCGCGATCCCATGACCGTCGGTCGGCCCAATCCGGTGGCCCGGGCAGCCATTCTCGTGCTGGCACTGCTGGCGGTGGCCTTCGTCGGCTCCGTTGCCGTGCCCGCCACCGCCCGGGCCGATCCGGTCATTCGCGGGCAGACAGCCGCCTCGAACGGCCGGCTGGTGGCCGACCGTCCGCGAGTCGTCCACCGCGGGCCATGCCCGGAGAGCCGGTTCACCTGCATTACCCTGCGCGTCCCGCGGGATCACTTCGGCTCGCCGAAGGCTCCCACCTACGACGTGACCTTTGCCATCCTGCGCGCGACGCGGTCGCCACGGAAGGGTGTCTTCGTCACCATCACCGGCGGGCCCGGCACCAGCGGCATCGCCGCGGCCGACAGCTACACCGATGCCTTCGATCCGCGCATCCCGCGTCAGTACGACATCGTGTTCCTCGACCAGCGCGGCGTGGCGGCATCGGTGCCGCTCCAGTGCCCGGACGCGACGTTGGCCTGGTACACCGCCGCCTCGCTGCCGACCATCTCGTCCCAGCAGGCGCTGGCCTACGCCCGGGCGGCCCGTCAGTACGCGCGAGCCTGCGTGGCGGAGACGGGGATCGACCCGGCATCGCTGCCGTACTTCTCGACTCGCCAGGCGGTGGAGGACCTGGAGGCAATCCGTGTGTGGCTGCGCGCCCCGCAGCTGGATCTGTATGGCGAGAGCTACGGCACCCAGTACGTGCAGACCTACGCCGCTGCACATCCGGATCGCCTGCACGCGCTGTTCATCGACGGTCCCGTCGACCTGACCCTGAGCGGCACCGAGTACTACGACGAGGACGTCGATGCCTTCGACGACACGTTGGCGTTCTCGCTGCGCTCGTGCAGGCCCGCCCGCACGTGCGCCGCGGACCTGGACGGCGGCGAGCTTCTCGCCACCTACGACCGGCTCGCCGCTCAGCTGCGCGACGGCCCGATGCGCTTCGATTTCGTCGATGCGCATGGCCGCCTGGAGCGGCGCACCTACTCCCTCGGCGACCTCGAGACCGCGGCTGCGGGCTACGTCTACTCGAATTTCGACCGCATGCTTCTGCAACGGGCGATGACCTGGGCGCTGCGTGGCGAGCTCCTCCCGCTGGCGCGGCTGACGTACATCTCGTTGGGCCAGGACCCCGAAACGCTGCAGGCAATCGAGGATCCGACCTACTCGGACGCGATGTACTACGCCGTGGAATGCATGGATTACGCATATGGCAGCGGCAACGGCAGACAGCGGGCGGCGGCATACCTGGCAGCCGGTGAGGCGGCCGGAGTCGCCGGCCATCGGCTTGGCAGCGTCTTCTACGGCGACCTGCCCTGCGCCTTCTGGCCCGCGCACCCCGCGAGCGAGCAGCGACCCACCTATCTGAGCGACACGCCATTCCCGGTGTTCGTCCTGGCTTCGACCACCGACCCCGCCACGCCCTATGCCGGCGCGCTGCGCATCTACAGTCACCTCGCCGACGGGTACCTGATCGTCCAGCCTGGCGGCCCACACATCATCTTTGGGCGTGGGGAGCCATGCCCGGACGACCTGATCACGTCGTACCTGGTGACAGGGGACCGCCCGTCGCACCGGCGCACGGTATGCGACCCCGTCGGCCCCGATCCATACGTCCGCGTCCCGGCCGCCACGGTGGATGACTACCTCGGCCCGCGCGCGGCCATGCGCGCCGTTGACGATCAGCTCAACTACGACGCGGATTACTGGAGCTGGGACGGCGTCCGGCGCCTGGCCGAGGGCTGTCTGCACGGCGGCTCCGTTGCCTACCGCGCGTACGCAAGGGGTTACCACGTCCGACTCCGGGGTTGCGAAATGACGAGCGACCTGGCCCTCACCGGCCTCGCCACGATCAACGACCTCGCGGGCACATTCCGGCTCCACGTTCGGGCCGCCGGAGGCACCAACCTGCGCTACGTGCGGGATGCCGATGGGCGGCGCTCGGTGACGGGAACCTGGCGCGGCGCGCCCGTCGGTTGACGTGGTCACTTCCGGCCGTCCGGCGCTGAGTCGCGCTTCAACTCTGCCCTCGCGCTACTACCTGGACTCGGCGCACCTTGAGGCGGAGAAGGAGCGAATCTTCGGCGGATCGTGGCAACTGGTGGCGCGCGCGGATGAGCTGTCACGCGTCGGCGATTTCGTGCCCGCCGCGGTCATGGACGAGCCGGTCGTCATCACCCACGACCTGGACGGCCAGCTGAAGGCCTTCTACAACGTGTGCCGGCATCGGGCCGGGCAGGTCGCCCTCTCACGCGGCAACCGCAAGTCCCTGCAGTGCCGCTACCACGGTTGGACCTACGGCCTCGATGGTGCCCTGCGAGCGTGCCCCGAGATGGAGGACACGCAGGACTTCGACAGGGCCGATTTCGGATTGGTCCCCGTGCGGGTGGATCGCTGGGGCCCGTTCGTGTTCGTCAACCTCAGCACGGACGCATCGGCTCCATCGCTGGCGGAGGTCATGGGCGCCATTCCGGAGGAGGTCGCGGCCGCCGGCTACGACGTCGATCGCATGCGCCTGGTGGAGCGGCGCGATTACGTGATCGAGTGCAACTGGAAGGTGTACGTCGACAACTACCTGGAGGGCTACCACCTGCCGATTGCGCATCCGCAGCTGTTCCGCGAGCTCGACTACGACGCCTACCGGGTCGAGGAGTTCCGCTACTACTCGAAGCAGCACGCGCCCATCCGGGAACTTCGCCCCGGGGAACAGCTGGGCGTGGATCGTCGCTACCTGCGCCAGCCCGGCTCGGAGGAGTCGGCGCTCTACTACTGGCTGTTCCCGAACACGATGTTCAACATCTACCAGGACAACATGTCCTCGAACGTGATCCTGCCACTGGGCCCGGACCGCACGCTCACCATCTTCGAGTGGTATTTCGCCGATCCGGGCACGGGCGCCGGCTGGGAATCAATGCAGCAGACGATCGCCTTCTCGGACGAGATCCAGCAGGAGGACATCGTCATCTGCGAGCAGGTGCAGCGCGGCCTGCGATCGCGCGCCTATGACACCGGTCGCTTCTCCGCCCGGCGCGAGAACGGCGTCTACCACTTC
>DATBJR010000051.1:0-23805 GCA_036556325.1 Candidatus Limnocylindria bacterium | reverse complement strand
GCGCCGACCGGCGGCGACGTCGAGGTGCCGCTGAGCCAGATGCGCAAGGGCATCGCCGCCAAGATGACGCGCGTCAAGCAGACCGTTCCCCACGCCTACACCGTGGTGGAGGTCGACATGCACAACGTCGTCCGCTGGCGCGAGACGAACACCGCCGCGTACCGGGAACGGGAGGGTATCGGCCTCAGCTACGTCGCCGCGGTGGTCAAGGCCGTGACGGAGACCCTTCGGCAGCACCCGAACCTGAACAGCCAGTTCGCCGAGGACCGCGTGATCCTGAAGCAGGCCATGAACATCGGGATCGCCGTGGCGGTCGACAACGGGCTGCTTGTCCCGGTCATCCACGACGCTGACCAGCTCTCGATCAGCGGCGTGAACCGTCGGATCCAGGACCTCGCCGCACGCGCCCGCAGCAACAAGCTGAGGCTGGACGAGATCCAGGGCGGGACCTTCACGGTGAATAACACCGGCTGGTTCGGATCGGTGTCGTCGATGCCGATCATCAACGCCCCCGAGGTGGCCATCCTGTCGATGGAGGCCATCGTCAAGCGCCCGGTGGTCACCACCGTCGAGGGCGAGGACGTCATCGTGATCCGGCCGATCATGAACATGACCTGCTCGTTCGACCACCGCGTCCTGGACGGCGCACAGGTTGGCGCCTTCATGGCCGATGTCCGCAAGCGCCTCGAGGAGTGGGACCCGCAGACGCCGATCGGCTGATCGTCAGCCGATGTCTACCGCCGCCGACCCCGCCTCGGCGTCCGCTCGCCTCGCAGCCGCCGCACCGCCGGGACCCAGATCAGGGTCCCGCCTGCCTGCAGGCCGATGAACAGCAGCACCAGGAATCCGGCACCGCCGATGGTGGCCGCTGGCACGGCCCACGTTTCGAACCCTGACAGGACGTTCAGGTCGCCCAGGCCAAGTCCGAGACTGATCCCGTCGGGCGATGGCAGACGGAACGCGGTCGGCGCTGTGAAGCCGGTCGAGGGCTGGCCATCCCCGCCGCCGACGGCGGGCGGCTGCCCACCCGACCCGGGTGGGACCGGCGCAACGCTGGACGGGGCATCCGAAGGCGCTGCGCTCCCCGATGGCGTCGGCCTGGCCGACGTGCCGACCGGCGGCGCGGATGGGGTGGCGGTTGGCCGCGGCGTGGGCAGCACGCCGGGAAGGCTCGGCAGCGGAATGGAGGGCAGCGGGAGGCTCGGCTGCGGACGCGGGGTGGGCGTGGGTCGTGGCGTGGGCACCGGGGTCGGTGATGGGCCGTTGATGGTCAGCGTCACGGTCACCGGCGCCGACCAGAGCCGACCGTCGGAAACGCGGTACTGGAACGATCCGCTGCTGCCGAAGCCGCCACCCGGCTTGAGCTGGAAGCCGCCATTCGGGTCGAGGTCCAGCGAACCACTCACGCCACCGCCCACCAGCTCGGCGGTGAGCGCGTCGCCGTCGGCATCGGTGTCATTGGCGAGCACGCCGGGCGCCGCCACGGTCAACGTCCCCCCAGCCCAGGTGTAGCCGTCGTTGTGAGCCACCGGGGCGGCGTTGGTCACGGTGAGCTGCACGGTGGCTGCGCTGCTCAGCAATCCGCTCGGCCGATAGCGAAACGAGTCCGATCCGAGGTACCCGCCGTTCGGCTGGTACGTGAAGCTGCCGTTGCTGCGGAGGGTCAGCGATCCATGGCTGACGCCCGACACCAGGACGGCGGTGGAGCCGCCCAGCAGATTGAGATCGTTGCCCAGGACGCCGGGCGCCGCCACCGACAGGGTGTGGTCATGCGACACGCTGTAGCTGTCGTTGACGCCGGTGGCGGCCAGCGCCGCGCGGGTCGGCTGCACGGCGGCGAGCAGGAGCAGTGTCGTGGCTGCAGCCAGGGTGACTCGGGACAGGCTGCGCCCGGCGTGCCGCTTCGCCATCGGTTCAGGCCACCAGCGCCTGGGGCGTCCAGATGCGCGGCGCCTCCTGGCCGGGCATGGGCGCATCGGCGTCGGTCTGCAACCCTTCGATGAACGACACGACCAGCGGCTCCTCCAGCTGCGTGCCCGCGGCGTCGCCCAACCGCTTCAGCGCCTCCTCGACGGGCAGCGCCCGCCGGTAGGGCCGCGTCGTGGTCATGGCCGAGAAGGCATCGGCCACCGCCAGGATGCGGCCGATCGTGGGGATCGCGTCGCCCTCGAGGCCGTCCAGGTAGCCGCGGCCGTCCCAGCGCTCGTGGTGGTGCCGGATGCCGGCCCGTACCAGCTCGACGTTCGGGACGTCGCGAACGATGGCGTCTCCGAGCGCGACGTGCTGCTGGAACATCGCGTACTCGTCGGCGGTGAGCTTGGACGGCTTGCGCAGGACGACATCCGGGATGCCGATCTTCCCGACGTCATGCAGCAGGCCCGCCAGCCGGATGGTCTCGCAGGTTTCGTCGTCCAGGCCGAGGCGGCGGGCCAGGAAGACCGCGTAGCGAGCCACGTCCTCCGAGTGGCGCTTGGTGTAGCGGTCCTTGGTGTCGACGGCGATGACCAGGCCCTGCAGCACGTCGAAGCCGCCGATGACCGTGCCCTTCTCCTCGCCGATGCGGGCCACGCTCGCCCGGTCGCCGCCGCTCGCCTTGGCCTCGCCGACCGCGACCGCCGCCGCGCTCAGCACCTCGGTCACGGAGCTGCCGTGGGCCGGGTAGGCGCTGATCCCGACGCTCACCGTCACGGGCAGCGCCTCCGAATCGCCGAAGCGGACGCTGAGCTCCTGCAGCTCGGACATCAGCGCCGCCACGGTCGCCGACATGTGGTCGACCCCAGCGTCGGTCCGCACGATCAGGAACTCGTCCGGGCCATAGCGTGCGACGCGGGTCGCCTCGCCGAGGTCGGCGACCAGGTCGGCCACGCTGAGGAGGACCTCGTCGGCCGCCTGGTGTCCGTGGGTGTCGTTCAGCAGGCGGAAGTTGTCGATGTCCACGATGGCGACGCCAATCTCGTGGCCACCGGCCCGTGCCGCCTCGATGTCCTCGGCCAGGGCCGCGACGGCGGCACCGTGGTTGAGCAGTCCCGTCAGGGCGTCGCGCCGGTTGGCCTCGGCCAGCTGCTCGTGCTGGCGCGCCAGCCGAGCCTGTGCCGCGCGGAAGATCGCGTACAGGGCGGCGGCGAGCAGGGCGGCCGCGACCAGGGTCACGATCATGATGTCGCGTCGCGTGGCGTCGATGGCGGCCAGCAGCGGCCCGGCATCACGCCACAGCCAGATCACGGCCCGCGTCTGGCCATCGGAGCCGATCAGTGGCAGGAGCTCCCGCAGCAAGGGCGACGTCGACCCATCGCCGAGGACGTTGTCGGCCGTCTCATCCTCGAGCAGGACCGCGCTGGGAGTGCCCGCCATGGCGGTCGCGTCGACCGCATCCTCGTTCGCCCGCGACCGGGCCAGCGAGGCGTCGTTGGTGCCGATCAGCTCGTGGTCGCGCCCACGGATCTCCACGAGCCGAATGTCATCTCCGGCGGCGAGCCGCTGCAGCAGCGTCCCGAGCTCCGCGGTGCGAGCGGCATCCGGGCCGCCCTCGACCACGTCGCTCTCGCGCAGGTTGGCGTTCACGAACAGCTCGACCAGCGACGCGTCTCGCGCGACCACGCTGCCCAGGGTCACCTCGCGGATGTGAGCGGACGCGACGGCCACCAGCGCACTCGCCGTCACGCCCACGAGCACCAGGACGACGCCGAAGACGAGCGGCAGCAGCGTCGGCCGCCCGCGAGCCTGCCCGGCTGCCCGCGTCCTCGTCGCGCGGCGAATCGCGAACATGAGTACAAACATAGGTAGCCCGGACCCGCAGGGCGATAGGACCTCTAGCCGCTGCGTACCGTGTGCACCCCGTCAACACCGCACGCAGCCGCGGCAGGCCCTGGCCGGCATAGGACCCCCCAGGACCCAGCACCGGCGTCAGGCGGGCCTGCGCTCCCGGTAGGCCAGCAGCAGCCGCTCGCGATCGGCCCGCGGCAGGTACTTCGTCGCCTCGCGCATGGTCACCCCCGAGGCCCGATGCGTCCGCGGCGCCAGCCAGTCCACTACGGACTCCGGCCGGCGCTTGCCGACATCGCGCAGGACCCAGCCGATGGCCTTGCGAATGAAGAACTCCCGCTCTTCGAGCATCCGGTCCGCATAGGTCAGAAACCGATCGAGCGGCGCGCCCATGCGCAGTGGTCGGAGCCAGGCCAGGAGCGCGGAGCGACGGACCCAGAAGTCGGCATCGGCCGCCCAGCGGTCGAGGGTCCGGACCGTGGTGGCCTCGTCCCGGACCAGGATGTCGCCGACCACGTCCGCGGCGATCCCGTCAATCAGCGCCCACGTCAACGACTCGCGGATCAGCCGTTCGACGACCGGCAGATCGCCCGCACCGAGCAGGGAGCTGCGCTCCTCCAGGATGGCCACCGCGGCCATGCGTCGCTCGTGCACCGGCTGCGCCCACAGGGCATCCACCAAGGCGATGAGCGCGTCGTGGTCGAGCGTGTCCGCCTCCGCCAGGTAGCGCTTCACCACGGCCCGGATCTGCCAGACGGTCGCGCCCACGAACTGGAGGCTGCTCTTGAGGTAGCGCTGCTCCTGCATCGCCCGCTCCGGCGTGCCGACCTCGCGCAGGCGGGCTTCGATGCCCGCCGCTTCCGCCGCCGCCCCTCGTATCACAGCCTTGACTCTACGCCGCAGGGCCACGGCGCGAGCGGACTGCGTCATACTGGTGGGGAGTATTCGCAGCCAACGAGATCGGTGACGGATTCGGACCGAGACCGCATGACCCACGGCGCCCATGGCGGCCACGACATGCCGACGGGCCACAACATGCATGGCGGGCACGGCTCCCATGCGGGCCACGACCCGGATGCGTTTCGCCGCCAGTTCTGGATTGTCCTGGCGCTGACGATCCCGGTCGTCATCTGGAGCGCCGAGGTCCAGGGCTGGCTGGGCTACACCGCTCCCACGTTTCCTGGCTCCGATTGGATTCCGCCGACGCTGGGCACCATCATCTTCGTCTACGGCGGCTGGGTGTTCGTGCAGGGCGCCCGGGCGGAGCTCGCGCAGCGCCTGCCCGGGATGATGACGCTGATTGCCCTGGCGATCGTGGTCGCCTTCGTGGCTTCCTGGGCGGCGACGCTCGGCATCTTCGAGGTCGACGTCTGGTGGGAGCTGTCGACACTGATCACCGTCATGAGCCTGGGCCACTGGATCGAGATGCGATCGATCATGCAGGCGCAGGGCGCACTGTCGGCGCTCGCGGAGCTACTCCCCGACGCCGCCGAGCGGCTCGCCGCCGACGGCTCGACCGAGACGGTGCCGATCGGCTCCCTGCAGGTCGGCGATCGCGTCCTGGTGCGGCCGGGCACGCGGGTGCCGGCAGACGGGCGAGTGGCCGATGGCGCCGCCGACGTCGACGAGTCGATGATCACCGGTGAATCACGTCCGGTGCCCAAGCAGCCCGGCGACCAGGTGGTGGCCGGCACGGTGACGGCCGGCGGCAGCCTGCGGGTCGAGGTGAGCGCCGTGGGCGAAGGGACGGCCCTGTCCGGGATCATGCGCCTGGTCGCCGAGGCCCAGGCGTCGCAGTCGCGGGCCCAGGCGCTCGCCGACCGCGCGGCGGCGCTGCTCTTCTTCGTGGCACTGGCCGCCGGCATCATCACCCTGGCGGTCTGGATCGCCATCGGCCAGCCGGAGGAGGCCCTGATCCGCACCGCCACGGTGCTGGTCATCGCCTGTCCCCATGCGCTCGGCCTCGCCATCCCGCTGGTGATCGCCATCAGCACCACGCTCGGCGCACGCAACGGCCTGCTCGTCCGCGACCGCCTGGCCCTGGAGCGGGCGCGGGAGGTGAGGGTCGTCATCTTCGACAAGACCGGCACCTTGACCCGCGGGCGCCCGGGGGTGGCCGCCCTCGCCGCCGCGACGGGCACTGACGAGAGGGGGCTGCTCGCGGCGGCCGCGGCGGTCGAGGCCGACTCCGAGCACCCACTGGCGAAGGCGATCGTCCGGGCGGCCGATGAGCGCGGCATGGCGGTCACCCCGGCAACTGCCTTCGAAGCCCTTCCGGGCCGCGGCGCAGCGGCGATGCTCGACGGCCGGCGCGTGGCGGTCGGTGGCCCTCGGCTCCTGAGCGAGGCCGGCGCATCAGTCCCGGACGACGTCGCGACGGCCGTCGCGGACTGGGAGCGCCAGGGCCGCACGGTCCTGTACGCGATCGCGGACGCTCGGGTCCTCGGCGCACTCGCTCTCGAGGACGAGCTGCGGCCCGCATCGTCCGAGGCGGTGGCCCGGCTGCACGAGATGGGCCTGCGGGTGGCGATGATCACCGGCGACGCGAAGGCCGTGGCCGAGTCGGTGGCGCACCGCATCGGAATCGACGAGGTGGCGGCGGAGGTCCTGCCGGCCGACAAGGCAGCGGCGGTGCGTCGCTTCCAGGATGGGACGCGGGTCGCCATGGTCGGCGATGGGGTGAACGACGCCCCGGCACTGGCCCAGGCCGATGTCGGCATCGCCATCGGCGCCGGAACCGATGTCGCCGTGGAGTCGGCCGGCATCGTCCTCGTCAGCGACGACCCGCGCGACGTGGCGGGGGCGATCGAGCTCAGCCGCGCAACCTACCGCAAGATGGTCCAGAACCTGGTGTGGGCCACCGCCTATAACGCGCTGGCCATCCCGGTCGCCGCCGGCGTCCTGGCGCCATGGAACTTCATCCTGCCCATGAGCGTGGGCGCCCTGGTGATGAGCGTCTCGACCATCGTGGTGGCGGCCAACGCCCAGCTGCTGCGTGGCATCAACCTTCGGCCGCAGCGCGGCCCCAGCGCCCCGGAGCGCGCCCCGCAGCCGGCCTGACTAGACTCTCGGACGTGACTGTGGAAGGGCGACCGGACTTCTCCGGCCTGGGCGAGCTGAGCGTCGTCAGCAATTCGCCGGGCCACGCGTCGCCGTCGGAGGTGATGTACCCCGGCGGCCCGAGCCTCGACGGCGGGCTGCTGGCTCCCGGTGACCCGATCCCGGAGAACGCCGGCCCGGGCGGACGCCGCCCGGACTGGCTCAAGGTGCGGGTCGGGGTCGGCGAGACATACGCATCGGTCAACCGGCTGATGCGGGCCGAGGCGCTGCACACCGTTTGCGAGGAGGCCCGCTGCCCGAACCAGGGCGAATGCTGGGCGCTCGGCACGGCCACCTTCATGGTGTTGGGCAGCGTCTGCACCCGGAACTGCGGCTTCTGCGCGATCGACACCGGGCGTCCCGCCGTCACCGACCTGGACGAGCCACGCCGCGTCGCCGAGGCGACGAAGCTCATGAACCTGAAGCACGCCGTGATCACCATGGTCGCCCGCGACGACCTGCCCGATGGCGGGGCCGGCATCATCGCCGAGACCATCCGCCAGGTCCGCCTTGCCTCTCCAGCCACGAGCATCGAGGTGCTCATCAGCGACCTGAACGGTCGCGAGACGGACATCCGGACGGTGGTGGAGGCGCAGCCGGAGATCCTGAACCACAACGTCGAAACGGTCCCGCGGCTGCAGCGGCAGGTCCGCCGCCGCGCGCGCTGGGAGCGCAGTGTCAGCGTCCTGACCCGCGGCCGCGCGATTGCCAGGCAGATCGGCTTCGGCGAGATGGTGACCAAGTCGGGCCTGATGCTGGGCCTCGGGGAGTCGTGGGCCGAGGTCGTGGAGGCGATGCGGCTCCTCCACGAAGCGGACGTGGACGTGCTGACCATCGGCCAGTACCTGCGCCCCAGCCGCCAGCACCTGCCGCTGCACCGCTACTACACGCCCGCCGAGTTCATGCAGCTGCGGCGCATCGGCCTGGAGATGGGCTTCCGGCACGTGCAGTCCGGACCGCTGGTGCGTTCCAGCTACCACGCCGCCGAGCAGGTGCCGGGCCAGGTCGCGGCCGCGGTCTGAAGCGTCCTGAACCATTGACGACCTTCCGTGACATCAGCAGTCCACCGGCGCCCGCCGCAGGGCCGCTGCCGCGCCGCCCGAAGCGGGATGTGCCCTTCACGCCGGCCTCCGATCAACATCCGCTGCTGGCCGCCCACGGCGGCATCCTGACCGTGGAGCGGCTGGGCACGGCCGCCTACCGCCCCACCTGGGAGCTGCAGGACGAGCTGGCGGAGCAGCGACGGGCGCGGCGCATCGGCGATCGGCTGCTGCTGCTGGAGCACTTCCCGGTGTACACCATCGGCCGCGGGGGCGACGAGACGAACCTGCTCGCCACCCCCGACCGCCTGCGGCAGCTTGGTGCCGAGTTCGTGCGCATCGACCGCGGCGGCGACATCACCTTCCACGGACCGGGGCAGCTGGTCGCCTACCCCATCGTCGAGCTCCGCGACCCGCTGGACCTGCGGCGCTACGTCCGCAGCCTGGAGGCGGCGATCGTCGCCACCGCCGCCGCCTTCGGCGTCACCGCCGGCCGCGTGGACGGCCTGACCGGCGTGTGGGTCGATGGGCATCGCAAGCTGGCGGCCATCGGCGTACGCGTCCGCCGCGGTGTGACCACCCATGGGCTGGCGCTCAACGTGAACACGAAGCTCGCCTGGTTCGACGAGATGATCCCGTGCGGCATCCGCGACAAGGACGTCACCAGCCTCGCCCGGGAGCTGGGCCGGCCGGTGCCGATGGAGGCGGTCGAGCAGGCGCTGGCCGCCGAGCTGGCACACGCCTTCGGGCTGCGGCTGGGCGCTGGTGCTCCGGGCATCGGCGGTCCCGCCGGCGCCAGCGAGCAGTGACCGAGGGCGCGGCCAGGATCGAGCGCGGCGGCGGCCCCGCGCACCACGCGCCGCGCATCGAGGTCGGCGCCTTCCCGCCGTGGGACACCAACGCCTACCTGGTCTGGGACGGGTCGACGCCCGAGGCGCTCGTTCTCGATCCGGGCATGAACTCGAGCGAGAGCCTGGTGACGCGCGCCGCGGCGAACGGGCTGCGCGTCCACCTCATCGCCAACTCGCACGGCCACATCGACCACATCTTCGACAACGCGCCATTGAAGCGGGCGACCGGGGCGCCGCTGGCGATCCATCCGGACGATGCGTATCGGCTCGACGGCCGCAACAACTATGGCTTCGAGATCGAGCACGTCACCGCCGAGCGCGAGCTGCGCGAGGGCGAGCGAGTCGAGGTCGGGCGGCTCGCCTTCGTGGTCCTGCACACCCCGGGGCACACCGAAGGCTCGGTGTGCCTGTACGAGCCCACCCATCGGCTCCTGCTGGCCGGCGACGTGCTGTTCGCCGGGTCGTACGGCCGCACCGACCTGCCGGGCGGCGACTCCGACGCCATGGTCGAGTCGCTCGCCAGGCTGGCCCGCGACCTGCAGGATGACGTGCGCGTTCTGCCGGGCCATGGCCCGGAGACGACGGTCGGCCGGGAGCGGACGTGGATGGAACGCATCGCGCAGGCCGGCCGGCTGCTGATTCCGGGCTAGCGCAGCGGCCCACCCGGCGGGGCAGGCTAGGATGAGCGAAGCGAACGAAGGAGACGGCGCATGGCGTCACTGCGCATCACCCGCCTCGGCCACGGCGGCATCCTGTACCGATCCCCTGGCGACAAGTGGGTGTGGGTCGATCGCTGGACGGGCGCGCCGACCTATGCCGATGCCTACCGCGCGCCTGAGCGGGTCGACGTGGTGGCACCGACCCATGGCCACTTCGATCACGTCGGCGACGATGCGGTCGATGTCGTCGAGCTGGCACGGGCGGGGGGCCAGGTGGTCTGCTCGCACGAGATGAGCCTCTTGCTTGGCGAGCAGGGCATCGAGGCGGTGGGCATGAACAAGGGCGGCACCTTCGAGGCGGCTGGCATCGCCTTCACCATGGTCCACGCCGAGCACACCGGGGCGGTCACCCTGACCGGCGGCGGGCCCAGCAGCCGGGAGGTCGGCTGCTGGGGCTGGGTCATCCGGTTCGAGGATGGCACCGTCGTCTACCACACCGGCGACACCGACCTGTTCAGCGACATGGCCCTGGTCAGGGACCGATGGTCCCCCTCGATTGCCGTGCTGCCGATTGGCGGCCACTACACCATGGGACCGCGCGATGCGGGGCGGGCGGCGGACCTCGTCGCTGCCGGCACCGTCATCCCGGTCCATTACGCGACGTTCCCGATCCTGGCCGGGACGCCGGACGAGCTGGCAGCCGCGACCTCCGCCCGGGTCGTGGCCCTGGAACCGGGCGAGACATGGGAGGCTGAATGATGCGACTGCTGCTTTCGATGCCGATGGCGCTGCTGGGCAGCCTGCTGGGCTCCGCGCTGCGCGCCGGCCTCAAGGTCGCCGAGGAGCGGCTCGACGCCGGTCCCGACGCACCGGCCGGCGACATGAACCTGAACATCAACGGCTCGGTGCTGGCCGCGTTCGGCGGCGGACTGATGGGCGTGCTGTTCGGGGCGCGCACCGCGTTCTGGACGGGCGTCGCGCTGGGGGCGGCGGGCACGGACCGGTTCGACGCCCGAGTGCTGCGCATGGCCGGCGTCGACGTTGACGCCATGGTCGCCCGCGCCCGCTCGATGGCGGAGCAGGCCGGCCGCGGCGCAGCCCACACAGCCGGCGAGGCCGGCACAGCGGAGCCCTCCGCCGGCGGCGAGCCGGCTCACGCCGCCGAGACGGCCGAGATCCCCATCGAGTCGCCGTCGACCGAGCCTGCCTGACGCCGGCATGGCGAAGCGCCAGCCCCTGGCAGTCGTCCTCGAACGCGGGGAGAAGCGCATCTTCGCCGTTGCCCGCGACTGGCCGGGCTGGAGCCGCAGCGGCAGGACCGAGGAGGGCGCGCTGGAGGCGTTGCTCACCTATGCGCCGCGCTATCGCGCCGCGTTGCGCGCTGCCGGGATCAGTACGTTGCCACCGGGCAGCGACGCACCGACCGCGATCGTGGAGCGGCATCGCGGCGGCAGCGGCACCGACTTCGGGGTGCCGGGGGTGCCGGCCAGCCGCGACGCGGCGCCGCTGACCGGCCCCGAGCAGCGGCGCCAGCGCGCCATCCTGGAGGCTGCCTGGCACGCGTTCGACGCGGCCGCCCGGGCGGCGCGTGGCAGGACGCTGTCAGTCGGGCCGCGCGGCGGCGGACGGAATCTGGCCAAGATGACCGCCCACGTGCTGGAGGCGGAGATCGCCTACCTCGGGCAGCTGGGCAGCCGCCACGCCAAGCCCACGCCCGGAGAGGACGAGATGGCGCTGGTTCGCCGGGAGGCTCTGAGGACGTTGGACGCTGTCACCGCCGGTACGCCGCTCCCCAACCCGCGAAACACGAAGAAGCCGTGGTCACCGCGCTACTTCATCCGGCGCTCGGCCTGGCACGCGCTGGATCACGCCTGGGAGCTCGAGGATCGGACGCCCGGCTAGGCACCCGTCTGCAGAACCGACTCGACCACGATGTGCCAGACCAGCATTCCGGCCAGCAGCAGCGCCACCAGTCCGACGACGGCGTTCAGCACTCGCCCGCGGACGGCGACCACCCCCTCCAGGCCGCCGTCCCGACGCTCCACGCCGAAGCGGAGCAGGGGCGCGATGGCGGCGATGAAGGCGACCGGCGGCGCCGCAACCAGCAGCAGGTCGACGATTCGCCAGCGCTCCATGGCGCCGGTGACCGACTCGACCAGGTCCCGCATGGCGTCCACCCCCAGCTGGTAGCCGAGCAGCGAAGCGCCAACGAACAGGAAGGTCGGCAGGAGCAGCAGCGCGCCGATCACGGCGAAGGCCGTGGGGTGGCGCCAGGCGGGGCCGATGGTCATGACATGTCCTCCATGCAGCGCCAGCTGCGCGGCGTGTGCGCGCTGGCGCAGGCCAGCCGCCACGACATCGGCCGCGACGCGCGGGGTGAGGGGTGATTGGGCGATGAGGTCGGCCAGCTCCTCGCCGTAGCGGACGCGCCAGGCGGGTGGGTAGCTGCGCAGCAGGATCCGCGTCATCCGGCTGTGCTTCATGCCCCGACCCGCTCGAGGCCGGTGCGGACCGCTCGACTCAGGCCGCCCAGGCGCGCCTCCAGCAGGCGGCGGCCGGCTCGGGTGAGCCGATACGGACGCCGTCGCCCGTCCGGTGGCAATGGCTCGACGTGGCCGTCCTCCACGAGCCGGCTCAACGCCCCGTACAGCGTGCCGGGACCGAGCCGAATGCCGGCGAAGCGGGCCACGTCCAGCAGCATGGCGTGCCCGTGCTTCGGCCCCGCAGCCAGGCTGATCAGGAGCAGCAGCGCGGGATCGGTGACCTCGGGACGTGAGCCCATTCGCACCTCCGTCACGGGACTACTACGTGACGCGTAGTATCAGCCCGTCGCCAGCGCGCCGTCAAGCGCATCGCGAGGCGGCGACTAGAATCGTCGGATGCCCCCTGTCGAAGAGGTCCTGGTGCACGCGCGCGGCTTGACGAAGCGCTTCGGTGATTTCACCGCCGTCGACGCGGTGGACTTCGACGTGCGCACCGGCGAGGCCTTCGGCTTCCTGGGCCCGAACGGCGCCGGCAAGACGAGCACCATGCGCATGATCGCCTGTTCCTCGCCCATCACCGATGGCGACCTTTCGGTGATCGGCATGGACCCACGCCACCGCGCGGCGGAGATCAAGTCGCGGATCGGCGTGGTGCCGCAGATCGACAACCTGGATGCCGAGCTGACGGTCCGCGAGAACCTGCTGATGTACGCGCGCTACTTCGACATTCCGTCCCCGGTTGCCAGCCGCCGGGCCGAGGAGCTCCTGGATTTCGTCCAGCTCAGCGAACGTGCCAGCGACCAGGTGGAGCCGCTCTCCGGGGGCATGAAACGGCGGCTGACCATCGCCCGCTCGCTGATCAACGATCCGGAGCTCATCATCCTGGACGAGCCGACCACCGGGCTGGATCCGCAGGCGCGGCACCTGGTCTGGGAGCGGCTGTATCGGCTCAAGCAGCGCGGGGCGACGCTGATCATCACCACCCATTACATGGACGAGGCCGAGCAGCTGTGCGACCGGCTGGTGGTGATGGACAAGGCGCGCATCGTGGCCGAGGGCTCGCCGCGTGACCTGATCGAGCAGTACTCGACCCGCGAGGTGCTGGAGATCCGGGTCAGCGACTCGGTCCGGGCCAGCCTGGACGGCCGGTTGGAGGGCATCGCCGACCGCGTGGAGGAGCTGCCCGACCGCTTCCTGCTGTACGTCGGCGATGGCGAGCAGGCCCTCGACACCGTGCACCGCCACGAGATCCCGCTGGAGTCGGCGCTCGTCCGCCGCGCCACGCTGGAGGACGTCTTCCTGCGCCTGACCGGTCGCAGCCTGATCGAGTAGATGGCCCGATGACCGTCGCCAGCCTCGCCCCGGCTGCCCGCGTCCTGCAGCGCAACCTGTGGGTCTACCGCCGCACCTGGCGCGGCAGCATGCTGGGCTCGTTCCTGACGCCGCTGCTGTACCTCACCGCCATGGGCATCGGCCTGGGCCAGATGGTCACCACCCGGGGCTCGGCGGGCTTCGATGGGTACTCGTACGTCCACTTCCTGGGCCCCGGGATCCTGGCCGCGACCTGCATGCAGTCAGCCGTCTTCGAGTCGACCTTCCCCGTCCTGGGCAAGATCGCCTGGCGGCGGAACTACGAAGCCATGCTCGCCACCCCGCTGGACGTGCGCCACGTCCTGGCCGGCGAGCTGCTGTGGGTCGGCTTCCGGGTGCTGACCATCTCCAGCGTCTTCCTCGTCGTGCTCACGCTGTTCGGCATCCCCGCCTGGCCGTTCGCGATCCTCGCCATTCCGGCGGCCATCCTGATGGGCCTGGCCTTCAGCTCGGTGATCATCGCCTTTGCGGCCACGCAGCGGAATGGCGAGGGCTTCAGCTGGGTATTCCGCTTCGTGATCAACCCGCTGTTCCTGTTCAGCGGGACGTTCTTCCCGCTGACCCAGCTGCCACCCGTTGTGCAGTCCATCGCCGCGCTGACGCCGCTGTACCACGGCGTGGCCCTGGTGCGTGGCGCCGTCCTGGGCGAGCCCGACTTCCTGGGCGCCTGGCCGCTGCACATCGCCTACCTGCTGGTGATGCTGGCCATTGGCTGCTACGTGGCGCATCGGCTCCTGAAGCGCAGGCTGCTGAGCTAGGGATGGGCCGATGACCGCCATCACCCGCCGGCTGCCCGCACCCGGTCCCGCCGCCCCATTGGTCGGCACGCTGCGTCGGTCGCTGCGCGTGGTCCAGCGCAACATGACCGTCTACCGGCACAGCTGGATCGTGATCGTGTCCGGCTTCTTCGAGCCGATCTTCTACCTGCTGGGGATCGGCTTCGGGCTGGGCAGCTTCGTGCCGCCGGTCGAGATCGCGCCCGGCTTCACGATCCCGTTTGCCGCGTTCGTGGCCCCGGGGCTGCTGGCCATGTCGTGCATGAACGGCGCGATCGCCGAGACGATCTTCAACGTCTTCTTCCGCCTCAACTACGAGCGGATCTACGAGGCCATGATGGCCACCCCGCTCGGCATCCGCGACATCGCCATTGGCGAGCTGATCTGGTCCCTGTTCCGCGGCACGATGTACGCCGCCGCCTTCGTGGTGGTGATGGCCCTGGCCGGGTTGGTCTACTCACCGTGGGTCGTGCTGGTCGTGCCTGGCGCCATCCTGCTGGGAGCGGCCTTCAGCGCCGCCGGGCTGGCCGCCACCTCGTTCATGCGCACCGTCCAGGACTTCGACCTGCCGATGGGCCTGGTCGTGATGCCGATGTTCCTGTTCGGCGGCGTCTTCTTCCCGCTGCAGGTCTACGAGCGCGTCTCGCCGGTGATTCCCTGGGTCATCGAGGCGCTGCCGCTGTACCGCGGGGTGCACCTGTTCCGGCACCTCTCGACCGGGTTGATCGAGCCGTCGATGCTGTTCGACGTGGCCTACCTGCTGGCCTTCACCGCCATCGGCCTGTGGATCGCGATGGCCCAGATGGAGCGACGCCTGGTCAAGTAGCTCACGGCCGCGCCCGGGGTCGGTCGGTACCAAGCAGGATGGGCAGGGCACCGCTGATGTAGCCCCAGCCGGAAGCCACCGACAGCAGGGTGGCCAGGACCATCACCCAGAAGCCGATGGCCACCAGCGCCGCCTCGATCCCGACCCGCGCCAGCGGGCCGCCGTGCGCCGCGTCGAAGGCCAGCAGCAGGATGCCCATCCCCAGCAGGGTGGCGAAGGTCTTGCCCTTGCCGAGTCGCCGCGCGGCGATGACCACGTCGGCCGAGGCGGCCACCTGCCGCACGCCCTGCACCACCAGCTCACGGATCAGCTGCGTCGCCACCAGCCAGGTCGGCAGCAGCCCGACCTCGACCATGGCCACCAGCACGCCGGCGACCAGCACCTTGTCGGCGGTGAGGTCCATGAAGATTCCGAGCGGGCTGACCTCGTTGCGGGCCCGCGCCACGCGGCCGTCGACGAAGTCGGTGACGGCCGCCAGGCCGAAGACCACGAAGGCCAGCAACCCGCCACCGGGGAAGGGGAAGAGGAGCAGCGCCACCACGACGGGCGTCGCCGCAATCCGGCTGAGGCCGAGCAGGTTCGGCAGCGACGTCAGGCGCGCCGGGCGGGCCGCGGCGACCGGCGACGGCGCGGGTTCAGCCGCGCCCATGTGACATCGCTTCCCGTTCGCCCAGCCGCCGCTCGGTGCCGGCCCGCAGCCGAGCCACGTTGTCGCCGTGCGAGACCGCGATCAGCGCCCCGCACACCGCCGCGTAGGCAACCGCTGCCCAGCCGACGCTCCCGGCCAGCGCCAGCGCGGCGGTGATCAGCGGAGCGGCACCCGCCGCGACCAGCGAGCCCAGCGACACGTACCGCGTCCGCCAGATGACGAGCGCCACCAGCGGCACCACCACCAGCAGCGTCAGCGGCGACAGGACGAGCATGCCGCCGCCGGAGGTCGCCACGCCCCGACCGCCCCGCCAGCCGATGAAGGCCGACCAGTTGTGCCCAACCACCGCCGCCACGCCGGCCACGGCCTGGACCCACTCGGCTGATCCGGGCGGGCCGGCGAGGTAGAGCGCACGGGCCAGCAGCACGGCGGCCACGCCCTTGCCGACGTCCAGCAGCAGCACCAGCGCGGCCCAGCGCCAGCCGAGCGTCCGCAGCGTGTTCGTGGCACCCGTGCGCCGCGATCCCGTCTGGCGCAGGTCAACGCCGCCGGCCAGCCGGCCAGCGAGCATGCCGAACGGCAGCGCCCCGATGAGGTAGCCGATGAGCACCAGCGCCAGGCCGCCGAGGGGGCCGCTCACGCTCCGCTCAGCGTTGAGGCGGCCGCGCGGCCATTCGCGCCTGCAGGTAGCGGAAGCCGAGCGCCAGCACGGTCCAGCCGGCGGCCGCGGCGAGGCCCACGTACAGCGCGCCGGGCATGCCGCTGGGCCAGGCCATCGAGAAGCCCAGCAGTCCGACCACCACCACGCCTCCGATCAGCCACGCCAGGAAGCGGCTGGTCACGAACGTGAACTCGCCGGGGGTGCGCGGTCGCCGTGGTCGGGCCCGGGCCTGGGAGCGGGCGCGCGCGGCGGCGTTCGCCCCGGCCGGCGGGGCGTATGGATCCTGGCTCTTGGTCATGCGCTTGTAGGCGCGTCGTTCGGCGCGGGACATCGGCCCGAGTGTACCCGGCCCGACCTCAGGCGTCGTCGTGCAGCGGGGGCCGCCGCCGGCCGGAGGAGCCCATGGCGCTGTGCTCGTCCTCGACCTTGAGCTGGACGGGATCGGTGCCGAACAGCGCGGTCAGCGCCCAGTCGATGGCGACCCTGATCTTGGTGCTGAAGCCGGGGGTTCGGCTCCAGTAGTAGCCGCGCCACATGAACCAGGCGATGAGGCCGCGCACCCGGACGCCGAAGACCACGCCCACCCCCGTGTGATGGCCGATGGACGCCAGCTGGCCGAGCGGGCGGTACCGGAACGGCTCCATGGTCCCGCCATCGATGTGGGCCACGAGGTTGCGCGCCAGCGCCTTCGCCTCGCGCACCGCGTTCTGGGCGGTGGGCGCGTGCGGTGGGCCGTCCGGGTCGTCGACGTTCGGGATGACCGCACAGTCGCCGATGGCGAAGACGCCCTCCCGGCTGGTGGCCATGGTCGGCTGCACCACCGCCCGACCGGCGTGGTCGACCTCCACCCCGCTCTCGGCGACCAGTGGCGCGGGCCGCACGCCGCCGGTCCAGATCACGGTGCGGGTCGGGATGGTGCGCTGCGCCTCTCCCTCGCCAATGACCACCTCGTTCTCGCGCACCGCCTTGATGGGCATGCCGGTGAGGATCTCGAAGCCGCGCTTCTCGAGCTGTCCGCGCGCGTAAGCGCCCATCTCCTCGGGCATCTCCGGCAGGATGCGGTCGCGCAGCTCAACGAGGTACGCGCTGATCTCGTCCCGCCGGATCTTGGCGAAGTGGCGCTTCCGCACGCGCTGCACGAAGTCCTCCACCTCACCCGCCGTCTCGACACCGGAGAAGCCGCCGCCACCGATCACGAAGGTCAGCTGCGCGCGCCGCTCGTCGGCGTTCTCCTCCAGGTCGGCGCGTTCCAGGATCTCGATCATCCGGTTGCGCAGGCTGAAGGCATCGGCCAGCGTCTTCATCCCCACCGAATGCTCCTCGATGCCCGGGATGCCGAACGTGTGCGTCACCCCGCCCAGCGCCAGCACCAGCGTGTCGTAGTGGAGCCGATGCAGATCGCCGTCGCCGCCGAGCACGCTGACCACCTTGCCGTCGAGGTCGATCTCGCGGGCCTCTGCCGTGATGCACCAGCTCGACGGCCGCCGCACCATGCTGCGCAGCGGATTCACCACGTGCCGCGGCTCCAGGACACCCGAGCACACCTCGGGCAGCAGCGGCGTGAACAGCATGAAGTTGTCGCGGCTGCAGAGCCAGATCTCGACATCCTGCCGATGTCCCAGCCGCTTCTCGAGGGCCTGCGCGGTCAGCACGCCGGCAAAGCCGCCGCCCAGGATGAGGACGCGGTGTGGCCAGGGCGGTTCGGAGCGGTAGATGGTGCGCATCGCCTGATCCTAGCGGTGCTTGCTCAGCACGGACGATGACTGCCGGGTCATCAGAACGACGTGAATTGCCCGATTGAGCGCCTCTAGATGCCCGCAAGTCATGAACGGGGCACGTTTCGGCCCGAATCGGTCATTCCGATGGCTCGAAGGCATACGTCAATCAACGCGGGCGACTGCCAGCCGGCGATCGGCCGGCCACGCCATCGGTCTGTACCATACGAACCGATGGATCGACCGATGCACGACGTGTTCGACCAGTTCAAGCAGCAGCTGCCGGACATCGACCCCACCGAGACCCAGGAGTGGCTGGACTCGCTCGACGCCGTGGTGGAGCAGGGCGGCCCGGACCGGGCGCGCTTCCTGATGTACAAGCTGCTCAAGCGGGCGCGGCAGCTGAACGTCGGGTTGCCGCCGCTGGTCCAGACCCGGTACATCAACACGATCTCGCCCGAGCAGGAGCCCTACTTCCCCGGCGACGAGGCGATGGAGCACCGCATCCGCCGCATCATCCGCTGGAACGCGCTGGCCATGGTGCTGCGCGCGAACACGCGGTTCGAGGGCATCGGCGGCCACCTGTCCACCTATGCCAGCGCCGCCAGCCTGTACGAGGTCGGCTTCAACCACTTCTTCCGCGGAGCCGACGAGGGCGCCGGCGACCAGGTCTACTTCCAGGGTCACGCGGCGCCCGGCATCTACGCGCGGGCCTTCCTGGAGGGCCGCCTCTCCGAGGAGCAGCTGGACCATTTCCGGCGCGAGGCGCTGTGGCCGGACGGCCTCTCCTCGTATCCGCACCCGCGGCTGATGCCCGACTTCTGGCAGTTCCCCACCGTCAGCATGGGCCTGGGTCCGATGAACGCCATCTACCAGGCGCGCTTCAACCGCTACCTGGCCGCGCGCGGCATCGCCGATACCTCGGAGAGCCGCGTCTGGGGCTTCCTGGGCGACGGCGAGATGGACGAGCCGGAGGCGCTCGGAGCGCTGGGGCTCGCCGCTCGCGAAGGGCTGGACAACCTCATCTTCGTCGTCAACTGCAACCTGCAGCGCCTGGACGGTCCGGTGCGCGGCAACGGCAAGATCATCCAGGAGCTCGAGGCCACGTTCCGGGGTGCCGGCTGGCACGTCATCAAGGTCATCTGGGCGCGTGAGTGGGACGATCTGCTGGCCCGCGACAAGGACGGCGTGCTGCTGGCCAAGATGAACGAGACGCTGGACGGTGACTACCAGCGCCTTTCGGTGGCCGATGGTGCTTACATCCGGGAGCACTTCTTCGGCCCCGACCCGCGGCTGCGCGCGCTGGTCGAGCACCTCTCCGACGACGAGCTGCCGAAGCTGCGCCGCGGCGGGCACGACTACCGCAAGTTGTACGCGGCCTACGCGGCGGCAGTGGAGCATCGCGGCGCGCCGGTGGTGATCCTGGCCAAGACGGTCAAGGGCTGGACGCTGGGCCCGGGGATCGAGGCCCGCAACGTGACGCACCAGGCCAAGAAGCTGACCGTCGACGAGCTGAAGATCTTCCGCGACCGGCTGGAGCTCGAGATCCCCGACGACCAGCTGGGCGACGCGCCCTACTTCCATCCCGGACCGGACTCGCCGGAGGTGCAGTACCTGCTCGAGCGCCGGCGGCAGCTGGGCGGCGTGCTGCCGCGTCGGGTGGTCCGCGCCCAGCCGCTGCCGAACGCCTCGGACGACGCCTACGCGGAGCTGCTCACCGGCTCCGAGCGACCGGCCTCCACGACCATGGCCTTCAGCCGCCTGGTGCGAAACCTGACCCGCGACCCGGAGATCGGGCGCCGGATCGTGCCCATCATCCCCGACGAGGCGCGCACCTTCGGCATGGATCCCCTCTTCAAGGAGGTGGGCATCTACAACCCGCTGGGCCAGCGCTACACGCCGGTCGACAAGGAGCTGCTGCTGTCCTACCTGGAGAAGGCCGACGGGCAGATCCTGGAGGAGGGCATCACCGAGGCCGGCGCCATGGCCGACTTCACCGCCGCGGCCACCAGCTACGCCGTGCATGGCGAGCCGATGATCCCCTTCTACATCTTCTACTCGATGTTCGGCTTCCAGCGCACCGGCGACTTCGCCTGGGCCCTCGGCGATGCCCGCGGCCGCGGGTTCATGATGGGCGCCACCGCCGGCCGCACCACGCTCACCGGGGAGGGGCTGCAGCACGACGACGGGCACAGCCACATCCTGGCCAGCGTCATCCCCAATATCCGCGCCTACGACCCGGCCTTTGCCTTCGAGCTGGCGCTGATCGTGCGCGACGGCATCCGGCGCATGTACGGGGAGAACCCAGAGGACATCTTCTACTACCTGACGCTGTACAACGAGAACTGGCCGATGCCGCCCATGCCGGAAGGCGCGGAGGACGGCGTCGTGCGCGGGATGTACCTCTTCCGTCCGGCCGAGAAGGGATCGCGGCGCGTCCAGATCCTGGCCTCCGGCTCGATCCTGCACCAGGCCATGGCCGCGCAGCCGCTGCTGGCGGAGCGCTACGACGTCGCGGCCGACCTGTGGAGCGTTCCCTCTTTCCAGCTCCTGCGCAACGACGCGCTGGAGGCGGAGCGCTGGAATCGCCTGCATCCGGACGCCGAGCCGCGTGTCCCCTACATCGTCCAGCAGCTCGCCGGCCGCGAGGGCCCGATCGTGGCGGCCACGGACTACCTCAAGGCGCTGCCGCACCTGGTTGCGCCGTGGATGGACCGCCCCTTCACCGCGCTCGGCACCGACGGCTTCGGTCGCAGCGACACGCGGGAGGCGCTGCGGATCCATTTCGAGGTCAGCCCCGAGCAGATCGCCTACGCCGCGCTCCACGGGCTGTGCCTGACCGGCGCTGCCGGACGCGAGGAGCTGGCAAAGGCGCTGGGCGAGCTCGGCATCGACCCGGAGCGGCCCGACCCGCTGCACGCCTAGCCCGTGCACGCCTAGCCCGGCTCAGGCTCGGAGGCGCTCCGTCCGTCCCAGCCAGTGCCCGCAGCGCGGGCAGTAGCGGTCCCCGACTTCGATCAGCTCGCGGCAGGCCGAGCAGCGCGGCGGCCCCAGCTCGGCGACGATCCCGCGCAGGCCCGCGCCCACCGCGCGCGCGAACCGCAGCAGTCGCGACCCGAAGCCCGGCGGAGGCGGCGTGAAGGGCCTGATCGGCGTGGCAGGTCGAGGCCGGACCGCGGCGCGGTAGTCCTGCGGCAACGGGCGGTAGCCGTCGTACAGGTAGCGCCGCCGCGCGCCGTCGTACGCCGCGCGGGAGCGCGGATCGGTCAGCAGGTGACGGACGGCGTTGACGACCTGCATCTCCTCATGGGCGCGCGCGGAACGGTTGCGGTCCGGATGGAAGGTGCGCGCCAGTCGGCGGCAGGCAGCCGCGATCTCCTCGCTGTCGGCATTGGGGTCCACCTGGAGCAGGCGATAGACGTCGCGCTCAGGGGAGTACGGCAGCAGGCTCGGGTACATCGGGTCGCGGGGCATGGTAGCCGAGCCGAGCTGGCCCCCGCAGGCCCGATCTGCACCACCGGTTCGCGCTGCCGTGGGGCGATATCGGCCCTTTCAACCTCCAATTGTGAAAGCGGCCATGTGATTTTCGCAACAAGGGTTGACAGGTTGGATATCACCGAATAGAGTTGCGACATACCTCACAAATCACGAGTCCTGATTAGCAGATTGAAAGGAGCAGTTCACATGTTGAACGCCCAACTGCACTACCCCGTCTTCACGTACGAGTACCAGGCGCAGGCCAGCCGCACCGCACCTGTCGCCAAGCGCGGCCTCCGACGCATCTTCCGGCTGGACGATGGCCGGGGCCCCCGGCGCGTGACGAGGAGCCGCTGACATGGCACGCGACGTCATCTCGACCTGCCCGGTCTGCGAAGGCGAGCTCCTCATCTCGCGCCTGCACTGTCGCAGCTGCGGCACCGCGCTCGAGGGCGAGTTCGGCGTCGGGCGCTTCGGCCGGCTCAGCAAGGAGCAGCTGGCCCTGCTGGAAAGCTTCCTGCGCGCCAGGGGCAACCTCAAGGAGATGGAGCGCGAGCTCGGCATCTCCTACCCCACCGTCCGCGGTCGGGTTGACGCGCTGGTCCGAGCCCTGGGTTTGGCCGATGGCAGCGAAGCGGACGCCATCGCGGTCGAGGCCGATGAGGCCGAGCCGATGGAGGACGCCTCCGCCACCAAGGCTGACTCCGACGCCGCGGCCGAGCGCCGCGCGATCCTGGAACGCCTTTCGCGTCGGGAGATCGGCGCCGACGAGGCCGCCGCGGCCCTGCGCGAGCTGAGCGGGAGCTGATCACATGGCCACCTTCGTTCGCACCCAGAGCATTGAGCACACGATCGGTCCATCCGGCCGGCTCGACCTCCGAGTGCCGTCCGCCGACGTCGTCGTGCGCGGCACCGAGGGCGGCGAGGCCCGCCTGACCGCCAACTTCCAGATCCGCGCGACCTCGGACGAGGAGGCGGATCGCATCTTCGACGAGGTGCAGCTGCGGGTCGTCAAGCACGACGCCATGCTGGTGGTCGAGGACCCCGGCGACGAGCCCTCGTTGAGCCGCCTGGTCGGCCGCATCTTCTCCGGGCATGGCTCGGTGGACTTCGATGTGCGCGTCGAGCTGCCGCACGGCGCGGAGCTGCGCCTGGACACGGTCTCCGGCGACGTATCGGCGGAGGGCCTGGACGGCGAGCAGCGCTACAACACGGTGTCCGGTGACCTGTCGCTGACCCGGGTCGGGGGCACGCTGCGCGTGAACGCCGTGTCCGGCGACATCACGGTGCGCGCCGTCTCGCCCATCGGCATCGAGGCGCAGTCAGTCTCCGGCGACCTGAGCCTCATCGGCCCCATGATCAACGACCTGCGGGCCAACACCGTCTCCGGTGACCTGGAGATCGAAGGCCAGCTGGCGGGGTCGGGCGACTACCGCCTGGAGACGGTGAGCGGCGACGCCACGTTCGGCCTGGTGGGCGGCGCCACCTTCGAGGTCCGCGGCATTGCGTCCGATGTGAGCAGCGATCTCGACCACCGCATCGAGGGTCGGCAGGATCGTCGCCGGGTGACCGTCGGCAGCGGCGGGCCGACGGTGCTGTTCAACTCGATGTCCGGCGACCTGTCCATCAACCGGCCGCGCCGCCTGGATCGGCTCGTGCCACAGCCGCCCGCCGCCCCGACACCTCCGGCGCCACCCGCCCCGCCGGTGAGCGCGGCGCCGCGCGCCGAGCCGCCATCGGCCGAGGAGCAGCTGGCCATCCTGCAGGCGCTGGAGCGCGGTGAGATCGACGTGGAGGAGGCAAGCCGCCGCCTCACCGGAGCACACGGCGATGAGTGACGAGCTGAGCACCGTCCTGCGCCTGGTGGCCGAGGGCAAGCTGTCCCCCGAGGAAGCCGCACCGATCATCGATGCTCTGACAGCCGCCCGGACACCGGGGCCGCAGCCGGGACGAGCCGACCGCGAGCCACGCGAGGAGCGCGGCCCAAGCAGCGGGCGCGGCCGCCGGATCCGGATCCAGGTGAGCGAGGGCGGGCGACGGGTCGTGGACCTCCGCGTGCCGTACGCCTTCGCCGCGTTCGCGGCGCGGATGGTGCCGGGCATCCCCGACAGCTACGCCAGTCTCATCGAGCAGGCGGTGAAGAGCGAGACCACGGGAACCATCGTCGACGCCGAGGACGAAAACGGCGACGGCGTCCTCATCTCAGTGGAGTAGCACCATGGAATCCATCAGCGCCACGACCCCGGTGGCCACGCCCGAGGAGCCGGCCGAGAGCGGCCCCGTCCTGCTGCAGCCGCTGCGGCTGCGTGACTTCCGGCTGGTGTTCAGCGGCGAGAGCATCTCGCTCATCGGCGACCAGTTCCACTTCGTGGCGCTGGCCTGGCTGGCGCTGCAGCTCACCGGCTCGGGCCTGGCGCTCGGCACGGTGCTCATGGT
>DATBJR010000050.1:0-4662 GCA_036556325.1 Candidatus Limnocylindria bacterium | reverse complement strand
ACATCCAGGCCCAATCCGCGCCGCCGGCGGCACCTCCCCGTGCCGCTGGCCGTCGCGCTGCTCGCGGTGGTGTTCGGCGTGGCGCTGCTGGCGCCGATGCCCTTCACCCGCAACACTGCCGAGGCGCAGGTGGTGGCGACGGTCGAGCACCGGCTGCCCGGCTGGAGCATCGTCCGCACCAACGCATCATGGGAGGGCGCCTGGAGCGTGGTGGCCTGGTGCGGTGGCCAGCAGCTGGGCTTCCAGCTGGTCCCCGGCCACGGGCTCTCGCCCGGCGACATGTGGCTGCATCCGGACAACGAGTACGCGCGCGTGCGGTTGGCGAGCATCTCCGACGACTATCGGTTCCTGGTGTGGTTCAGCGATCCCGTCCACCAGCGCTCGCTGAGCTGCCGGCAGGAGCTCGCGCGCGATCACGCTGCGCGCCCGCGCCGGACGCTCGACTGAGCTCGCCGCGCACCCCTGACCGTGCCGCTTGCCCGCGCCGCTAGGATGCGCACAGGGTAGGAGCGGAGGAGACAGGCAATCGACCGTCCCCGGGGCTGGTCGCGACTCGACTGGGTAGCGCTCCTGGCGGTCAGCGTGGCGGCTGCCGCCATCCGCCTGCCGGCTCTCAACCGCCCGCTCGGCTTCGTCTTCGACGAGGTCTTCTACGCCCGCAACGCCTGCCGCTACGTCATCGGCACGCCGGACTGCGGGATCGACCAGCTCGCCAGCCGCGCCCACCCGCCACTCGGCAACTGGCTGATCGGGATCGGCATCAAGCTGCTTGGCTTCGACGAGGTCGGGTGGCGGATCGTGGCCGCCGTGGCGGGCATCGTGTCGGTGGCGCTGCTGTTCCTGCTGGTCCGGCAGCTCCTGCGACGGACGCGGCGTCCACTGCCGACGGTGGGAGCGTTCGTGGCGGCCGGGCTGCTGGCCGTCGACTTCCTGCACGTCGTCCAGTCGCGGATCGCCATGCTCGACGTGTTCGTCACGATGTTCGTCATCGCGGCGATGCTCTTCGCCGTGCTGGACCGCGACCGCGCCACGCCCGAGGCGTGGTCGAGCCGCCCGGCCGGTTGGCTGTCGGCCTTGACGCTCCACCGTCCGTGGCGGCTGCTGGCGGGCGTGGCTCTCGGTGCGGCGGTGGCGGTGAAGTGGTCCGGCGCCTACGTGGCGCTGGCCGTCATCCCGCTGACCGTCGTGTGGGAGATTGCTCGCTGGCGGGCGGGCGGCGCGGACGAACCGCCGCGGAGCTGGGCGCGCGCCACGTGGCTGGCGGTCCGCTCGGACGGGCTGCGCACCCTCGTCCTCCTGGGGGTGGTGCCGCTGGCCGTCTACCTGGCCGCGTACATCGGCCGGATGCCCGGCGAGCTCATCGGCCTGCCATGGCAGGAAGGCACGGTCTGGCGGGGCATCTGGGACCACCAGCAGGCGATGCTGACGTTCCACACCACGCTCGCCGGCCAGCACCCGTACGAGTCACCCCCGTGGTCCTGGCTGCTGCTGAAGCGACCGGTGGCCTACTCCTTCGACGACTCGGCGGGTTACCGCGAGATCCTGGCACTCGGCAGCCCGCTGGCCTGGGCGCTGGGGGTCGTCGCGCTGGTGTTCCTGGTCGTGCTCTGGGCGCGGACCGGGTGGCGCGTCCGTGGTCCGGCCGCGGCCGTCATCGTGGCGGCGCTGGCAACCTACCTGCCGTGGCTGGCGCTGCAGGGCAACCGCAGCCAAGTGTTCCTGTGGTACATCCTGCCCACGATCCCCTTCCTGTACGCGGCCGCGGGGGTGGTCGCCGCCTGGGCCTGGCGCTGGCTCGCCGGGCGAGTGGTGACCGGCGTGCTGGGGATGGCCGTGATCGGCCTGTTCGCCTTCTTCCTCCCGGTCCTGGTCGCCCTGCCGCTGGATGCCGATGGCTGGCGCGCACGCATGTGGCTGGCTGATTGCGCCCGTCCCGGCGCGCCGACGCTGACGTTGCCCGATGATGAGATCAGCTCCGGGCCACCGCCCACCGGCTGGTGCTGGATCTGAGATGGTCGGCGTGATACGGGCGCCCTTGCCGCGCGTTCCTCTCTCGGGAGCGACCGGCGCCGGCCGCGAGCCGCACGCATGATGGATTCCGTACCGCCGCACGACGATCGACTCCTGGCAGAACGGCTCCGGTCCGGTGACCGCGAGGCGCTCGGCCTCCTGTACGACCGCTATGCCTCGGTCGCGATGGCGGTGGCCGTCCGCGTCGTGTCGGACCGGGAGCAGGCGGAGGACGTGGTGCACGATGCGTACATGGCGGTGTGGCACAAGATCGATCGCTTCGATCCGTCGCGCGGCAGCCTGCGGTCGTGGCTGCTGACCATCGTCCGCAACCGCGCCATCGACCGGCTGCGCGGCACGCGGCCCAGCATGGAGCTGGGCGCGGCCGATGAGCAGTCGCTGCTGCGCACCGGGCCAAACCCGACCTGGGAGGCTGCCCTGCAGCGGCGCTCCGCCACCGAGCTGCGGCGGGCGCTCGAATCGCTTCCCGAGGAACAGCGGCAGGCCGTGGAGCTGGCCTATTTCGGCGGCCGCACCTACCGGGAGATCGCGGTCCTCACCGGCGTGCCGCAGGGCACCGCCAATGGCCGTCTGCGGCTGGCCCTGGCCAAGCTGCGGGATAGCCTGAGCCTGACGGATGCGGCTCCCCTGTCGGTGCAGCCAGGGCCCGTTCGCGCCGAGAGCATGGACCGATGACGCCGCTCCGCTTCACCTGCCAGGACGTGGACGAGCGCGCGGGCGCGCTGGCCACCGGTGCCGTGGACGCTGACGAGGCCCGGGCGGCGCGCGAGCACCTCGAGACATGCCCGGAACCGCACACCGAGCTCCGTTCTCTGCTTGGCGCCGATGCGGTGCTCGCTGCCGGGCTGGAGCCGATCCAGCCCAGTACCGGCCTCCGCGATCGGTTGATGCGCTCGGCAGCAGCGGCACCGCGCCGGGCGCCCGTCGTCGCCGGGGACCGCGCGCAGCCGCGGGCGCGGCGCGGCTGGCTGGACTGGCTGTCGCCACAGGTGGCGCGGCGGCTGGCGTTCGCCGCAGTCGCCGCGTTCGTGGCAGTGGGGATCTGGGGCGTCATGCTCTCTGGGCAGCTGGCCGATCGCGACCGGGCCCTGCGCGACGTGGCGGCCGCGATCTCCGGCGGCCAGGCCGCGTTCCGTGTGGACGGCGACGCGGGCCGCGGCTACGTGGTCGACACCCCGGGGCGCGGCGCCTCCTTCGTGGTCGCGGACGTGGGTGGGCTGCCGGCAGACCGCCTCTACGAGCTGTGGCTCATCGGCCCATCGGGCCCGGTCGATGTCGGGACCTTCGAACCGGGGGACGCGGCGGTGGCGGTGGTGCCGCTTGATCGGGATCTCGCGGGGTTCACCACCTTCGCCGTCACCGTGGAGACGCAGCGCGTCACTGCGCCAACCAGCCAGCCCGTGATGGTCGGCCAGATCGGCTCCTAGAGCCCGGCGAACGCCGCCAGGGCGTAGCCCGCGATCCCCGCAGCGAGGCAGAGTGCAAACGAGCGACGCGGGGCGACGAGCACGGCCGCCGCCGTGGCGACAAGGATCGGGATGGCCACCAGCCCACGCTCCGGCGTGATGAGCGAGAGCGTCGCCAGGCTGGCGAAGATCGCCGCCGGGACGCGGGACAGCACCGACTCCACGCTGCCGGACGGGCGCGGCAGGAGGACCATGGCACTCAGGCGGCTGCCGTAGGTGATGGCGGCCAGGGCCACCACGATCGCCAGGGTCATGATGTTGCGCTTGGCGGCCGGTCCGGCGGCAGGGCGACCAGCAGGCCGGTGACCGCCGGCGCCAGCGCGCGCCAGTCCGGCGCGGCGAAGCAGATCGCGGCGGTCAGCACGGCCGCCGCCACGGCTCGCAGGGCCAGACTCAGGCGTCGAGCGGTGAGCGCGGCCAATCCCACGAACAGCACCGGGAAGAGCGCCTCCGCCACACCGTTCAGGCCCTGGACGCCCGCGCCCAGGATGCCAAGCACCGTCCCCACCAGCCAGGCGGCGTAGCAGCAGATCCCCGTCGCCAGCAACGTGCGCTCGGCGACGGCCTCGCGCGCTGGTCCGGACGACATCCGCTCGGCCGCCACGATGGTGAAGCCGAACGTCTCGTCGAGCATGAACCAGGCAAGCAGTCCGCGGCGCAGGCGCGACGCACCAAGGATCGGCCGCAGGACGGCCCCCATCACCAGGTGCCGGACATTGAGGATGGCGGTCGTCAGGAGGAGGGCAGGCGCAGCGGCACCGGCGGCCACGAGCGCCAGCGTCGAGAACTGGGTCGCGCCCGAGAAGACGAGCAGCGACATCGCGAGCGTCAGCTCAACCCCGATCAGCGGCCGCGCGGCGGCTCCGAACAGCACGCCGAACACCGCGATGGCCAGGGCGGCTGGCGCGGCTGTGGCGAGCGTGCTGCGCAGGGTCGGCGAAGCGTCGTCCATCGGCTGACGGTAGCCGATCCGGCCGGGCTGCAGGCGTTCTTCAGGAAGGCGTACGCATTGGTCCTGGGGGAGTGGCGTGCCCGAAAGGACTCGAACCTTCGACCTTCAGGTCCGCAACCTGACGCTCTATCCACTGAGCTACGGGCACACGCCATGCGGCCTGGCGGAGAGGGAGGGATTCGAACCCTCGGAAGAGGAAACCCCCTTCAACGG
>DATBJR010000049.1:0-115350 GCA_036556325.1 Candidatus Limnocylindria bacterium | reverse complement strand
CTCGCCGATGAGGGCAACCATGAGGAGCACGTCCGGATACCGATCGGTAATGCCGGCCGCAATCTGCTTGAGGACCGTGGTCTTGCCGGCCTTGGCGGGGGACAGGATCAGGCCACGTTGGCCCTTGCCGATGGGGCTGATCAGGTTGATCAGGCGCTGAGTGAGGTTCTTTTGATCGGTCTCGATGTCGAACATCTCGTCCGGGAAGACCGGCACCAGCGAGTCGAAGTAGGGACGTCGCTTGGCTGTCTCCGGATCGACGCCATTGACCGTGTCGACGCGCAGCAGGCCCCAGTACTTCTCCTGGTCCTTGGGCGGGCGGGTCTGCCCCTCGACCTTGTCGCCGGTCCGCAGCCCGAAGCGCCGGACCTGTGACGAGCTCACGTAGATATCGTCGTTCGACGGCATCACCCCGTGGCGGCGGAGGAAGCCGAAGCCCTCGTCCACGATCTCCAGGATGCCAGTCGCCACGCCCGGCTGGCCGTTCTGCTCCCGGCGTGACTGGCTGGGGGCCAGCGGCACCGCGTCCAGTAGCTTGAGGACGAGGTCTGAATGCTCGAGCTCCTCGTAGCCCTCGACGCCGTGCTCGGCAGCGAGCTCCCGCAGCTCCTCGACGTCCTTCGACTGCAAGTCAGCCAGGCTGAGGGCCGGCTCGTCCGCGTCGGTCGGGAAGGGACCGGCGTAGATCGAGGAGTACTGCCCCGAGGAGAAATGGTTGCGGCGCTGGTACGCCGGGCGCGGCTGCTGGCGACGCGAGCCGCCGTCCTGCCGGCGGCGGGGCCGCCCGCGGCGCTGGGCGCGAGTCTCTTCGCTCATGGCTGCCTCGACTGCCGGATGTGCCGGAGTTGCATGTAGGGGGTGACCTCTGGTGGGTGGGGAATCGACGTATCCGGCAGGGACCGCAGGCTCGGGCCTCGATGGGAAATCGAATGTACGAGACTGCCGGTCTCGTCCGTGGGAAAGGCGCGACGGTACGGAATCAGACCTTGCGGGTCCCAGCGCGGGTGGTGATGTTGGGCCCGCCGTAACCGCTCATCTCGCCGATGAGCAGGGTCCTGATCTGACGCAGGACCGGCCGCCAGTCCAGATGATCATACCCGAGATGCGCAAGCACGTCCTCGGCATTCCACTGCTGTCCGCGTGACCAGCTGCGGCGCAGGGTCTCCCCCGCCGCCGGGTTCGTCCACCAGGCCGCGCCGTGGTTGGCGCGCAGCCACGCGGACAGCGCGCCCTCGACCATGACCGAACGGGCGTAGCGCGCCACGTACAGCCCGTCGTCGACCGACGCGAGGTAAGTCTCGGGACCGAAGCGCACGCCCAGCGACAGGCTCAGCATGCCCGCGTACTGCTCCCGCACCAGCGCCACGTCGTCCGTCCGGTGCAGGTACAGCTCGTACAGCAGTTCGGCCGCGATCCAACGCAGCAGGCGCAGGTACCAGAAGGCGCTGAAATCGGCGAAGGCGAGGGCATCGGTCTGTGGCATGCCCATCACCCCGCGCAGCCACTCCGGGTCGCCGGTCACCCGTTCGAACAGGTGCCCGTAGCCCTCGGTCAGGCTGTTGTCGCCGGCCAGCCGATAGGCCACCGGCAGTCCCGGGTCCACGTGCGCGAAATGCTCCGCATGGCCGGCCTCGTGCATCAGCGCGGCGTAGTCGTCCCATCCGCCGCGAGGCTGGATGACGAGGCGCACGTCCCCGGGGATCGCGGGTGCCGCGCAGAACGCGCGCGGTGACTTCGTCGGCCGCGGCGCGACGTCCAGCATCACGTTGCGCTGAGAGGCGAGGTCGATGCCCATGCCGGCCAGCGTGGCGGTCAGGGCTGGCACCATGCGCCGCGCCTCGAACCAGCGGTCCCACTGGCCACCGCGGATCACGTGCTCCAGGTCGATGGCCGATGCGTCCCCCTGCTCGATGTCGATCTCGGCCAGGTTGCGGCGCAGCGCGGCGAAGTACACCGTCTCGGACTCGCTCAGCAGGGCCCGCATCTCCCCCGCCAGGGCCTGGACGTCGAAGCCGGCGGTCTGTCCCACCATGTCCGGCACGTCGGCGTAGCCCAGCTCGCGCACCGCGGCCACGCCCCGGGCCTGTCGCTCCTCGCGCAGCGGGTTCAGGGCCTCCACGGCCTCCAGGTACGAGGCCGCCAGGCCATTGCGCTCGGCGCGATTGGCGATGTCGGCCGCTCGGTTCCAGACCTGCCGGTACGGGATGCGCTCGCCGCGCCAGACGAC
The DNA here is from genome assembly GCA_036556325.1 of Candidatus Limnocylindria bacterium. Classification (GTDB taxonomy): domain Bacteria; phylum Chloroflexota; class Limnocylindria; order QHBO01; family QHBO01; genus DASSCW01. The sequence continues at coordinate 113,123 of DATBJR010000049.1, read as the reverse complement.
GGCCGCCTGCGATTCGGCCCGTTCGAGCTCCTCGGTGAGATCTGCCAGCGCCCCGGAGAGGTACTCCCGCAGCGCGACCCGGTACAGCTCGCGTGCCTGGTCGCCGGCGTCATCGGCGGTGGAAGCCGCTTCGCGCAGGGCGTCGAGGGCAGCACGATCGAACAGGTTCGCGTGCTCGGCATAGATGGCCGGCAGGCCGAGCTCCGGCTGCAGCCCGGCCAGCTGCCGGTAGTACGCCTCCGACAGCTGGGCGTGGAAGCGCGCGAACTGGTCCGAGTAGGTCTTGAGCTTGAAGGCCGGCCGGGTCCTGGTCGCCATCGGCTCAGCTGCTCTCGGCGGTCGCCGGCTCGGCCTCTGGCTGGCGGGTCGCGGCACGGACCTCGTTGGCGTCCGACGCGACCGCCTGTGCTGGCTCGGACGGCAGCCCGGCGTACGTGGCGGCGGCACCGACGAAGTCACGGAACAGCGGATGCGGCCGATTCGGCCGGCTCTTCAGCTCGGGGTGTGCCTGGGTGGCCACGAACCACGGGTGGTCGCGCAGCTCGACGTACTCCACCAGCCGGCCGTCGGGGGAGATGCCACTGAACCACATGCCGGCCGCGTTCAGCCGGTCGCGGTACGCGTTGTTGACCTCGAACCGATGGCGATGCCGCTCGTAGGCGATCTCGCTGTCGTAGGCCGCACGCACCTTCGAGCCGGGCTCCAGCCGGGCCGGATAGAGGCCGAGGCGCATGGTGCCGCCCTTGTCGGTGACATCGGTCTGGTCGGGCATCAGGTCGATGACCGGATGCTCGGTGAAGACGTTGAACTCGGAGGAGTTCGCATCCGGGTTATCGAGCGCCATGCGCGCGAACTCGATCACCGCGCACTGCAGGCCCAGGCACAGCCCCAGGTACGGGACCTTCTCCTCGCGCGCCCACTTGATGGCGCGGACCTTGCCCTCCACGCCGCGGTACCCGAAGCCGCCGGGGACCAGCACGCCGGCCACGCCTCGCAGCTCGTCGGCCACCTGCTCCGGCTCCATCCGCTCCAGCTGCTCGGACCGCACCCAGCGCACCTTCACGTCGACCCGGTGGTGCAGGGCGGCGTGCTTCAACGCCTCGGTCACGCTGATGTAGGCATCGGGCAGCTCGGTGTACTTGCCGACGATGGCGATCTCGAGCTCCGGGCGCGTCGCGCGAATGCGGCCGACGAGCTCCTGCCAGTCCGCCAGGTCGGGCTCGGAGGCCGGGATGTCCAGCTCACGGGTCAGCAGCTTGCCGAGGCCGGCCCGCTCGAGCAGCAGCGGCACCTCGTAGATGCTGCGCGCGGTGCGGAGTGGGATGACGGCATGCACGTCGACGTCGGTGAACAGCGACACCTTGTCCAGGATCTCGTCGTCGATCGGCTCGTCGCTGCGCAGGACGATGACGTCGGGCTGGATGCCGATGCCGCGCAGCGTGCTGACGCTGTGCTGGGTCGGCTTGGTCTTGAGCTCACCGGTGGCGCCGATCTGCGGCAGCCAGGTGACATGGACGTAGAGCACGTTGCGCCGCCCGACGTCCTTGCGCATCTGCCGAATCGCCTCCAGGAACGGCAGCGACTCGATGTCGCCGACGGTGCCACCGACCTCCACGATGACCACGCCATGGGCGGCCAGGCCGCTGGTCGCCACGCTGCCGGTCCCCTCGCGGGCGACGCGCGCGATGCGCTCCTTGATCTCGTTGGTGATGTGCGGGATGACCTGCACCGTGCCGCCCAGGTAGTCGCCGCGGCGCTCCTTGGCGATCACGCTCTGGTAGATGCGCCCGGTGGTGACGTTCGACGCCTGCGACAGGTTCTCGTCGATGAAGCGCTCGTAGTGGCCGAGATCGAGATCGGTCTCCGCCCCGTCATCGGTGACGAACACCTCGCCGTGCTGGTACGGCGACATCGTGCCGGGATCGATGTTGATGTACGGGTCGAGCTTGAGGATGGAGACCGGGATGCCGCGGGCCTTGAGGATCCGCCCGATGGAGGCGGCGGTGATGCCTTTGCCGAGCGAGCTGGTGACGCCGCCCGTGACGAAGACATACTTCGGCATCGGTTGTGTGATTCCTCCGGGGTTTTTCCGATTCTATCAGAGGCCGATGGCCCCTCGGAGCCCCGGACGAGAGGCTCAGCCGCGTCGCCGGCGGTCTACCTCCACTGGCACCGGCGCCAGCGCTGACCGTGGCGCGAGCGCTTGTCGCAGCCGTTCCATCGCGCGTGCCAGCCATTCCTTCATGACGGTGACTTCCGTTGCACGCGCTGTGCCAATGACAATGACGCCGATGCCGCCCGCACTGCGCCTGATCCATCCCGCGCCGGCCCTGGCCGTCACGCTGCTGTCGGCCGTGCTGGGAGCCATCCTGCTGACGCAGGCCGGCCTGGCCGCCAGCGGACGGCTGCTGCTCACCGTCCTGGCCGTGGCCGGGTCCCAGGGCTTCACCGGAGCCACCAATGACCTGGCCGACCACGAGCGGGACCTCCTCACCGGCCGGCGGGAGAAGCCGCTGCCGGCTGGCGCCATCTCCAGGACGGGCGCCTGGAGCGTGGCCGCCATCAGCCTGGGCGTGCAGGTCCTGGCATCACTGCCGCTCGGCGCGGCCCCGCTGGTGCTGGGACTGGTGGCCGTCGGCAGCGCCGCGGCGTACAACGGGCTGCTGTCGCGAACGCCACTCTCACCGCTGCCCTACGTCGTCAGCTTCGGCGTGCTGCCATTGTGGATTGCCACCGGGGTGGGCGTGGACCTGGTGCGCGTGCTGCCGGCAGTCCCGCTCGGCGCGGTGTTCGCGGCGGCGGCGCACCTGGCGAACACGCTGCGGGATTTCGACGCCGATGCCGCAGGTGGCTCGCGCAGCCTGGCGCAGCGCATCGGCCGACGCGCGACCCATGGGCTGGCCGCCGGCTGCCTCCTGGCCGTCGGAGTCGGCGTCGGCGCCGCGCTGGCCCTGGGCGGGGCGGGCGGCGCCTCGCTTTCCCTCGGCGCGGCGGGCCTGGCAGCCGTCGCCATCGGCGGCATTCGTGAGCGGTGGCTGTGGTACGCGATCCTGGTCGCTGCCGTGGCCTGGACTGCCGCCTGGGCGTTGGCCACCGGCTGACAATACCTCCCGCTGGGGCGCAGAACAGACCGGCGCCCCGTCGGGGCGCCGGCATCGGCTCAGTGAGAAACGGTGCCGGACCTAGATGGTGTCCTCGATCTCCAGGTCTCCCTCGTCTGCCTCTTCGGTGAGCTTCAGCCACACGAACAGGCCGGCCAGGATGGTGAGCGGGATGACGATCATCGCCGCCAGCAGGGCACCGATGCCGATGAACAGAACCTTGAACGCCTTCATTCCGAGGCCTCCCCTGGTGGCGCTGCGGCGGCAGGTGGGCTCGCCGCGCCGCGCCCTTGTGGTGCGGCCTCGATCATAGCCATAATCTCGTCCTTCGTGAACTCGGCCAAGCCGTGGCCGACGGCGCCGCCGGCGGCCGCATGCAGCATCCGGATCACGAACGAACCGTCCTGCTCGAAGAAGAAGACGTCACGCGCCTTGGCGTTGTCGATCCAGGCGCCGATGACGCGCAGCGCCTGCTCGTAGTAGTTGGTCAGCCCGGCCTCGGGCACTTGCGGCTTGGACGGCGTGCGGTGCGCCGCCGCCTCGTCCATGAGCTGGGCGACCTGCTCATCGAGGAGCTCATAGGTGCGCTTCGCCAGTGTGCCGAAGGTATCCGAGTCGGCTGCCGCAGCCGGCACCCCCAGCCCCTGCAGGATGAAGCCCTCGTCGAGCTCCAGGAACAGCAGCTCCTTCAGCTGCTCGCGGTCGGCAAAGGCGCCGATGGCGCGCAGGACCTCTTCCCAGTCCTGGCGCGGGGTCCCGTCATAGATCCGCATGGCTGGCGGCAGCATACCGCCGGCGTAAAGCCCAATGGCGGTCAGCCGCGCCCTCGCTCGGCCAGCGCGGCCGCCAGGGAACCCGCCATCCGCGCGTTCGCCACGATCAGGCCGATGTTCGCCCGCAGCGCGCGCCCGTCCGACGCTCCTGCCACGTGGCCGAGGACGAACGGCGTCACCGCCGCGCCGCGGATGCCTCGCTGCGCAGCGAGGGCCACGCCGTCGGCGATCCAGCGCTCGACCTCGACGGCGTCGAGAGCAACGTCGGCCGGCGGCGGCTGGACCAGGAGCATGCCCCCGGCGCCGGGCAGGGACTGGTGGGCGGCGATCGCCGCGGCCGCCTCGGCCGCGGAATCGACGCGATGCTGCAGCGGCAGGCCCGACGACATGGCATAGAACGCGGGCAGGGTGCCGGTTCCGATACCGACAACGGGAACCCGTCGCGTCTCGAGCAGCTCGAAGGTGGCGGGCAGGTCGAGGATCGACTTGGCGCCGGAGCACACCACCGCCACTGGCGTGGCGGCGAGCTCGTCGATGTCCGAGGAGACGTCGTGGCTGGTGGCCGCGTCGCGGTGGACCCCGCCGATGCCGCCGGTGGCCAGCAGCCGGATGCCGGCCATGTGCGCGAGCCGCAGGGCGGCCGACACGGTCGTGGACGTGGTCTGCCCCGCGGCCAGGAACGGTCCCAGATCTCGCGAGCCCGCCTTGGCCACCGGCCGGCTCGTATCGGCCAGGCGCTCGAGCATCGTTCCGGGCAGCCCGACCAGCAGCGCGCCCGCGTCCACCGCGGTAGTGGCCGGCACCGCACCGGACTCCCGCACGGCGTCCTCGGCGGCAATCGCCGTCTCGAGGTTGTGCGGCTGCGGAAGGCCCTGCGCCAGCAGGCTCGACTCCAGCGCCACCACCGGCCTTCCGGCGGCAAGCGCATCGCGCACCTCCTCGGCGATGCGGAGGATCATCGGCCGGCCTTCGCGGCCGTCAGCTCGGCCGGGGCATGACCCTGGGCGCCGACCACGCGAGCCACCTGCGCGCCCAGCAGGGTGCCGTGCTCCATGGCCCTGCGGAGCACCCCGACCCCTGGCGGCCAGGAGCGAGCCGCAGCCACGCCGGGCAACGCGGCGGCGAGGAAGGCGTCCCCCGCACCGGTCGCGTCGAGCATGGGGGCCGGCAGGTCGAGGGCGGGCAGCTCCAGCTCCGTGGTGCCCGCAACCGCGGCGCAGCCATCGGCGCCCGAGGTCACGATGATCGCCGGCGCCAGGTCGCGAAGGGCACGCGCCGCCGCCAGGCCGCTCCGCGGGGGCGCGCCGAGCATCGCCTCGGCCTCATCGCCACTGACGAGCAGCAGGTCCGGTCGTGCCGCGGCCAGCCGCCGGCGCAGCCGCGCCACGCGGGCCGGCTCGGGCGGCACCGAGCCACCGGCCACGCTCAGTCGCACGCCGCGCCCGCGAGCGCCCAGGATCTCGGCCAGCCGGTCACCGGTGCGGTCGTCGAGCAGCGGATAGCCGGAGCAGTGGATCCAGCCGGCCTCGGCGATCGCGGGCGCCACGGCCTCGGCATCCAGCGTCTGGCGGTCCGAGATCATCGTCCGCTCACCGGTCTCGTCCAGCAGGGCCAGGACGACGGTGGAGCGCGTCGCCGGCAGGGGCCGCAGCGCCAGCCCCTCTGCCTGCAGCGCCTCGGCAAGCAGCCGCCCCGCGGCGTCATCGGCCATCGGCGCCACCAGCGTCGCATCTGCGCCCTGGCGGGCCAGCCGAACGGCGACGTTGGCGCCCTGTCCACCAGGGCCGATGCGGATCGTGGCCGGCACGTCGGACCCCTCGCGCTTCGGGCCTGACTGCGCCACCACGATGTCCAGCGACAGGTCACCGACCACGGCAAAGGCCGTCACCACGGCTTGCGCGAGGCGAATCCCTCGTCCGTGCCGTGCCAGAAGGCGACCGCGGGATCGGCTAGCCGCCAGCACAGCCACACGGCCTCGCCATCACGCTCGGCCGGGAAGTCGACCAGGCCCATGCCGACGTCGCGCAGCTGCACGCCCATCTCCTCCAGGATTCCGAGCAGCGTCCGCATGCCATCGGCGATCTCGGTCGCACGCTGCTCGAGACGCTCCGCCTCGGACGTTGACCGAGGGTCGCCGTTGCCCTCCAGGTGGCGCAGGACGGCGGCGTGGGCCTCGTCCAGCCGGCGCTGCTCAACAGCCAGCTGCAGGATCACGGCCCGCACCTGCGGGATCAGGGCATTGGCCTCCTCGATCGTGTAGCGACGGCTCGGCGCGGCCATGACCGGCGATGGTAGCAGGGCCTTCCGAACTGCTAGGATCAGCGCGCTTCGGCTGAGCGGGCCAGCTCCGCGCCGCGACGGCGCTCGCTCCCTGGAGGCGGCAACGGCCCGCCGAAGAGACCGATGCCCGAGGACATTCGCCGGCACCGCGGCACCAACGACGAGAACCCACCGCTCGGCGCGGATCCGTACACGGAGTTCCTGGCGCACGACCTGCCGACCTACGTCGGCCTGCCGTCGTTCCAGAAGCTGCCGTCGCTCGACGACGCGGCGCTGGCGGCCCGGCGACCGGACGTGGCAATCATCGGCGCCCCCTACGACGAGGGCACCAGCCACCGTCCGGGTGCCCGTTTCGGTCCGAACGCGATCCGCGCGGCAACCTACCACTCGGGCTCGGTGCACTCGCTGCAGCTGTCCATTCAGCCGTTCGAGTGGCTGGACGTCGTCGACGCGGGCGACGCCCCGGTGGTGCCCGCCAGCCCGCAGCGTGCGCACGAGGTCATCGGCCGCAAGGTGGCGCACGTTATCGCCGCCGGGGCCCTGCCGGTGATCCTGGGCGGCGACCACTCGATCACCCTGCCGGCGGCTTCGGCCGTGGCCGCGCACGTTGCGCCGCGGCGACTGGGGATCGTCCATTTCGACGCGCACGCCGACACCGCAGCCACCACCTGGGGCTCGCTGCGCTCGCATGGAACACCCATGCGCCGCTTGATCGAGTCGGGCGCGGTGGCCGGCCGCAACTTTGTCCAGGTCGGCCTGCGCGGGTACTGGCCGCCCCCGGAGACGCTCGAGTGGATGCGCGCCAACGGGCTGCGCACGCACTTCATGACCGAGATCGAGACCCGTGGCGCGGAGGCCGTGGTCGCGGACGCGATTGCCGAGGCGCTGGACGGCCCCGACGTCGTCTACCTGTCCATCGACATCGACGTGCTGGATCCCGGCATGGCGCCCGGCACCGGCACGCCGGAACCCGGCGGGATGCTCAGCCGCGAGCTGCTGCGTGCCGTCCGACAGGTGGTGCTGGCGGTCGAGCTGGCGGGCATGGACGTGGTCGAGGTGTCGCCGGCCTACGACGTGGCCGAGATCACCGCGGCTGCCGCGAACCGCTGCGTGATGGAGGCGCTCAGCGCCCTGGCCGTCCGCCGGCGCGATGCCGGCCTGGCTCCCCGGGCGTCATGGTCCACCGAGGAGGCGCCAGCCGTCAGCTCTTGACGGTGAAGGTTGCGCTGTCGGCGAAATCCCCGTTGCGGCGCACGATGAGCTCGTAGTCGCCGGGATCAAGGTCACGGTAGGCGGCGCCGATGAGGTAGCCGCTGCACGTTCCCGGGCAGTCCAGGATCGAGCCGAGCTCCTGCTCCTGCTGGTCCACGGTCTGGCCCTCGCTCATCAGGTCCAGCGTGATCGTGTCGCTGCCCGCCGCCTTCTTGAAGCCGATCCAGACCCACATCGTTGGCTGGCTGATCGTGCTGCCATCGACCCTGCAGCCGTCGAAGTTCATGTCCTTGGTGGCGCAGGGCTGCACGGTGATCTCGGCACCATCGGGGAAAGTGATCGGCCCATCGGTCGGCTCCGGTGTGGAGCTGCTCTCCGCGCCCGACGACGTGGGTTCGACCGACGGGGCAGTGCTGGCCGGCACGCTCTGGCCGGGTGTGGGCGTGGGCGACGCCTCCGCCACGCCGCCCGAACCCAGGATTCCCGCCAGGCCGGCGCCGACCGCCAGCGCCAGGATGGCGAGCACCACGAAGCCGATGACCGGCAGCATTCCGGACCCGCCGCGGCGCGGCTCGTCGGCAGTCTCGTACTCGTAGGGATAGGCGGCGTCCGGCTCCGGATACCCCTCGTCGGTCGCCGCCGGCGACTCCCACGGTTCGCGGCCGGCGTCGTACGGGGCAGCTTCGTCATCGATCGGCGGGGGCGGTGCCGCCGGCGGGACCCGATCGAAGCCCGGTGCGGTGTTGTCGACACGGCCGAGCGGCTCGGTGGGCTCGCGCATCGCCCGCAGGTCCTCGGGTGCCGGCTCGAACGGCACGTATCCGGGCGACGATGGTCCCGCCTCGCCGAGCGGCGTGCCCCGACGCACGCGGCCTTCCCCGGGCCGCCGCTGGCGAATCCTGGCGTCGAGCTCCTGCCGATCCATGCCGCGCGGCCGGGCCTGGGCCGAAGACGGGATCGCGGCGCCGCACTGCGTGCAGAACGCCGCCATCGGCGTCGGCCGATGGCAGGTGGGGCAGCGGATCTGGCCGGGCTTCGGAGTCGGCATCAGGCCGCCCATTGTGCATGGGCATCCGCCATCCGCCAACCGTGGCCGCCGATAGAATGGCCCGCCCCAGCGCGAGGCTTCCAGGTTGCCGCCATCCCGCTTCCCGTACCGCCGCGTGAACGTGGTGGGGACGAGCTCATCGGGCAAGACGACGTTCGCTCGTCGGCTGGCGGCCACGCTGGGGGTGCCGCACGTCGAGCTCGACGCACTGCACTGGGGACCGAACTGGACCGAGGCCGAGCCGGCGGTGATGCGGGCGCGCACGGCACACGCCATCGCCGGGGACGGCTGGGTGGTCGATGGCAACTACTCCGTGGTTCGTGACCTGGTGTGGGCCCGCGCCCAGGCGATCGTCTGGCTCGACTTCCCGCTGCGCACCGTCCTGTGGCGGTACGCGGGGCGCACCCGTCGCCGGATCGCCACCCGCGAGGAGCTCTGGCCGGGAACCGGCAACCGCGAGGCGCTCGGTCGCAACCTGCTAAGCCGGCACTCCCTGCTGTGGTGGATCCTGAGCACCTTCCACCGCCGGCGCCGCGAGTACCCGGACCGCCTGGCGGCCCACCCGCAGCTCGTGGCCGTCCGCCTGCGCTCGCCGGCCGAGGCGGACGGCTGGCTGGCCGACCTGGAGCCGACCGCCGGACGTCAGGCGCCCGGAGCGCCGCGCTAGGCGCCGGGACGCTTCCATTCGGTGCCGTCCGCGAAGCGCTCGCGCTTCCAGATCGGCAGGCGTTCCTTGATCGCCTCGATGAGGTGGCGGCTGGCCGCATAGGCCTCGGCCCGGTGCGGGGTGGCGGTCACGATCGCCACCGCCGTCTCGCCCAGCGGCACCGGGCCGGTGCGATGCACCACCGCGACCGCCGCCCCCCAGCGCACTTCCGCCTCGGCGGCGATCTCGGCCAGCACGGCGGTTGCCATCTCGGCATACACCTCGTAGTCGAGCTCGAGCACGGCGCGCCCGTCGTCGGCGGTGTCGCGCGCACGCCCCACGAAGGTGACCACCGCGCCGTCTCCGCGACGCGGCACCGCTGCCTCGAGCGCCGCGACGTCGATCGGCGCATCGGTGATGCGCACCATCGAACCGCCGCCGCTCACCGGCGGAAGGAACGCGACCTCGTCACCGTCGGCCAGCGGCACCTCCCAGGCGGCGTAGCTGCCGTTGCGCGCGCCGCGCACGTACGGACGATGGGGTGCAACCGCTGGATGGCGGGACGCCAGCGCGGTCCAGGCATCGGCCAGGCAGGCGCCGTCTGGCAAGTCGAGCTCCAGCCGATCGGCCGAGAGCTCGCGGAGCATGGCGAACGTGCGCAGCGTGACCCGCATCGGCCTAGACCGGAACCCCAGTGAGGTAGGTGATGCTGGCGCCGGCGATCGAGCCGGCCATGACGAAGGCCAGGCCGATGTAGAGCAGCCCCGTGCTGGCCTGCAGCGAGGGCGCGCGACTGGCCAGCAGGGCCAGCACGGTGATGATGATCGGCAGCAGGATGCCCACCCCCACTCGCAGCCAGGTCAGTGGGCCGATGGGCCCGCCCAGCGGACCCGGGCTGACCGTCAGGACGGCGACCACGAACGCCACCCCCTGCACGACCAGGGCAGCAAGCAGCAGCCACATCATGCGGCGCAGTGGTGCGGCCGACAGCTTGGGCGTGACCAGGTACCAGTGGCCGAGCAGCATGGCGGCGTTCACCGCGCCGAGCGCCAGCGCCGCGAGCACGAGCTGGATGCTGAACAGCATCGGGCTGAGCGTCGCACCGCCGGCCGCCAGGGTCGCCAGCGCCAGCATGCCCAGGACGCCGCCACCGACGGCCAGCAGGCTGCGCCGCAGCCCGAAGATCGAGGCACCCAGGTAGGCGGCACTCACCAGTGCGAAGCCGATGACCAATCCGCGCCGGGCCCCCGCGCTCGTCTCCACCGCGGCGGCCGCCGGCAGGTTGACCTCGCTGAGCAGCAGGATGGCGGCGAAGGCGAGGAGCAGCCAGGCCATGAACAGCCGATAGCCGCGCGTCGTGCCGCCCAGCAGCTCGGTCAGCCCCACTACCAGCATGGTGCCGGCGCTCAGGGCGGTCCAGAAGATCCAGTTGACGAAGGGGAGCGCCTCGAGCGACACGTCAGGCCGGCGTCACGACGGCGCGAGGCTGCCGGTCAGGCCGATCTCCACCCAGCCATCAGCACTGACCCGGACCGGGTGCGTCTCCACCGGCTCGGTGGCCGGTGGAACCACCGCCTCGCCGGTGCGCACGTCAAAACAGCCACCGTGCCAGGCGCAGACCAGCACCTCGTCGCGCGGGTCGAACCCGGCCTCGGTCAGCGGAAAGTCCTGGTGGGTGCAGTTGTTCTGGACCGCGAAGAACTCGCCGGCGTGGCGCACCAGGACGACCGGCGTGCCATCGATCTGGACGGGCAGCAGCTCGCCGTCGCGCAGCTCGTCGCGCGGCACGACGCGCGCCCAGCGGACGCGCGAGGCGACGCTGAACCCGGCTGTGGCATCGGCCATGAGCGCTAGAGGGGTCGAGCGAAGGCGTGGAGGCGCGGCTCGGTCATGTCCTCGATCGAGTCGCGCAGCCCTTCGCGGCCGAGGCCCGAATCCTTGACCCCACCGTACGGCATCTGGTCGACGCGCCAGGTCGGCACGTCGTTGACGATGATGCCGCCGACCTCCAGCTCGTCGTGGGCCGCCAGCGTCCGTTCCAGGTCATTGGTGAAGACGCCGCACTGCAGCCCGAAGGCCGAGTCGTTGATCTCGCGCAGGGCGGCCGCGAAGTCAGGCACACGGAACAGGTTGACCACCGGCGCGAAGACCTCCTCGCCGCAGACGCGCGCTTCCCTCGGCACGTCGACGAGCACGGTGGCCGGGTAGAAGAGGCCATCCGGCTCCCCGCCGGCGAGCGCCCGGGCGCCCATCTGCAGCGCTTCCTGCACCCACTCGTGCGTGCGGCGCACCGCCTTGTCGTCCACCATCGGGCCCAGGTCGGTCGCCGGATCGAGCGGGCTGCCCACGTGCAGCGCGTTCACCTTGTCGACGAAGCGGGCCGCGAACTCGTCGAAGACGTCGGCCACGACATAGATGCGCTGCACGCTGATGCACACCTGCCCGGCATACGCGAAGGAGCCGTACACCAGGCGGCTCACCGCCCAGTCGAGGTCCGCCGTCTCGTCGATGATGGCGCCGGCGTTCCCGCCGAGCTCCAGCACGACCTTCTTCCTGCCGGCATCGCCCTTCATCTTCCAGCCGACGCTCGGCGAACCGGTGAAGCTCAGCAGCTTGTAGCGGTCGTCGCGCACCAGCGCGTCACCGGTGGGCCGATCCATGGGCAGGATGCTGACCGCACCGTCCGGCAGATCCGTCTCTGCCAGGTAGCGCGCGATGCGCAGCATGATCAGCGGGTCCTTGGACGGTGGCTTGAGCACGATGCTGCAGCCGGCCGCCAGCGCGGGCGCCACCTTGTGGGCCGCCAGGTTCAGCGGGAAGTTGAACGGGCTGATCCCCGCCACCGGCCCGATCGGATAGCGACGCACGATGCCGCTGCGGCCGCGGTTGGCCGCGTTCCAGTCGAGCGGCAGCCACTCCCCGTTCATGCGCAGTGCCTCCTCGGCGGCGGTGCGGAAGGTCATGGCCCCCCGCGCCACCTCGCCCCGCGCGTCCCTGATGGGCTTCCCCGACTCGCGGGTCAGCAGCTCGCTCAGCTCGTCGGCATCGCGCGCGATGCAGTCGGCGACGTGCGCCAGTGCGTCGCGGCGCTCGTAGCTCGCCAGCCGGCGAGTCTGGGCGAAGGCCGCCACCGCGGCTGCCGTCGCCCGCTCCAGCTCCGCCGGACCGGCCTGCCAGGTGGTTCCGACCAGCTCGCCGCTGGCCGGGTCGCGCACCTCGAGCGGCGTTCCCGCTGCAACGAACTCGCCGGCGAGGTAGATGGGGACGGTGGGCGCGGCCACCTCGGTGGACATGCCGCGATTCTACTGCCGCCGTTCGATCGGCTCGAAGGACTTGACCTTGCAGCGACTGTAGGGTTTAGCCTGCAGCCGATGAACATCTCCGCCCTGGCCCGGCGTGCCGGCATCTCAGCCTCGGGCGTGCGCTGGTACGAGTCGTCCGGGATTCTGCCGGCGGCACCCCGCGGGCCGAACGGATACCGGCAGTACACCGATGCCGACCTGTCGCGCCTGAAGCTGGTGCTCACCCTCCGCCGGTTGGGGCTCGCACCCATCGATGCGGGCCGGCTCGCCGAGCGCTGCCTGGCCGGCGACGCGGTGGACCGCGGGCTGGTCATCGCCCTGGACGAGCAGCGTCGGCGGATCGCCGAGCAGCGGGAGGAGCTGGAACGCCTGGAGATCGAGCTGGCCGATCTCGAGACGACCATCGACGCCGCCGGCGGCAAAGGTGTGCCGTCCCGGGGCCCGATCACCGTGCTGTTCGTCTGCAACGGCAACTCGGCGCGCAGCCAGATCGGCGAGGCGCTGCTCGGCCGATTCGGAGGCCGCGAGTTCCGCCCACGTTCCGGCGGCACGCGACCGAAGGCGGTCCATCCGCTGACCGTCCGCGTCCTGTCCGAGCTGGGGATCGACTGGACCGCTGCCAGAGCCAAGCCGGTCAGCGAGCTGCTGGGCGAACCGCTGGACTACGTCATCACCCTGTCGAACTCGGCGCGGGAAGCGTGCCCCACCATCCCGGGACCCCACAGCTCGCTGCACTGGCACCTGGAGGATCCAGCGGCCGTCGAGGGCAACGAGGAAGAGCGACTCGAGGCGTTTCGGGCCACTCGCACCGAGCTGTCGGTGCGCCTCCGCCCGTTCATCGAGATTGCGCGCCGGGCCGCCGGTCTCCTGCCGGCGGTCGGGCCGGCCGTCCCACCCACCTAGAGCGAGGAGGATCACCATGCAACTGCCGTACGCCGAGCCGCTGACCCGGCGCGAGCCGGGCCCACGCGTCGTTCCCGAGCCGCCGCGCCGCGGTGAGCCCGGTGGCGAGCCGTGCGCCATCTGCGAGGGGGACACGACCACCGCCGTCTGGTCGGACGAGCATTTCACCCTCCACCCGCCGGTCAACGGCAGCCTGCCGGGGACCGTCTGGCTGGCGAGCCGGGCGCACGTCGACTCGTTCATGGATCTGCCGCCGGACGCCGCCGCCGCGTTCGCACCGCTGGCCGGCCGCATCGAGCGCGCCATCCTGGCGCGCGGCGACGTCGCGCGGGTGCACCTCTACCGGTGGGGCGATGGCGGCGCGCACTTCCACGTGTGGTTCCTGCCGCGGCCGCTGGGCATGCTCGAGGCGAAGAGCCACATGCTGCCGCTGTGGGAGGACGTCCTGCCGGTCGTGGGCGACGACGAGCTTGCGGAGGCCGCGCGCCAGGTCGCAGCCGGGCTGTGACGTCGCCAGACGCGCTGGCCCGCCGGCTGGGGACCGGCGACGCGGTCGTCGTCGGCCTGGGCTCGATGATCGGCGCGGGCGTCTTCTCCGCCTGGGGACCGGCCGCTGCGGCGGCGGGAGGCGCGCTGCTCATCGGCCTCGTCGTCGCCGCCGGCGTCGCCTACTGCAACGCCGTGGCGTCGGCGCAGCTGGCGGCGCAGTACCCCACCTCCGGTGGAACGTATGTCTACGGCCGGGAGCGGCTCGGCCCGATCTGGGGCTTCCTGGCGGGCTGGGGCTTCGTCATCGGTAAGACCGCGTCCAGCGCGGCCATGGCCCTGACGTTCGCCGCCTATCTCGTGCCTGAGCCCGGCCTTTGGCAGCGCCTGCTGGCGCTGGCGGTGGTGGTGGCCCTGACCGCGGTGAACTACCGCGGCATCACCCGCACCGCCCGGCTGGCCAGAGCCCTGGTCTTCCTGTCGCTGGCCGCGCTGCTGACCTTCGTGCTGGTCACGGCGCTGGGCCTGGCCGGCGGGCAAGGGACTGCCGCAGCTGCCGCGGGCACCGGCGCGTACGGGGTGCTGCAGTCCGCCGGCCTGCTGTTCTTCGCCTTTGCCGGTTACGCCCGCATCGCCACCCTGGGGGAGGAGGTGCGTGATCCGTCCCGCACCATTCCGCGCGCCATCCCGCTGGCGCTGGGCATCACGGTCGCGATCTATTTCGCCGTCGGCCTCGCGGCCCTGGCCGCCGCGGGACCGGCAAACCTGGCTGCCAGCTCGCGTCCGCTGGCGACGGCCGTGGAGGCGGCCGGCGCCCCGTGGGCGCTGCCGGTCGTGCAGGCCGGGGCCGCCGTGGCGAGCCTGGGGGCACTGCTGGCGCTGATCGCCGGGGTTGGGCGCACCTCGCTCGCCATGGCGCGGAACGGTGACCTTCCTGGCTGGCTCGCCTCGGTCCATCCTCGGCACCGGGTGCCGGATCACGCCGAGCTGGCGGTGGGCGTGGCGGTCGGCGTGCTGGTGCTCGCGAGCGACCTGCGCGGAGCCATCGGCTTCTCGTCCTTCGGCGTCCTCGTGTACTACGCCATTGCCAACGCCGCGGCCTTCACCCAGCGGCCGGCGCAGCGACGCTGGCCGCGGGCGCTCAACGCCGCCGGCCTGGCCGGCTGCCTCACCCTGGTCATCACCCTGCCCTTCCAGGCCGTGCTGGCCGGTGTGCTGATGTTCGGCATCGGGCTGGCCGGCCGGGGGATCGTTGGTCGGCTGCGCGCGGTGGCAGCCCCCGCCTGAGCAGGATCGGCGGGCGGCCGATACCATCGGGCGCGCATGAATTCGGTCTACCTGGCGCTCGAGATCGGCGCCACCATCTTCTTCCTCGGGGCGCTGGTCGCCGCGGCGCGGCGTGGCCGCCTGCCGGCCCTCGAGCTCGTCTCTGCGGCCGCCTTCGGCGTCCTGCTGGAGGAGGGCGACCAGCTCATCTTCCAGACCTACCACTACAACCCGGCCTGGACGCTGGTCATCGACCGGGCGCCGCTCGTGATCGGCCTCACCTGGGCATTGATCATCGCCGGCGCCATGCGCCTGACCGATGCGCTCGGCGTCCGCCGGCGGTATGCCCCGGTGGTCGACAGCGTGCTGGCCATCCTGCTCGACCTGTCCTTCGACGCCATCGCCATCCGGATGGGACTCTGGACGTGGCGCGGCATCGCGCCCACCGACGGCTGGTTCGGCGTGCCGTGGGGCAACTTCTACGCCTGGCTGTTCGTGACGGTCGGGTTCAGCCTGGTGACCCGCTGGCTGCGGGACGAGGCACGCGGCCGGCCGCGGCTCGAGTGGCTGCAGCTACTGGTGCCGTTGCCGGCCTTCGCCCTGCTGCTGGTGGGGTTGATGCCGTTCATCGCCGTGAAGCCGCTCATCGACGACGCGCCGGGAGGTGGCGGCGTCCCGTTCCTGGTTACCCTGGCCGGCTTCGCCCTGGTCAGC
Organism: Candidatus Limnocylindria bacterium; assembly: GCA_036556325.1. Classification (GTDB taxonomy): domain Bacteria; phylum Chloroflexota; class Limnocylindria; order QHBO01; family QHBO01; genus DASSCW01. The sequence continues at coordinate 97,392 of DATBJR010000049.1, read as the reverse complement.
GCCTGGGCGATCTTCGGTCCCGACCGCGCACAGCCGAACGGCGAGCGGATGGCGATCCTGGACCTGCGGCTGGCCGGGCTGACCCGGGTGGCGATCCACTGCTACTTCCTGGGGGCGCTGCTGGTCATGGGGCTCGCCACGCAGCTGCCGGTCCTGCTCGGCGTCGCCCTGCTGTTGCTGGCGGCGGAGGTGCCGCTGAGCTGGCTGGTGGCACGCCGCCACGAGCACCGGCAACGATCCCCCGCGGCGCGGGGCGTGGAGCTCGGCTCCGCCGAGCCGGCCAGCTGAGGTGACGCCGATCGACTGGGACGCGGCGACTGCGAGCTGCGTGGAGCACCTGCGAGAGCTGATCCGCATTCCATCGGTGAACCCGCCAGGTGACCCCTCGGCGGCAGCCGGACGCGACTCGCGTGGCGGCGAGACGGTCGCGGCCGCCTACTGCGCCGAGGTGCTCAACGCCGCGGGCATCGGCGCCGAGGTCCTGGAGGCATCCCCGGGCCGCGGCTCGTGCTTCGCCCGGATGCCAGCCGGCGTGCCCGATCCGGAGCCGCCGCTGCTCCTGCTGTCCCACGTTGACGTGGTGCCGGTTGACGCCGAGTCGTGGTCGCGCGACCCCTTCGGCGGCGAGCTCGTCGACGGCGAGGTGTGGGGCCGCGGCGCATGCGACATGAAGGAAATGGTGGCCATGGAGCTGTCGGTGATGGTGGCGCTCCAGGCTTCCGGCGCCACCCTGCGCCGCGACGTGATCCTGGCCGCCGTAGCCGACGAGGAGGCCGGCGGCAGCGCCGGCGCGCTGCACTGGGCCAACGCCCGGCCGGACCTGTTCGCCGATGCCTCCGGGCGACCGGCCGCGGCGGCGCTGAACGAGGTGGGCGGCTACTCGATGACCGTGGGCGGGCGCCGGGTCTACACCATCCAGGTGGCCGAGAAGGGCATCATCTGGACGCGGATGCGGGCCAGCGGCACGCCGAGCCATGGCTCGATGCCGGCGCCCGACAACGCCGCGCTGAAGCTGGCCGCGGCCGTCACCCGGCTGGCCGCCGCGCCGCGGCCGGCCCGCGTCACGCCCGTGGTGCGCCGCTTCTTCGACGGCCTGGGGCTGTCCGTGGTGGCCGACCTGGCGGAGCGCGGCGATGACGACGAAGCGCGATCCCGGCTGCGGGCAGTCGTCAGCGATCCCGTCCTGCAGCGATCCCTGGACGCGATGCTGCGCGACACGGTCACGCCGAACATGATCCATGCCGGCAAGAAGGTGAACGTGGTACCGGGCAGCGGCGAGGCGGAGATCGACGTCCGGACGCTGCCGGACACCGACCAGGACGCCCTGCTGGCCGAGCTGCAGCGCATTGCCGGCGGCGAGGTGACCGTGGAGTCGGTCCAGACCATGCCGCCGGTCGATTGCCCGGCGGACGCCGAGATCGTGCGCCTCATGGCGGACGCGCTGCGCACCGCGGATCCCGAGGGGGTGCCACTGCCGATGATGATCACCCTGGGCACCGACGGGAAAGCCATGGCCCGGCTGGGCATCCCGACCTACGGGTTCCTGCCGCTGCGCCTGGATGCCGACCAGCCCTACCTGTCGCTGTATCACGCCAACGACGAGCGAATCCCGGTCAGCGCCTTGCGCTTCGGCCTGCCGGTGCTGCACGAGGTCGTCAGCCGCTTCGCGCTGGCCGAATAGGTGCGTGTCGCGAAGCGGGCCGTTGGGGCCCGATTCGTGCTCAGGCTATACTCGCTGCGCCAAATTCCGACCTTCCACTGGCACATTCGATGACCGAGAAGACGAACGACCATTCGCCCGCGGACGAGACGCGCCACCACGCGTTCGTCTTTCCGGGCCAGGGCTCCCAGTACGTTGGCATGGCCAGCGGCCTGCTCGAGCGCTCGCCGGAAGCTGCCGCCATCCTGGCCCGGGGTGACGCGGCGCTCGGCTTTCCGTTGAGCCGGCTGATCGCCGAAGGCCCGGCCGAGGAGCTGGACCTGACCGTCAACGCCCAGCCGGCCATCCTGGCGACGAGCATCGCGCATCTCGAGGCGCTCAAGGCCGAGGCGGCGCGCGCCGGCGTCGAGCTGAAGCCGTTCCTGCTCGCGGGGCACTCGGCCGGCCAGTACGCGGCGGCGGTCGCCGCCGAGGCGCTCGATTTCGAGACGGCCATGCAGCTGGTCCGCGAGCGCGGCCGGATCATGCAGGAGCGCGGCATCGATGGCGGCATGGGCGCCGTCATCGGCCTCAGCGACGAGCAGGTGCATGAGATCGTGGACCAGGCGCGGGAGCACGGCGAGATTTCCGTCGCGAACCGCAACGCGCCGGGGCAGATCGTGCTGTCCGGCGTGATCCCCGCACTCGTCTTCGCCCTGGAGATGAGCAAGACGGTCGGCGCGCGGCGGGCCGTTCAGCTCACGGTCAGCGTGGCCAGCCACTCGCCCCTGATGCGCCGCGCGCGCGACGAGTTCGGCCGCATCCTGGCCAAGGTCCCGTTCCGCGATCCGCAGGTGCCGATGCTCGGCAACGTGCACGCCAGCGTGATCCAGACGGCCGACGGGCTGCGCCGCGAGCTCACCGAGCACCTCGTCCACGGGGTGCAGTGGACGGAGACCATCCGTCGCATGGCGGCCGACGGCGTGACCGATTTCGTCGAGATCGGCCCTGGCCGGGTGCTCACCGGCCTCATCCGCCGCATCGCGCCGGCAGCCGGGGCGCACGCCGTCGACCTGCCCGGGGGCGAAGGCATCTGGCTGCCCACGTGACGGCTCGTCGGGCGGTCGTCACCGGCCTCGGCGTCGTCTCCCCGGTTGGCATCGGAGCCGATGCGTCGTGGGAGGCGCTGATCTCCGGACGTTCTGGGATTGCCGACATCACCGCCTTCGATACGACCGGCTACCCGATCCACATCGCCGGCGAGGTCAAGGGCTTCGACGCCACGCAGTACATGGACGCGAAGGACGCGCGCCGCCACGACCGGAACACCCATCTCGCGGTGGCCGCTGCCGGCGAGGCGCTGCGCGACGCCGGCCTGCTCGACGCGGATGGCAAGGTGGACCGCGGCCAGGCGGATCCCGACCGCTTCGGGATGGTGGTGGGCACCGGCATCGGCGGCATCGGCATGATCAGCGACGGCATCCTGACGCTCGCCAACCGCGGCATCGACCGCGTGTCGCCCTTCCTGCTGCCGCACATGATCCCCGACGCCGCATCGGGCATGGTTGCCATCCAGTACGGCATCCGCGGGCACAACCTGGCAGTGGTCAGCGCCTGCGCCACCGGCGGCCACGCCGTCGGGGAGGCGATGGAGGCGATCGTGCGCGGCCAGGCCGACCTGATGCTCGGCGCCGGCACGGAAGCGGTGGTGGTGCCGATCGCGCTGGCGGGCTTCAGCCAGATGAAGGCGCTCGGCTCGCCGATCGATCCCGACAGCGGCGAATACAACCCGGAGATCGCCAGCCGCCCGTTCGACGCGACGCGTAACGGCTTCGTCGTGTCGGAGGGCTCCGCAGTGCTGGTGCTCGAGGAGCTGCAGCACGCGCTGGCCCGCGGCGTGTCGCCGATCGCCGAGGTCATCGGCTACGGCTCGAGTGCCGATGCGTTCCACATGGCGGCGCCCGCGGAGCGCGGCGAGGGCAACCAGCGCGCCATGCGCGATGCGCTGGCGCGCGCCGCCATCGGCCCCGAGGAGGTCGACTACATCAATGCCCACGGCACCAGCACGCCGCTGAACGACCGCTACGAGTCGATCGCCATCGAGGAGGTGTTCGGCGACCACGCGCGCAACGGGCTGGCGATCAGCTCCACCAAGAGCATGACCGGCCACATGATGGGCGCCGCGGGTGCCTTCGAGCTGTTCGCCTGCGTGAAGGCGGTGGCCACCGGCTGCATCCCGCCGACCATCAACCATCGCCATCCTGACCCGGAGCTGACACTGGACTACGTGCCCAACCAGGCTCGCCAGGCCGATGTCCGCGTGGCGTTGTCGAACTCCATGGGCCTTGGCGGCCATAACAGCACCGTCATCGTCCGGCGTCACGAGGCGTGAGCAGCTCGGACCCCGCGCGCCGGGCGGTGGTCACCGGGATGGGCGCCATCTCGCCCATCGGCAATGATGCGGAGACGTTCTGGCGGAACCTGACCGCCGGCGTCAGCGGCGTCGCGCGCATCACCGCCTACGACCCGTCGAACGAAGAGGTCCGGATCGCCGCAGAGATCAAGGGCTTCGAGCCCCGGGACTTCATGGACTTCAAGCAGGCGCGCCGAATGAGCCGATTCAGCCAGATCGCGGTCGCCGCCGCCGCCCAGGCCATCGAGGGGTCGGGGCTGGTCATCAACGACGCGAACCGCGACGACATCGCGGTGGTCGTGAACACCGGCGGCGGCGGCATCGGCGACGTGGCGGCCGGCGAACGCGTCTACCTGGAGCAGGGCCCCACCCGCGTCAGCCCGTTCATGGTGCCGATGCTGTCGCCTTCCATGGCCGCCTGCCAGATCAGCATCCAGAACCGGCTGCGCGGCCCGGTGGTGACGAGCGTGGCGGCCTGCGCCTCGGGGGTCCAGGCCTTCATCGAGGCGCAGCGCATGATCGAGCACGGTGACGCGGACGTCGTCATCACCGGTGGCACGGAGAGCGCCATCCTGCCGGTCGCCTTCGCCGCGCTGGCCAACATGGGGGCGCTGTCGAAGCGCAACGATGAGCCGGAGAAGGCGTCACGCCCCTTCGACGCGCAGCGTGACGGTTTCGTCTTCGGCGAAGCCGCGGCGGTGCTGGTCATCGAGGCTGCCGAGCATGCCGAGCGACGCCGTGCCCAGCCGTTGGCCGAAGTTGCCGGCGGTGGTCTCACTGGCGATGCCTTCCACATCAGCGCCCCGGAGCCATCCGGCGAGGGTGCAGCGCGCGCCATGCGGCGCGCTCTGCGCGACGCCGGCGTCGAGCCGGAGGAGGTGGACTACGTCGTCGCCCATGGCACCAGCACGCCGCTCAACGACGCGACCGAGACGAAGGCGATCCGCGCGGCCTTCGGCGACCACGCCCACCGGCTGGCGGTGAGCAGCAACAAGAGCATGATCGGCCACACCCTTGGCGCCGCCGGCGCCATGAGCGCCCTCGCCGCGGTGATGGCCATCCGTGACGGAATCGTCCCGCCGACGATCAACTACGGGACACCGGATCCCGCCTGCGACCTCGACTATGTACCCAACGTCGCGCGGCAGATGCCCGTGAAGGTGGCGATCGTCAACGGCTTTGGGTTTGGCGGCCAGAACGCGGTCGCCGTGCTTCGGGCAATTCGGTAGACGCCGGCCGCTGCCCCCGGCCATCATGGCCGCTGCGGAGGATGAAGCATTGAACAGGGTGGTCCAGGTCCTGGTCGTCCTCGGGGCCTTCGCGGTGGTCGGCATCGTCGGTCTCGGCGCCCTGTCTCGGCAGACGCTGGTCGACGCCCGCAAGCCGAAGCCCACGCCCGTTCCGCTGGTCACCATGCCGTCACCAGGACCCGACGGCTGGATCGTGACCAACCATGACGCCATCCTGTCCATGGCCCGCGGCCCGGTGCCCGGCACCGCAACGGTCGCGCGCATCACGGTGTGCCGCAACGCCTATGGAGTCACGGCCGACGGCTCGCTGACGGACGGCCTGAAGACAGACGCGGCCAATATCGCGTTCGCGCTGATGCGACGGGCCGACCTGGGAAGCGTGCTCACGCCACATGAAGCCACGTTCGCCGGCCTCAGCGGCTATTTCCTCGACGTCGCCATCACCAGCCCCAGCCAGTTCACGAGCGAAACGGACCTGTGGCTCGCGCGCGCCGATCAGGCGAACTGCGCCGTGGTCCTTGACACATCCGACGCGGAGTCGAACGTCGACCCCTCGGTCCAGGTCGGCGTGCCGGCCATCGCCAGGCTGGGGCTGTTCGCGGAGCCGGACGGCACTAATGTCATGGTCCTGATCGCCAGCGAGGGCATCGGCGCAAGGTCGAAGCCCGACATGGCGGACATCGCCGAGGGCACGGCCATCGCTGACACGTTCACCCTCAACACGCCGGCGCCGACGGCCACCCCGTCGCCACGGCAATAGCGGAGCTACTCGGGATCGCCGCGCACGTACAGTTCAGGCTCGAACCGTGGACCGCGTCCGGGCAGCGAGGCGATCCAGTCACGCAGCGCGCTTTCCGCCGTGGTGAACGCCAGCTCCGCCCAGGGAATCTCGTCGGGGCCGAAGTCGCGCACCTCCAGCGACTCGGCGCCAGGCAGCGCCTCACCGCCGACCACGGTCGCCTCGTAGATGATGGTCACCTGGCCAACCGCCGGCCGCGAATAGACGCCGATCAGCCTGCCGACCTCGACGAGCAGCCGGGTTTCCTCCTCCGTCTCCCGCCGCGCGCCCTCCTGCGCGGATTCACCGAGCTCCATGAACCCTCCGGGATAGGTCCACCGGCCAAGCGCCGGTTCGATGGCCCGTCGGGCGAGCAGGACGCGCCCGGCCTGCACCGGCAAGGTCCCGACCACGACGCGTGGGTTCCGCCAGGTGACGTGCCCTTGCGGGCAGACCAGACGCGGCAGGTGGTCCGGCTCCAGCAGCTGGAGGGCGACTGGCTGGCCGCAGGCCGGGCAGTAGGCAGGCTCGTCGCCAAGGGTCACGGGATACGAGCCGGACTGGTCGCGTTCGGGGAGGCGCAGCGGCCGCATGACCAGATGGTAGCGATGCGAACCGCCGGCCCCCACACGGGTGGCACAATGGCCGGCGCTGCCGACCCGCGATCACCGCAGCCTTCGGAGGAGCCGTTGCACCCGTGACCGCCGTGACCGCGCCCCCGGCCACCCGGGTCGGCGCCTTCGCCGTCTTCCGCAACCGGTCGTTCGTGTACCTGTGGACCGGGCAGCTCATCTCGACCATCGGCGATGCGCTCACGTCGCTGGCGGCGGGCATCATCGTGTTCCAGGTCACCCACTCGATCCTCAACGTCGGCATCATGCTGATGGTCTCGTCGATCCCGACGCTCGTCTTTGGGCTGATCGCCGGTGTGATCGTGGATCGCTACGACCGCAAGGCAATCATGGTCGTCACGGTTGTCCTGCAGGCCGGCCTGGTGGCGGCCATTCCGCTGAGCCTCGCCCTCACCGGCAGCATCTTCTGGCTGTACCTCATCGTGCTGCTGTCGGCCTCGGTTCGGCAGTTCTTCGACCCCGCCAACGACAGCGTGCTGCCCGAGGTTGCGTCCGACGAGGAGCTGGCCGCCGCGAACTCGCTCATGGCCATCGCCCAGTTCGGATCGACAGCGGTTGGCTTCGCCCTGGCCGGTCTGCTCATCGCGACCAACCAGGAGGTCGTGTTCTGGTTCGACGCCGCCACCTTCCTGTTCGCCGGCCTGATGATCTCCCTGGTCACCGTCAAACCGCTGGAGACCGAGGATCGCACCAGCATCGGGGACATCATTCGCAACCTGGGCTTCGGCGCCGCCTTCATCCTGCGGACCCCTGTGCTGCGGTCGCTGACGATCGTCCGCACGCCGGCGATGATCGTCTTTGGCCTGCAGAACGTGCTCCTGCTCCCGTTCGCCCTCGAGGTCCTGAAGGCGACCGAGTTCGAGTACGGCCTGCAGGAGGGCATCACCTCGGTCGGATTCGTGATCGGCAGCCTCATGATGGCTCGCTACGCCGAGCGCCTGCGCGAAGGCACCTGGCTGGTGCTGAGCTTCCTGGGCATGGGCGTGGCGGGGCTGCTCTACGCGCTGAGCTCCAACATCTGGCTCGCGATCGGCCTCATCGGCGTCTCGGGCATCCTCAACGCCCCCTCGTTCGTGGCAGGCCGCCTCATCAGCCAGCGCAATACCCCGCGAGAAGTGCGGGGACGCGTGTTCAGCACCAACTACGTCATCCGCGACGTGGTGTATGTCATCGGCATGGGCCTGGCCGGCCTGGCGGACCTGTGGAATCCACAGGTCATGTTCGCGGTCAGCTCCGTACTCCTCATCGGCATCGCGCTGTTCGGTGCGGCACTGCCGGGCATTGGCCAGCCTGCGGCGCAGTGGCGCCGCACCATCACGCTGCTGCGCACCGCCCCGAAGATCCCCCTGGGCGCGGCGCGACCGGTCACCGCGGAGGACATTGCGGCCATTGGGCGCTACATTCCGGCCATCGCGGGCATGCCGCAGCGCGACCGTGATGCGCTCATCGGCTCGGGCCGGGTCGTGACCGCTCCAGCCGGCACCGCCATCACCCGTGCCGGCGACCCCGGCGACAGCGCCTACTTCATCCTCTCCGGGCGGGTCGCGGTGGGCGCGGCGACGGAGACCGGCGAATATCGCCCGCTGGCTGGCATCGGGGCGGGCGACGTCATCGGCGAGATTGCGGCACTCACCGGTTCGACCCGCACCGCCGACGTGGTCGCCGAGGTGGAGACCGAGCTGATGGAAGTTCCGGCGGACACGCTGCGCCAGCTGATGGCGCACGCGGAGTTCGGGACGTTGGTGCTCACCAAGATGACCGAGCGCCTGGCGCGCACGGCGTCGATCGGAGATCTGCCGCGGTTCGGCCGGCTGGACCAGCAGGCCCTGCGCGATCTGCGGGCGGAGGCCCGCGCCGGCGAGGCGGAATTCGCCTAGGCCAGTCCCGGCCCAGACCGGCCGCATCGGTACAATGCCGGACCGATGTCCCCGCTTCCCCCGATCCGCCTCTACAACTCGCTCAGCCGCCAGGTGGAGCCCCTTGTCCCGGTCACGCCGGGGCGCGTGACGATCTACACCTGCGGCAGCACGGTGTACCGCTACGCGCACATCGGCAACCTGCGCACTTACCTCTTCGGCGACCTGCTGCGCCGGGTGCTCCAGTACCTGGGCTACCAGGTGCTGTACGTCAAGAACGTCACCGACGTCGGCCACATGCGGGACACCGGCGAGGACCCGATCCTGCTGGCCGCCGAGGTCGAGGGCAAGTCGCCCATGGAGATCGCCGCGTTCTACACCGACGCCTGGCTCGAAGATGAAGCGCTGCTGAACATGCCGCCCGCCGACATCATGCCGCGCGCCACCGACCATATCCCGGAGATGGTGGCCATGACGCGGACGCTGCTGGAACGCGGCCTGGCCTACGAGGTCGACGGCAACGTCTACTACGACGTCAGCGAGTTCCCGGGCTACGGCCGCCTCTCCGGGCAGCGCCTGGACCAGCTGCGCGCCGGACATCGGGTGGACGTGGAGAGCGACAAGCGCGACCCGGAGGACTTCGCGCTCTGGAAGGCGGCGGAGCCCGCCCGGCTCATGACGTGGCCGTCACCCTGGGGCGAGGGCTTCCCGGGGTGGCATATCGAGTGCTCGGCCATGTCGATCAAGTACCTCGGCGAGCGATTCGACATCCACACCGGCGGGATCGACCTGAAGTTCCCGCATCACGAGGACGAGATCGCGCAGTCGGAGGGGGTGCTCGGCCATCCGGTGGTCAGCATCTGGATGCACGGCGAGTTCCTGACGCTGGCCGACGCGAAGATGGCGAAGTCCGCGGGGAACGTGATCCGGGTCAGCGACCTGCCCGACAAGGGCTTCGAGCCGCTCGCATTCCGTTACCTGGCCCTCACCGCGCACTATCGCTCGAAGCTCGACTTCACCGAGGAGGCCATGGTCGCCGCATCGGCCGGCCTGCGGCGCCTGCGCCGTGCGGTGGCCGCCGGCGCTTTGGAGGGCGCCGATGTCGACCTTGGCAATGCGCCGATGGCTGCCCATCGCACGCGCTTCGTGGAGGCAATCTCGGAGGACCTCGGCCTGCCGGCCGCGCTGGCCGTCGCCCACACGGTGGCATCTGCCGATGACCTGACGCCGCCCCAGCGCCGGGCGCTGCTGCTCGACTTCGACCGGGTGCTGGGACTCTCCCTGGACGCCCCCGTCGAGACCGGGGGTGAGCTCCCGGCAGGCGCCGCCGAGCTGCTGGACCAGCGGGCGGCGGCGCGGGCCGCGCGCGATTTCACGACCTCCGACCGATTACGGGACGAGCTCGCGGCCATGGGCGTCCAGGTGCGAGACACGCCAGGCGGCCAGGAGACGACGGTCCGCCCCTGACCCGGCGTCCCGGGAGGCGCTCGCTGCGGCCTACGGCACGGTGAGGGTGGTGCCCACCCCGAGCGCGTCCGGATCGTCGATGACCTTGCGATTGGCCCGGTACAGATCGGACCAGCGATCCTCGTTGCCGTAGAGCCGGGCAGCGATCGATCGCAGCGTGTCCCCGGGCCGCACCACGTACTTCCGGGCTGTCTGTTTGGTTGACGTCCCGCCCTGCACTCCGCTCTCCCGGGTGGCGACCGCGGGAGGAACCGAGGCCTGCGGCCCATCCGACCCCAGTCGCACGAGCGCTGGAACCGCGAAGAGCGCCACCGCGAAGAGCACGCCCGCTGCGACGACGGCCAGCATGCCTACCGGCGCAACCTGCGCCTTCGCCCGCGAGGGCCGAGCTGCAGCCACGCCCGATGCGCGGGGCGCAGGGTCCGGGCGCCGTGCGCCGCGCCCGACGAGCGCCTGGCCGACCCGGCTCGCGCTCATGGAGACACCGGCCGAGCGCTGGCCGATGGTGTTCCTGATCGAAATCGGCAGCAGGCCGGGGGCCGGCAGGTTCGGACGTGACGAGCTGAGACAGACACCGCTCTCCGGGTCCCAGCACTGGGCGCACACGAACAGCTCGCATTCCGGGCAGAAGCGATAGCGATCGGGCTCCGGCCGGCCGCAGCGATCGCAGACCGGGCCCTGGCCCGATGACGCGCGTCCGGAGCCGATCAGCATGGTCACTCGCTCGGCAGGCGCTCCCCGATCTCGCCTGCGACCTGGTTGACGGCGCCGATGATGGTCGTGACCTCGTCATCGGTCAGATTCGGGTAGACCGGGATGGAGATGATCTGGTCGGTGAGCATCTCGGTGACCGGCAGCAGCGGCTGACCCGCGACCTCGAGGAACGGCGTCTGGCGATGGACCGGCACCGGGTAGTAGACGTTGGCGCCGACGCCGAGCTCGGCCAGGCGCGCCAGGAACCGGTCGCGTTGCGCGACGCGCAGCGTGTACTGGTGGAAGGCATGCTCGGCGTTCGGCCGCCGCTGGGGCGTCATGACCCCCTGCAGCTCGCGGTCGTAGCGGTCGGCGATCGCCCGGCGACGGGCATTGGCCGCCGGCAGCTTGTCGAGCTGCGCCAGGCCGATGCTGGCTCCGAGATCGGTCATCCGGAAGTTGTAGCCCAGCATCTCCGGCTTGTAGCGCTCCCGCATGCCGTGCGCTCGGAGCAGGCTCGCGCGTTCGGCCAGCTCGGCATCGTCGGTGGTGATCATCCCGCCTTCCCCGGTGGTCATGTTCTTGGTCGGGTAGAAGCTGAAGACGGCGGTCCCCCACGCGCCACTGCGACGCCCGTCGAGCGAGGCGCCGTGCGCCTGGCAGGCGTCCTCGATCAGGCGCAGGCCGTGGCGATTGGCGATCTCCATGATCGCGGGCAGGTCCGCCGGGTTGCCGTAGAGGCTGACCGGCATCACGGCGCGCGTCCGGGGCGTGATGGCCGCCTCGATCTGCGCCGGGTCCATGGTGAAGCTGACCGGGTCGACGTCGATGAAGACTGGCCGGGCCCCGGCGTGCAGGATGCCGCTGGCGCTGGCGGTGAACGTGAACGAGACGGTGATGACCTCGTCGCCGGCGCCGATGCCGGCCGCCAGCAGGGCGAGATGGATGGCGGTGGTGCCGGAGCTGACCGCCACCGCGTGCTCGGCGCCGACGAAGCGCGCGAAGCGCTCCTCGAACTCGGCCACCCTGGCGCCCTGCGCCAGCTGGCCGGCCTCCATGGCGCTCCACACCAGCGCCTTCTCTTCTTCCCCAAGCACGGGGCGGGCAATCGGGATCATGCGGTCTCCATCGTCGCGGGCTTTTCCCCTCCGAGCCGGTGCACGAGCGCCTCGTAGGCGGCTGCCTGATCGGCCCATTGGAATTGTCGTGAGAAGCGCTGCGCGTTGGTCGCCAGCGTAGCGCGTCGGTCCGGATCGGTGGCGAGCTCCACCAGCGCCTCGGCCATGGCCTCGGCATCGCCCGGCTCGACGAAGCGGACCATCTCGTCGGTGAAGTAGCTCTCGACCGCCGTGGATCGCGACGCGATGGTCGGGATCCCGAGCGCGGCGTACTCCATCAGCTTGGTGGGCAGGATCTCGTCGGTGAATACATCGTTGCGGTTGGGCACCACTCCGATGTCGCCGTGGCTGATCAGGGAGGCGAGCGCCGTCGTCGACAGGTGGCCCGTGCTCCATCGCACCGTGTCCCCCAGGCCCAGCTGCTCGCCAAGCTGCATCGCCTCGTCGCGGTACTCGCCACGCCCGTGGATGAGCAACCGCAGCGGGACGCGGGGGCGAGCCAGCGCGAACGCCATGAGCAGGACGTCGATCCCGTAGCGGCGTGTCAATGTCCCGTGGTAGACGACGGTCAATGGACCGTCCGTGCGTCGCACGACCGGCTCGCGCATGGGGTATTCGTGCGGGTCCGGCAGGTTCATGACGACGTGGACCTTCTCGGCCGGCACGCCGCGACGGATCAGCCGCGAACGCCAGAGGTCGGTGACGGTGATCACCTCGTCGGCAAAGGCCGTCGACAGCCGCTCCTGGAAGAGCACTGCCCGTCCCAACCTGGAGCTCAGGTCACGGCCGAAGCGGCTGGCGAAGAATTCTGGCATCAGGTCGTGGAGATCCAGGATCACGCCGGCGCCCGCCAGCTTCGGCACCACGGCACTGAAGACGAGGAAATCGGGGACGTTGTGCACCTGCACGACGTCGTACGGCGTCCGGAGGTGCCGGACCGCGACCAGCGCGGTCGCCCAGGCCGCGAAGGCCAGGTACTCCCACAGCTGCGTCAGCGCCGAGGCGCCACGTCGCCGCTTGATCGGCAGCCGATGGATCGTGAGGCGGCCGATGCGCTCGCGGCGGGGCAGACCGGGGCTGAGCAGGCAGACGACGTCGACCCAGTAGCCGCGCTCCAGCAGGGCATTCGCCTCGCGCTCCACGCGCGGATCGGGATACACGTTGTCGACGACCATGCAATGCCGGCGGGCGGCTGCTGCCATGGGGCACCCCTTGAACGAAGGACGAGCGCGGAGCGTGGATTATCCACCATCCGGCCAGCAGTGCACCCTCCCCGGTCCGATGCTGCTGGCCGCACTCGCTATCATCCGGTCCCCGTACTCATCCGACATTGCCATCAAGGGAACGCAGATGCAGATCGCCGTCATCGGCCTTGGCTACGTGGGCCTTGTCACCGCCACCTGCCTGGCTCGGCTCGGCCAGCGCGTGGTGGGGCTGGAAGTGGACGCCGAAAAGCTCCACTCGCTCGAGCGCGGGGAGGCCCCCTACTACGAGCCGGGCCTCCAGTCGGAGCTGACCCTCCAGCAGAGCGATGGGCGCCTGCGCTTCACGCTCGACGCCGAGGAGGCCCTCCGCGACGCCGACGTTGTGCTGGTCTGCGTCGGGACCCCGTCGGCCCCGACCGGCGAGGCGGACCTCGCTGCCGTGCACAGCGTCTTCGACACGCTGGGCCAGGCACTGGATCATCCCGTGGTGGTTGCGCTGCGCAGTACCGTGCCGGTTGGCACGACCCGTGCCGCGGAGCGCGCGCTGAACCAAGCCCTCGCTGCCCGTGGCCTCGACTGGTCGGTGCCGGTGCTCGCCAACCCCGAATTCCTGCGGACCGGGCGCGCCCTCGAGGACTTCCTGCACCCGTCGCGGGTGGTGGTCGGCCGAGCGGACCTGGGCGACGACGACCACGCGGAGCTGCTGTCGACGCTCTACCGCCCGCTGGAAGCCCCTATCCTGGTGGTCGACGCCGAGAGCGCGGAGCTCACCAAGAACGCCGCCAATGCCTACCTGGCCACCCGGATCAGCTTCATCAACGAGCTGGCCATGCTGTGCGACGCCACCGGCGCGGTGATCGACGACGTGCTCCGCGGCATCTCGTCCGATCCACGCATCGGCGGCGACTACCTCCGCCCCGGCATCGGCTACGGAGGCTCGTGCCTGCCCAAGGACGTGCGCTCCATGATCGCCATGGGCCGCCAGCGTGACGTGGAGCTCGCACTGGCCGGGGCCGTGGACGCGGTGAATGCGGGCCAGCCGGGCCTCGCCGCGGATCGCCTGGCAGCGGATCTCGACGGCCAGGTCGCCGGCCGCCGGGTGGCACTCCTGGGACTCGCCTTCAAGCCGGGGACGGATGACATCCGCGACTCCCCGGCCCTGGCCCTGGCCGCGGTGCTCCGCGATCGGGGAGCAACGGTGGTGGGCTGCGATCCCAAGGCCGCCGCGGCCGTGTCGCGACAGGCGCCGTGGCTGACGATCTGCGCCGGGCCGCTGGAGGCCTCTAGCGGAGCCGATGCGGTCGTGCTCGCCACCGAGTGGCCGGAATACGTCACGCTCAGCCCGGCAGCCCTGGCCGAGGTGATGAAGGGTGACCTGCTGTTCGACGCGCGCAACGCGCTCGAGCCCGGTGCGGTGCGGGCCGCCGGGCTGCGCTACGTCGGCGTGGGCCGCGCCTCGATGACCGAGGCCTGATCGGGGTCCGCTGCCTGTTCAGCGACCAGCCAGACACAGAACCGGTCGATGCCCTCCGCGAACGGGACCCGCGGCGACCAGCCGAGCGTGCTGCGCGCTCGACTGACGTCGGCGTGCGTGGCCGGCACGTCGCCAGGTTGGGCCGGTGCCAGCTCACGGGTCGCGACGGTGCCCAGCGCCCGCTCCAGCTCGTCGATGACCTGCGAGGTCAGGATCGGCCGATCGCTGCCGACGTTGACCACCAGATACCGGTCCTCAGCGTCCGATAGTCGGACCAGCGCCTCGACGACGTCGGTCACGAAGGTGTAGTCGCGCAACCCGCGTCCCTCGTCGAACAGCACCACCGGCTCCCCCGCCAGGATGCGTCGCGCGAAGGCGTGGATGGCGAGGTCCGGCCGCTGCCGCGGGCCGTAGACGGTGAACAGCCGCGCGACGCCGACCGGCAGCCCGGTGGCCCGCCCGTGGGCAAAGGCCAGCGCCTCGCCGGCGATCTTGGTGGCCCCGTAGGGCGACTCCGGCCGCCCGCGGGCCTGGTCCTCCACGAACGGGCGACGGTCGTCGTCGCCGTAGATCGAGCTCGACGAGGCAAAGACGACCCGAGCTCCGACCGCGGCGGCGGCCGACAGCGTGTTCTGGAACCCGGCGACGTTGGTGGCCACGTACGCCCCGGGGTCGGCGATCGACGGGCGGACCCCCGCACGTGCCGCCAGGTCGAAAACGACGCCGGGTGCCACGTCGCGCAGCGCGGTCATGACCGCGGCCGCGTCGCGGGTGTCGACCTCGCGCAGCTCGAATGCCGGTGCGGCCAGGGCGCCAGCCAGGTTGCGGAGCTTCGCGGCACGACCGTAGGTCGACTCATCGAAGTTGTCGAGCGCCACGACCTCCCATCCGTCGGACAGCAGGCGATCCACCAGGGTGCTGCCGACGAAGCCAGCGCCGCCGGTGACCACCGCCCGCCGATTCGGCATGGAGCGGCTCATCGGCCTGCCTGCCGCCGCAGCCAGTAGGCGCTGATCCCCAGCGAGGTCGCGGCCCAGGCCAGGTAGCCGATGGCGATCACCGCCGCCCACGAGCCGTTGGGCCAGTCACTAAGCCAGGCGCGCACCAGCAGGGTCAGCGGCACGGCTACCGCGGCACCGCCAACGGCGGCCAGGACAACGGCCATCAGCCACGCCAGGACGCGGTCGGGGGTCACGTCGCGAACCCTAGCGGGTCGCCCGGTGCCCCGCATCGGCGAGGTCGTCCGACCTACCAGGCGATGCCGGTGTAGTGAGCGGGATCCATCGGCTCCATGCCCCTGGGACGGACGAGGTCGATGACCTGCTGCCCGTCACGCAGCCGCTGCAGAGTGCGGACGTGCTCGGGATCGCCGTTGCCGATGATGACCACCTCGCTGTGCTGCAGCAGATCGTCGGCGGTCTCGGTGAGGATGGAGACGATGTGCGGGATCTCCTGCTCGATGTACGCGCGATTCGCGCCGTGCAGGTTGGCGTAGGCGACGTTCGGATCGTGCACTCGCACGTCGTAGCCGCGGCCGATCAGGCGCTCCACCAGCGCGACCAGCGGGCTCTCGCGCAGGTCATCGGTGCCGGCCTTGAAGCTGAGGCCCAAGACGCCGATGCGGCGGGCGCCGGTGGCTCGCACGAGCTCGTACGCGCGCGCGACGTGCTGCTCGTTGCTGGGCAGGATGGCCGACAGCACCGGCACCTCCAGGTCATTGCGCTTCGCGTCATGGGTCAGCGCCCGCAGGTCCTTCGGCAGGCAGGACCCGCCGAAGGCGAAGCCCGGTCGCAGGTAGGCCGTCGAGATGTTCAGCTTGTGGTCGCGGCCGATGATGTCCATCACCTCGTGGCTGTCGACCCCGTGCGCCGACGCGATCAGCCCGACCTCGTTGGCGAACGTCACCTTCAGCGCGTGGAAGGCGTTGCAGACGTACTTGACCATCTCCGCCGCGCGGATGGAGGTCGTGATCACCTCGCCCTGCAGGGCGGCATACGGAGCGGCGGCAGCGGCTGCGGCGCGTGGATCGTCGCTGCCGATGATGGTGAACGGCGGATGGTGAAAGTCCTCGATCGAGCTGCCCTCGCGGAGGAATTCCGGGTTGTAGCAGACCCCGAAATCCGTGCCCGCCCGCAGGCCGGAGTGGCGCTCGAGCAGCGGCACCACCTGCTCCTCGGTGCTGCCCGGCAGCATCGTGCTCCGGACCACGACCAGGTGCCACGCCCCCTTGCGAGCGATGGCCGCCCCGACGGTTTCCGCCACGCGTTGGACGGCCGTGAGGTCCAGGCTGCCGTTGGCATGGCTGGGGGTGCCCACGCAGATCATGGAGATGTCGCTATTGAGCACGGCCGCTTCGGCATCCGGTGTCGCGCGCAGCCGTCCCGCGGCGACGCCGGCGGCGATCAGCTCGTCGAGGCCGCCCTCCACGATCGGGCTGCGGCCGGCGTTGATGGTGTCGACCTTCAGCGGGTTCAGGTCAACGCCGGTAACCTCGACGCCCAGGTCGGCCAGGCAGGCGCTGGTCACGGCGCCCACGTAGCCGAGCCCGAAGACGCTGAGCCGAGTCAAGGACATGCAACCTCCGTCATCCCGTGGTGTGGACGTGCACGGTAGCGCGCTCGGCGTCGCGCCGCTGCACTGACTGCCGCCACGTCCTTACGGCCAGTACGGATTCGGCCCGGGGTAGCCGGCTCCGTTGAAATACTGCCCGGCGCGGTTGACGACGTTGGCGACGATCCGGCGGTCCACCTCGTCGCGGATCGGAGCGGTGGCGCCGGCATGGTCGAGGACCGCTGCATACGCGTCACCAGGGTCGCCGGCGGCGACCGAGAGGCCGCCGCAGCGCGGCGTATCGGCGTAAACCGTGGCCGAGCTCTCGCGGCCGCCGCGGACGCCATCGGCCACGTTGCCGGAGGTGTAGACGGAGTTGTCGAAGATGTGCGGCGTCACGATGCTGGTCTGCACCAGCCAGAACAGGTCGTTGTCGGTCAATGGCCCGGCGCGGAACCAGTTGTTGACCAGGTTCAGGCTCCGCGGGTTGCCGTGCGCCGGCTTGATGCCCCAGTTGTAGATCACGTTGTTCACCACGTCGACGCACTCGGCGCCCTGGAACCGCGGCATGCGCGTGTCCGAGGTCGTGAAGAGGTCGCGCCAGAACGTGATGCGGCGCGGTGCCGGCAGGTCGGGATCCAGCTGGGTGACGTTGGCGGCCATGCTGTGACCGCCCTGGCTGGCCGTGCCTTCGGCATGCGCCGAGAGGTAGAGGCCCTCGCCCATGATCGAGTTCTGGACCGTCACGTCCCGGACGTCGCCCAGGACCGCGAGGCCGCCGATGTCCGGGCCCCACAGCATCGTCACGTGGTCGACCAGCACGTTGCTGACCGAGGCGTTGACGCCGTTCAGCGTCAGCGCGTCGACGTCATTCGGATCGTCCACCTGGTCGCCCGGGCGCAGGCGCAGGTCCCGCAGGATGACCTCGGAGGTTCGCACCAGCAATGAGCCGCCGCGCACGGTGATGCCGGGGCGCGGCGCCGTCTCGCCTGCGACCGTGACGTACGGGTTCTTGACGTGGATGCTGCCGCGCAGGCTGATGGTGCCGCCGACATCGAACGTGATGAACCGCGGGCCGGAGGCCTCGAGCGCGGCCCGCAGCGAGCCCGGCCCCGAATCAGCCAGGGTGGTGACGATTTCGTGGCGTCCACCGGCCCCGCCGGTCGTCCCCGCGCCATAACCCACCGCCGGGCCACCGCCGATGGACGGGGTCGGCTGCGGTGTGCTGCTCGGTCGGGCCGTGGCCCTGGGACTCGCGCTCCCGCTCGGTTTGGGCGTGGGTGTCGCGCGTTGGGTGGGCGTGGGCGTCGCTTCCGCGGCCGTCACCTCAACCGTGAGCGACGCCAGGACGCCGTTGCGGGATTCGGGGCCCTTGCCATTGCCGCGGGCGAGCTCCGCCGCGAGCACGTGATCACCGGCCGTGGTTGCTGGCGGCAGCGCCGCACTCACGACGAACGTGCCGTCACCCTTGACCTTGGGAACCGGCAGCCAGGCGACCTCGGCCGCGTCCCAGGCCAGCCAGACCTTCCTGCCGCTCGGGAAACCGCTCCCCGCGATGACAAGCTTGTGGCCGGCCACCGCCGGACCTTCGAGCGAAAGGCTGGGGCCCGCGCCATGCACCAGGTACGGCACCAGGATTACGGGAATCAGCAGCAGGATGGGAACGGTGAGCAGCCAATCGACCCACCACGGGTGTGGTCTGGGCGATCGAGTCGGAGGAGCTGCCGGCGGTTCGGGGGTGGAGGTCCGGGTGGCGAGCGGCATCGACTTGTAGCGCATGCTAGGTCACTCCGTCTCGGCGTGCGCGGTGGTCGAGGGGACCCGACCGACGCGCCGCGGCTGGCAATGGTTCGAGGACCCTACGTGCCCAGCACGCCGCGCCGCAGTAGCGAATGAGTCCTGCGCGGCAGCGCTCGCGTCGGCGAAGCGGGCCGATCGACCGCTCCGCTCCGCACCGGACCGATGCGGACCACCCCATCCGCTGGGCCCGTCGTACCAGCGTCGTCCCCCGGACGAACGCCTAGCGGCCAGAGGCCGCGCGGCCGACCTTCCGAAGCTGGTCGTCCACCGCGGCCACGATCGCGCCGCGGTCGCGCTGCCAGCGGTCGGCGATCTCGTCGCGCAGCGCCCGTACCTCGGCCCGCAGCGCCGGGCCCTCGTCCATCATGCGCTGGACCGCGGCGGCGATGCCCTCGGCCGAGTTGTCAACGTGGATCGTGCCGCGGCGGAAGTAGTCGCGCAGGACGGCCCAGTCGCTGGTGATGATCGGTGTGCCCAGGTAGAGCGCCTCGGCGGCGCCGTTCTGCATGGTGTGGTCACGCGTCGTCAGGCACATGACCGCGTCCGCCCTGGCCAGCAGCCCGTTGTAGGCGGGCTCGTCCAGGAACCCGGTGAGTCGCACGTTGGCCGGCAGATCGGGCCCGTAGCGCTCGATGGCACGCGGCCGACCCGTGACGTGGAAGGTCGCCGCCGGGCAGGCGCGCGCCGCGGCGAAGATGGCCTCCATCGGCTCATCCGCCGCCCAGGTGGTGACCACCGCCACGTTGAAGCCGGACATCGGCGGTGGCTCGCCGACCGTGAGCGGAGTCGGCACGGCCGGGACGATGGCCGCGCGACCGCCCATCCCGGCGATGACCTCGGCCCAATGCGGCCCGGTGACGATGGTGACCGCCGCGCGTCGCGCCACGGCCGCGTTCAGCCAGCGGGGCCGGGTCCAGATGCCGCGCTCGAACGCGTCGCTGTGCGCATCGATCACCAGCGCGGCGCGCGCCATGGCGGCGTACAGCGCGGCCGTCCAGGTGGCGAAGCTGGGGGGCGACTGCACGAACACGACCCGAGGCCGCCGCCGCACCAGCGTCACCAGCGTCGAGAGGAGCTGCCGGGGGTACTTCAGCGGAGCAGCTCGCCATCCGCGACCCGCGGTCGGCGCCATGTACTCCGGCTCCGGCATGCCGACCTCGGAGGCGATCCAGGCGCTGCGCGTGCCCTTGTACCGCGGGGACCAGACGACGAATGCCGCCTGCGCGGCCCAGGCCGGAGCGCTGGACGGCTCGCCTGTGGTCACGGCGCCGGGGTGCCGCCAACCGCCTCGAACAGCTCGAGCAGGCGGCCCACGTTGCGCTCCGGGTCGAACTCGGCGCGGACGAGCGTGTTGGCGCGTTCGCCGATGGCCGCGGCCAGACCAGGGTCGGCTTCCAGGCGCGCGACGGCGTCGGCGATCGCGGCGGGGTCGCGCTGTGGCACCACGAGGCCGGTCTCGCCGTCGTGGATCACCTCGGGAATGCCGGACACCGCCGTCGACACGACCGGCAGGCGGCTGGCCATGGCCTCCAGGATCACGTTCGGGATCCCGTCGCGGTCGCCCTCCTCGGTGACGATGCAGGGCAGGACGAACACGCTCGCCCGCCGGTAGCGCCGAACGACCTCCGGATACGGCTGCGGGCCTGTCAGCACCACCCGGTCGACGAGGTCGAGGCGCTTGATGAGCGACTGCAGCTCGCCACGCTGCGGCCCGTCGCCCACGATCTCGCAGCGGAAGTCGGCCCCGCGGTCGCGCAGCACGCCGCAGGCCTCCACCAGGTAGCGCAGGCCCTTGCGCTCCCACAGCTGGGCAATGGAGATGATGAGCCGCGGGTCGCGCTCGGCACCGTCGCCATCGGCCTCGCGATCCACCGCCAGGTCCATGCCGTGGTACAGCCGATGCAGCCGCCGTGTCGCCCTGGCACCGAGCTCGGTGCGCAGGTGCCGAAGGTTGTACTCGGTGCAGGTCACCGCAAAGGCGGCCTCGCTGATGCGCTCCCTGAGCAGGACCGGGTTGACGTAGATCTCCTGGGCATGGGCCGTGACGCTGTAGCTCGTCCCGAGCAACCGTGACGCCACCAGTGCCACCGTGGCAGCCCGATCCACGAAGTGCGCGTGGATGTGCACTCCGCGCCGATCGCGCAGCCGCCAGGCGGCATAGACACCGGTGACGAAATGCAGGGCGGTCCGGCTCCGCGTCCCGGGCGGATGGCGCCGCGACAGCAGCCAGGCCAGCGTCCAGAGGAACGTCCGGGGATGGCGGAAGAGGCCCCACGCCATGGCGGTGGCGACCCGGTGCGGCGCCGCGGGCAGGAGGTATTCGACACGTTGGCTCATCTCCCGTTGCGTCGCCGACAGATCGTCGCTGGGTCGACGGATGGAGACGATCCGCAGATCGACCCCGCGGTCGAGAAGGCGCTGGATCTCCCGGTCGATGAACGTCTCGGTCAGGACTGGATATCGGCCATGGAGATAGGTGAGCCGGAGCACGCGCTGACGCCTCCCTCGCGCTTGGTTCGCGCCCGGCGGCCGCGACTCGGCCGGGCCTGGGACCGCGCCATTCTTGCAGATGCGGCCTGTCGATCACGCGGATGACCCTGGCTCGACCGCCGGCGCCGGGCACAATAGGGCCCCATGCCCGACACCACGACGGCGACGCACGTCTTCATCGCCGGCCTGCCACGGACCGGCTCGACGCTGACGCACCGCATCCTCAACCGCTCGCCGCTGGTGCGCCTCGCCGGCGAGACCCACTTCCTGGGCAGGCGCTCGCCGGCCGATGGCCGGCGGGGGGCCGCGGAGCGGTTCGCCGCGGCCGGCGACCTGCGGACCGACGCCGGCCTCGCGCGCGTCGTGGACGCGGTCTACGCATCGCGAGGCAAGAGCTTCTGGTCGCGGTTCGCGGCGACGGTCGACCGGGTGGCGTTCGAGCGGGCGTTGCGCGAGGGCGAGCGCTCGGAACGCGGGCTCTTCGAGGCCGCCATGCGGACCTTTGCCGGCGGACGGCCGGTTGCCGGCGACAAGACGCCGGAGCACATCACCGCGGTGCCGACGCTGCTCGCCTGGTTCCCAGGGGCGCGCGTCGTGCACACCTTTCGCGACCCGCGGGCGATCTACGTCTCGCTGCGGCAGAAGGAACGCGACGAGGCCCTCGGCCGATGGGGCCGGCTGGCGCGTCGCAGCGGGCCGTTGTTCGAGCTGTACGCCAGCACTGCGCTGGCGTTTCGCTGGCGGCAGATGGCCCGGCTCCACCGGCGCTACGCCGCCGCGTACCCGGACCGCTACCGGCTGCAGCGCTTCGAGGACCTGCTGGCCGATCCGGAGCGGGTCGTCGCCGATCTCTGCGACTTCATCGGCATTCCGTTCCAGCCCGACATGCTCGACCAGGTCGTCCACAACTCGAGCTACGCGCCCAAGCGATCCGGCGCGGGCATCGACCGCGCGGCGGCCGAGCGCTGGCGCGGGCGGCTTCCCCGCAGCACGGAACGCTGGCTGTCGCTCCTCTGCGGCCGCGACCTGGAGGAATTCGGCTACCGCCGCTGACGACGAGCCTGAACAGCCTCGTACGCCGCCGCGTGTCGCTCCGCCTGGCGCGCCGAGCTGAACTCGGCCTTCACCCTTTGCCGGGCTCCCTGGGCCAGGCGTGAGCGCTGTCCGTCGTCGTCGAGCAATGCGTTGATGGCGCTGGCCAGGGCCGGCGCGTCACCGGGCGGGACAAGCACGCCGGATTCGCCGGGGACGACCACCTGGCGGCTGCCGGCGACGTCGGTGGCGACCACCGGCAGACCGGACGCCATCCCCTCGAGCAGCGCCATGGGCAGGCCCTCCCACAGCGACGGCAGCACGAACAGGTCGCTGGCCGCCAGGAGGGCGGGGACGTCCGGGCGGTTGCCCGCGAACCGGACGGCGCGCAGCCCGCGATCCCGCGCCACGCGCTCCAGGTGCTCGCGCTCGGGCCCCTCACCCACCAGCAGGACGACGTCGCCGGCACGCAGGGCGACGGAGCCGAGCGCATCGAGCAGCACCGCGTGGCCCTTCTGCGCGAACAGCTTGGCCACGACGATCAGCAGCCTGGCGTCGGGCGCGAGCCCCAGATCGGCACGGGTCGCGGCACGGGCGTCACGGCTGGCGTAGCGGGCCATTTCGACGCCATTGGGAATGACGAACAGCCGCTCGCGAGGTGGCCGGTAGGCGGCGGTGATCGCCGATGCGACGTCATCCGAGACGGCCACGAAGCCGTCCGCCAGCCGCCCACCGAGCCGATAGGCGAACCGGTACGCGGCCCGCTTCCCGCTCAGCAGCCAGCGCTGGCCAGCGGGCAGCTGGTCGGCTCGCAGGTCGAGGATGGCGTTGTGGACTGTCCACAGCAGGGCCTGGCGGTCGCCGGCCCGCGCGGCCAGCGCCACGAAGTCCAGGCTGCCGAGCAGGTGGGTCTGGACGACGTCCACTCCATCCTGGCGGGTGACGCGCGCCAGCTCCCGGCGGATGGCGCCGATCTCAGCCAGCGCTTGGAGCGGCGCCCCGACCGACCGCGTCCGGCCCGGGAGCACCCGCACCCCGATTCCGGTCTGCTCGATCTCGGCCCGCAGGGGCCCGTCGCGGAAGGTCGCGACCAGCGGGCGCCAGCCGGTCGGCGGCAGCGCCGCGACCAGCGTGCGCACCACTTCCTGCGCGCCGCCGCGATCCAGGTTGGCCAGCAGATGCAACACGGTGCCATCCATCACCACAATGTTGCCATCCGGCGTGCCCGATGCGGCATTTCGGGTCATGCGCCGGTACACTGCGGCTTCGACGCAGCAGCTGGACCGTTCCTCACATGGCCGTCGCTCGCCAACCGCTCGCCACGTTCCGCGGACCCGGCCGCGTTGGCTGGCCGCTGGTCGCGACCGGCGTCGTCCTCGCCTTGGTCGTCGGATGGCTGGCCGCGCAGGGGCACGACCGCACGACGTTCGTCGTCGCCGTGGCCCTGCCCCTCGTCATTCTCCTCTTCCGCTACCCGTGGACGGCGGTGCTGGTGTACGTCGCCCTGGAGCCGTTGTTCGCCGTTGGCGGCGGCACGGCGGTGGCCGGACCGGCGTCAGGGCCGGAGACATGGTTGATCGAGCGGCTGCTCGTCCCGGTCATGCTCATCGTCGCCCTGGCGTACCGGATGCTCGGCCTGAGTCGCAGCTACTTCCGCCTGAGCCTGACCGATGTGGCGATTGTCGGATTCCTCATCCTCGCCTTTGTCAACGTCCAGCTGCTCACCGGCAACCCGGTGCGCGAGATGGCGAACTTCTACGACAAGCTGGTCATTCCCATTGCGCTGTATTGGCTCATCCGCGTCACCGAACCGCGCGAGCGGGAGCTCCAATGGCTGCTGTGGATGTTCATCGGCCTGGTGGTGCTCCAGTTCGCGGTTGGCGCGCTCAGCTGGCTGGCGCCATCGGTGCTGCCCGCTGAGTGGTTGGGACGAGCCGGCGAACGAACGGTCGGTACGGTGCGCGGCCCGGCACCGTACACGGCGACGCTGATGGTCGGTGCCATGATGGCTGTCGCCTTCCTGGAGGTCCGCCGCAGCGAGCTGGCCCGCTGGGGGCTGTTTGCCGTGATCGCGATGGCGTTCATCGGCGTGGCCATCTCCTTCTCGCGGGGATCCTGGCTCGGGGCTGCGGCCGTGCTGCTGGGCCTGCTGATCTTCCGGCGTGGCGTGGCAGCCAAGCTCGGTGGCCTGTTCGGCATCGTGCTGGTCGTCCTGGTGGTGGCCAGCGGCGGCGCGATCGCCGCGTTCGCGGCGACCCGGTTCGCCGATGCGGACACCGCCGAATCGCGGCTGGTGACGAACAACGCGGCCATCCGCATGATCCAGCTGCGGCCGGCTCTCGGCTTCGGCTACGACAACTTCGAGCTGTTCGACGAGTCGCTGAAGGTCCGGGTCGGCAACATGCCCGCCCAGGAGGGAAGCGCGCATCACACCTTCCTGGCCCTGGCCGCCGAAAACGGCCTGCCGGCGCTGATCCTCTACCTCTTCCCGGTGGCGTGGCTCCTCTGGCTCACGCTGCGCCGCTGGCGCCAGGTGACCAGTCGCGACCCACTACACGGGGCGCTGCTGATCGCGATGTGGCTCGCCCTCGGCCATGAGTTCGTGGTCATGA
The DNA here is from genome assembly GCA_036556325.1 of Candidatus Limnocylindria bacterium. Classification (GTDB taxonomy): domain Bacteria; phylum Chloroflexota; class Limnocylindria; order QHBO01; family QHBO01; genus DASSCW01. Next base: position 72,383 of record DATBJR010000049.1, on the reverse strand, counting down.
ACTTCATGGACATGCTCCACTCCAGCACCTGGGGCACCTCGCTGTGGTGGCTGTGCCTCGGCCTGATCCACGTCGTGCTGACCCGCGGCTCGCGGCCCGAAGAGGTTGTCCGCATCGGCTGGACCGTCCCCGCCCCGCTGCGCCCGTGAGGGAGGCCGCGCCGATCCTGTTGGCGGGCCTCGACCACAGCGGCAAGACAGCGCTTCGGGGGATGCTCGAGGCGCACCCCTCGATCCACATCGTTCGTCACGTCGAGCTGTGGACGCGGCTGCGCGGCTGGTTCGCCGGCGGTCCCGAGGGTCGTCAGCGCGTCATCGAAGCCCTCGAGGCGAGCGGGGCCATGACGTCGCCGCTGGACCGCGACCGCCTGTCCGCGTCAGCCTCCGGCGGCGACTTCGCGGCGCTGGTACGCGAGCTCGGGCGACAGGTCTGTGAGCGAGCGGGCACGAGCCGATGGGGGCTGCAGGAGGCCCTGCTGGAGCTCGGGGCGAGCCGGGTGCTGGAGGAGCTGCCCGAGGCGCGGATCGTCCAGCTCGTCCGCGATCCGCGCGACCGGTACGCCGAGATGCTGGCGCGTGGGACCGTCGGCCGCGGCGGCCTGGGCGCCGAAACGGCCGCCTGGATCGCGTCTGCGCGCGCCGGTACCACGGGCGTGGCGCAGCGGCCAGACGCGTTCCGCGTCGTTCGCTACGAGGACCTGGCCGGCGACCCGGAGCGGACCCTGCGCGAGATGTGCGCCTTCGTCGGCGAGGCGTTCGATCCGGCGCTGATCGGCACACTGCCCCCATCCCCGGGCGAGCCCCTGGCGGAGCGTGACATCGCATTCGTGCAGGCCCACGCGAGCCCGGAGATGCGGGCCCACGGGTACGCATTGCGGCCGGTTGCCGGTCGGGCCGGTATGCTTCCGCAGCGGTTGGCCGATGCCTCCCGCTGGCAGCTGGGCCAGCTGTCCTGGCGACGACGATCGCGCCACCTGGGGCCGTCATTGGCATGGGAGTGAGCTGACGTGTCGGGTCCGATCCTGATCGGTGGGCTGGAGCGCACGGGCACGAGCCTGATCTTCGCGCTGCTCGCCTCGCATCCGCGCATCGCCATGACCCGCCGCACGAACTGGTGGACCTACTTCGACGGTCGGTTCGGCGACCTGGGCCAGGACGAGGCGCTGCGACGCATCCTGGCCGAGATGCGCCAGTATCGGCGCCACCGCAAGCTCGAGCCGGACTTCGATCGGCTCGAGGCGGACTTCCGGGCCGGCGAGCGTTCGTACTGTCGCCTGTTCGACCTGCTGGAGTCGCAGCACGCCGAGCGCGTCGGTCGCCCGCGCTGGGGCGACAAGTCGCTGCACACCGAGCGCTACGCGGATCGTGTCTTCGAATGCTTCCCCGAAGCGCGGATCCTCCACATGCTGCGCGATCCACGCGATCGGTACGCGTCGGCCGTCAAGCGCTGGAAGTCGAGGCGCGGGGGCGTGGGCTCGGCCACCGCCGCCTGGCTCGCCTCGGTCGAGCTCGGACGGCGCAACGTCGAGCGCTACCCGCGCCAGTACCGCTTCCTCCAGTACGAGCACCTCGTGCGCGATCCGGAGGGCGAGCTGAGAGCCGTGTGCGAGTTCATCGGTGAGCCCTTCGACCCGTCGATGCTCGGCATGGCGGGCGCCGCCGACTTCCGTGACGCGGGCGGCAACAGCTCCTTCGGCCGCTTCTCGGCTGGCGAGATCTCGCCGCGATCGATCGGCCGCTTCCGCGACGTCCTGAGCCCGCGCGAGATCGCCTTCGTGCAGCGCACCGCAGGCGACGAGATGCGCTCGCTGGGCTACGAGGACGCGGGCACGCGGCTGGATGGGTCGGAGCGCCTGGCGTTCGCGCTCGGGACCGTCCCGGTCAACGCGGCGAAGATGGCGCTGTGGCGGGCACGGGAGCGCTGGTACGACCTGACCGGGCGCGCGCCGTCGGCCGACACCATGGTGGCCGACCAGGCCGCCTGAGTGGGCGGCTCAGTCCACGTACCCGAGCGAGCGCATTCGCGTCCCCAGCCAGAGGCGGAACCAGCGACGGGCGAGCGGCGACAGCTGGGTGCGCCAGCGGTCGGCCGCCGCCGCATCGAAGCCCCGGCTGCCGAGCGCCTGGCCGTGGCTCTCGACCACGCGGTCCAGCATGGCTTCCTCGAAGGGAACACCCACGAACTCGCAGAGGCGCTCCACCGTCGCCCGCGGCGCCGTGACGAGGTCCTCGAAGCGCACCACCAGGTAGCGGCCCGGGAAGCGTCGGCTGTTCTCGCGCAGCCGGGCCACGCTGTCGAGCCAGGCGAGGGTCGTCTGCACCAGCAGCACGGCGGCCAGGCCGCCCGGGACGTGGTTCAGGACCCGGTACGGCGCCGATCCCGGCACCTGGCGCCGCCGCCTGAGATCGGAGACGTAGATCGCCCGCGGGTCGCGCAGCATGTGCACGATCCTTCCGCTGGGGTACCAGCGCAGCAGCGTGTCGCCGTGGCGCACGTGGGCTGGCGTCTTTTCGCCGATGACGGTCTTGCCGCGCCGCTCCGCGTAAAGGCGCAGCAACGTGTCGAAGACGGCTCGCTCGCCGCGGTCGGACGCGAGCAGGCGTTGGTGGAACTCCTCGCGCGGAACGTTACGGGTCAGCCAGACCCAGGCGCGACTGGGGTCACGGAACCAGCGACGCCTGGCCACGCGGTCGTAGATCTCCGACGCCACGCGGTCGACGACCGCGTCGTCGCGCAGATCGCCGAGGCGGCGCACCGCCGCGTCGACGCCCCGCTCGGTCGCCAGATGCCCGAAGTAATGGTTCTCGTTGGTGATGGCGACCAGCGACGATGCGTTGAGGATGCTGCGCATGAGGGTCGTGCCGCTCCGATGCACGCCGACCACGAAGATGGCCTCCGCAGGAGGGGCCGATCGAACCTGCGAGCTCAACGGGGCTCACCGGCGATCGCGCGGACGCGGTGGTACCCTCCGGCTCCGCCAGCCACGCCGCCTGCTGCAGGAGTGCCCATGATCGTCCGCCGTCGTCTCCCATGCGAGTCCGTGGAGCCCCTCCGCGCCGCCGTGCACGCCCGGCGCTGGGCGGTCCGCGAACTGTATGCCGTCGCGCCCAGGCGCGACAACCGCGCTTGTTCCGGAGTCGCCCCGGTCGCATGACGCGAGCACCGGCGCACGACGGCGAACGCCGCGGGTACGTGTTCCTGGCCTCGAGCCCCTACTCCGGCTCGACGCTGCTCTCCTTCCTGCTGGCCAGCCATCCGGCCGTGGCGACCATCAGCGACGTGTCCGGCCGCCGGCGCGCCGGGCAGATGGATACCTTCCGCTGCTCCTGCGGCCGGCGGATGGTGGACTGCGACTTCTGGTCGCGCCTTCGCGAGCGGGTGGCAGCGAAGGGCATGGGCAACCTGGACCTGGCCGATTTCGAGCTCGGCTTCGACACGACGCACCACGGGCCGCTGGCTCGCATCCAGGCGCGCTCCCTGCGCTGGCCGGCGCTCGAGCGGCTGCGGGACCGGGCGCTCGCGCCGCTGGGCGTGGCCGCCGACATGCGCCAGGTCGGCGCCCGCAGCTGGACGCTGGCCAATGCGGTGATGGACCTGACCGAGGCATCCGTCTTCGTCGATGCCTCCAAGGAGCGGCTGCGCATCCGGTACCTCGAACGCTATCTGCCCGTCCGGCCGCGCGTCATCCACCTCGTCCGCGACGTCCGCGGCGTGGTGGAGTCGACCCTGCGTCGCGGAAAGCGCAGCGACCCGCTGCCGCGCATTGCCAGCGAGTGGGCGCGGACCAACGACAGCATCGAGCAACAGCTGCGCGAGCTGCCGCGGGAGCGTCAGCTGCGGATCCGCTACGAGGACCTGTGCGCTGACGTCAGCGGAACGCTGCGCGCTGCCTTCGGCTTCGTCGGCGTCGACCCGGACGCGGAGCTGCGGCCGATCGGCGAGGAGCAGCACATGCTGGGAAACCAGATGCGGCTGTCGGCGCCGTCCGACGTGCGCTTGGACGAGCGGTGGCGTGCCGCACTCGACCACGGGGATGCTCAGGCCATCGTACGTGCCGCGCAGCCGGTCTTCGGCCGGCTCTATCCCGATGCGGCCGCGGCCTCCGGCTCGTCGTCCCGCCCGTAGCCGGCCAGGAAGGCGAAGCGCCGGATCAGCTCGTCCACCCGCCGCTCGTCGTCAGGCCGCCATTCGATCTCGCGGCGGCTGCGCGCCGGCGATCGGTAGACCTGCGCTGACGCAGCGGCGAGGTACGGTTCGTCCGCCTCGACGCCCAGGAAGATGCACAGCTCGGCCAGGGTCGCGCGTGGATCGGCGATCAGCGCCTCGTGGCGCACCTGCAGCACCCGCTCCGCGCCGATGCGCTCGCTGAGCGGCCCGATCGCCTCGCAGTTGGCGGCGTACTGGCCGAACGCGCTCTCGAAGCTGCGCTCGCCGCGCAGCATCATCGTCGCGATGTTGTCGTAGGGGTTGCGGACGACGTGCACGAAGCGCAGCTCGCTGGGCGCCATCCGCTGCTGCAGCCGGTCGAGCAGCCCCGGATCGGCCGCCAGGCGGCGCGTCGTCCAGCCGGCGCGACTGTCGCCCACCACACGCAGGTCATCGGCGCGACCCTGCCAGCCATCGGGCACGTGGTAGGAGTAGGTCGTGCCCCCCCGACCCTGCTTGCGGCGCAGGTTGGCCGCCTGGCGCCGCGCAATCTCCAGCGACCCGTAGAGCAGCTGGCCGCGCGTGAAGCCCGCCTCGAGGTAGCGCAGGGCGTCGAACTCGTCCGAGATGGCGATCTGCCGATGGGCGTCCAGCAGCGCTCCGATGACGCTGTGACCGCTGCGAGCGTGCCCCAGGAAGAGGCAGTACGTTCGCACCCCGTCCAGGGCCTGACGCTCGCGGCGCGCACCGGCACGGAAGACGAGCGAGCGCCAGGCAGTCTGGACCGGCGTGCCGCGCAGCGCCTCCCTGGCCGTATCCGGCCACGCTGGCACGGTGGTCACCGCTGAGGGCGGCGCGGGATCACGGCGCGGTCAGGCTGATGTCGTCCACGTAGACGGTGGTCTTCAGGCTGCCGACGACCATGGAGATCTTGACCTTGGTGGTCCCCGCCGGCGCGGTGAGGGTCTGCGTGAACTGCTTCCAGCCTGCAGTCGTCTGCTTGTTCACCTTGCCCACCGTCACCGTCGTCAGGGCCTTGGTGTCCGTGCGCCATTGCACCTTGAAGGCGACGCTGAAGGCGTCCGAGGTCACGACCGGGTTGGCCCAGGCGCTGAAGTCGTAGGTCCCCGGGCTGGCGGCCACCGTCTGCTCGATCTTGTAGCCGGCGTCCGCGTTCGAGAAGTGGCGACCCGAGAGGCTGCCTCCGTGCACGACCGCGTTCGATGCGGTGAAGTTCGTATTCGTCGTCCAGGACGGGGGCGCGGTGCCGACCGTCCCGCTCTCGAAATCGCCGTTCTGCACGAGGTCGCCCGGCGGCGGCGGCGGAGAGCCGGTCTGGATCGCGACCTCGAAGATCTTGCCGTCCTTCTCGCTCGGATCGGTGTTGTTGTCGACGCCGCGCTGCGCGATCCAGGCGCTCATCACGTTCGACGCGTCCGTGGTCGAGGACGAGGGCCCGATGTCCACGCCGCCGGGGTTGTTGGTGGCGAAGTCGTAATGGGTGGTGCTCACCAGCGTGCCGGACTGCGTGGTTTCGATCATTCCTTCGGCGCCGTTGTGGCTCAGGATCCACAGGTTGCCGGTGTTGAAGTCGACGCCGATGCCCTCCGGGTTCGAGATCCCGAACGAGGCGGTGTCGAAGTGCCGGACCACCACGTCGTCGCTGGTGGCGACGATCCCATCGGTCCCGGCACCGATGACCCATACGTCCTTGTCCGACCCATCGGCGACGAAGAGCTGGTTGTTGGCGAACGCCAGGCCTTCGGCGTCGCCCAGCCCGAAGGCGGCCAGGTCGATGCTGTCACGCCCGACCCACTGGTTGCCGGCGCGCCGGTAGGCCCACACCCGGGACTTGGAGCCGTCCCGCGAGAGATAGAGCTCGTCTCGGACCTTGTCATACGCGGCGCCGACCGGCTCGTTGTTGTTCGGACTGGCTGTCGTGGTGTCCATGATCCCCGTGCCGGCGCCGGTGACCGGGTTGACGTCCCACACGTTGTGGCCGGGATAGGGGTAATCGTTGACCTGCTCCTCCTCGATCTCGCCGTCATCGACCACGAGGGTGCCCCTGGTGGTGTCGTAGGCGAGGCCGGACGGATCGGGGCTGAACGGATTCCAGTTGGGCCCGACGGTGTCAATGGTCTTGATCAGGTGCCCCACGTTGTCGGGAACGCTGGAAACGAGCGCCGAGATCGGCTGCGCCGACAGGGCCAGCTCCAGCACGCCGGGTCCGGTAGCCGAGCTGCCGTCAGAGGCATTCGCCACCGAGACGTAGAGGCTCGAGAAGCTGCTGGGATCGGTGGTATCCGAGGTCGGCGCGACGGTCATCCCTTCCACGCCCTGGAGCCTGAAGTTGGCCACGTTGCGCTGCGAGAGTATTTGGCCGCCGGCCGAGGCCTCCACCAGGACGCCGTTCCGCAGGTCCAACGTGAAGAGGTGGCCGCTGGACGGATCGGTCGCCGAGAGCGAGCGCCCATGGGGCGCCTGGAGGCGCGGCAGGTTGCCGTGCGCGGCCCCGCGGGTGGTGACCAGCTTGCCCGCGCCGGTGACGCGGTCGGTGATCTCCAGCGCGCTGGCGCCTGCGTCCCAGGCCAGGGGGCCCGGCTTCACGATGCCGAGGTCATGCGCCTCCAGGATGTGCTCGAGACGGATGAACCCCCAGCCGGCTGCGCGTGACTGCCCGGTGGCGGCCGGCGTGGCAACGAGCACGGCGCCGACGAGCGCCAGCGAGACGAGGACGGATAGGGCTCGGGACACAAGACTCCCCTCAGGTACCACGGCACAATGGGACTATCGAGGCATCTTACCGGACCGCTGCGGGGTGTCACTCACCAGCCACCCGGTAGTGTTGCGCCGGGTCAACGAGCTTTGAGGCTGGTGGGCGGCGGCCCACCAATCCCGGCAGCCGATGCTGGATCCTCTCGATGACATCCCAGGCGATCATGCGTGCCGCCATGCCCGGCCACTGGGCCAGCCGGTACCTGGCGCGCTCGCTCGCCGACATCGGGATGGCATCCGGCCGGTACCCGTGTCGGAGCATCCTTGCGCGGAGCCGGCCCTGCATGAACGCCAGCTCGTGCGGCGGGATGCGGCCCCGGTAGTCACCGATGTGCCCCGCCGTGATGAGGGGGCCGCCACCCGCGCCGGCGAGCAGCTTGGCCCGGTAGGTCGGTGCGTCCGGAACGTCCATCATCGCCGGCTCGAACCGCTCGCCGATGAACTCGCACAGCTCGGCGACGACCTCGGCGGGGCTGTGGACGAGATCCTCATAGCGGACCAGCCGGTATCGATCCGGCCAGCGCCGAAGGTTCCGTTCGCCGAGGTCGACCGAGTAGCGCCAGCGCGCGACCGCGGCTCCGGCACGGCCGCGCGCGGTCGGAAAGTAGGCCAGCGAGCCCTCGTAGCGATCGCGCGGGTCACGGACCATGTGGATGAAGCGGACGTCCGGCAGCGCGGCGAAGATCTTGTCCGCGTACCGCTCCACCAGGCCGCTCTGGTCACCCCAGCGCGGCTTACCGGCGCGCTCGGCGAAATGCCGATGGACGAGCGCAAACAGGTTCGCGTAGCTCGGCACTCCGGCGCGGAGCTCCTCGCGCAGGCGCGGCAGGTCAAGCCCCAGGAACCGCGCGTGCTTGTATCGTCCCAGCGCGTCGAGGCAGCGGTCGAGGTTACGGTCATCGGCCAGATCGCCGTACTGGCCGTCGAAGTAGGTCCACAGGTTGGAGCCGACGATCGGAATGGCGATGCGGCTGTGGGATCCGAGGAGCGCGGCGACGAGCGTCTTGCCGCAGCGATCCGGGCCGCCGATGTAGATCGGACCTCCGTCGGTCACCATCGGCGCAGCACCGCGTTCAGCGGGTGGCGCCCGGCAAGCAGGTCCTCGGCCGCGACGATGCGCCAGCGAGCCTCGGCGTCCCAATCGAGCAGGCCCCCCTCGGCGGTTCGCGACCAGGCGATGACGGCGCGCTGCAGCGCCAGGAACGCAGCGACCTGGGGCAGCCGCTGCAGCTCGTCGTCCCTGATGGCGCTGGCCTGGCGGTAGGCCTCGAGGAACCGGCGCCCGGCGGCGGCGTCGAACGTTCGACGCCGCTGCGCGAACCAGCCGATGCCGGTCGCCAGGTCAACCAGGCGCCAGTCGCGGCGCGCGAGCTCGAAGTCGACCACGACCGGCACGCGACCGGGCCGGATGAGCAGGTTGTACGGCCCGTAGTCGCCATGCACCACCGTGGTGGGCAGCCCCTCGGCCTGGAATCGCTCGTACAGCTCCCACAGCGCGCCATGCACCCACGCGCGGACGCGCCGGGGCGCAGGGGCATCCGCCAGCCGATCGGTGTACCAGGCGACGTCGCGCACCCGCGGACCGTCCCGGCCGGCAAAGCCGAGCGTCGCGGAGGGCGGGACGTCAAGGGCCTCCAGCGCCGCGTGCAGCCTGGCGAGGAGGCGTGCAGCAATCACCTCGAGCTGGCGGCGATCGGTGCGAGCCATGACCAGCTCGTGCGGGTGGCGGTATCCACCGATGGCGTCCGACACCGCGAAGCACGCTCCGTCCAGGCTCACCCCCGAGGTGCCGTCCAGGGCCGTTCGCAGCCGCGGGGCCGGGAAGTCGTCCGCCGCCAGCGCGGCCAGGACGGCGTGCTCGATCGCCAGGACCGACGGCTCGACATTCGGCTTATAGCGCTTGACGACGACCTCGCCGTCGGCCGTCCTGACGCGGACGGTGGCGCCCCGCGCTCGCGGGGCCGAGAGGACGCGAGGCCGGCCGGTCGCGTGCAGCCCGTAGCGATCCAGGACCGCGGCGAGCTGCGAGGCCGGGATGCCCCCCGAGCGCCGGATTCGAAGCCGGGCAAGCGCCCGGTCCGGTCGCGCAACGATCGGGAAACGCGGCCTTAGCACCAGGTTGCCCGGGCCGGGGCTGGCGTCGGTGACGAGCCGGCTCGTCGAGCGCGCAGCGTTGCTGATCGAGCGCCGCAGCGATTGCCGGTTGGTCACCTTGATCACCGTCGCTCCGGGGCGGTGCTGCAACGCCGCGATGGCCGTCGTCACCACGTCCCGGGCTCGCCCCACGAACGCGGCGACGTCCGTTTCCGAGCGACCCACCAGGCGGCGCGGCAGGCCACGCGCCAGCACGCGGCGTCGGGCGGCCTCGGGATCGGTGTCGACGTGGATGACGGCGTCGGGCAGCGGCACCAGCGCCACGTAGCGCCGGACGGCGCGCTCCGGCGGGCGCCCGTACCAGCTGAACAGGTTCACGGCCCGATGCACCAGTCCCTCGTCAACGAGCACGATGTGGTCGCGAGGGACCCGTCGCCGCGCGTACGCGATCCGACCGCCCACGCCCACGGTCAGGCCAAAGATGAGCCGCCGATGCCACCACGGGATCGGCGCCCCCGACACCGCTCGCCAGGCCACCCAGGTCAGGCGAGGATGGCGAACCGCGAACCACGTGCTCCATAGCCACGTTCGTGGGCGGTTGAGCCGCGCGATCTCGTGGAGGTTGCTCGCAGCGATCCCGCGGGCGCGCAGCGCCTCCGGCAGCCCCTGGGCAACCGCCGATTTACCGGCCCCGACCGGGCCGGCCAGCTCGATGATCATCAGAGCCGCTGCCAGATGGCCGCCTCGACCTGGCCGACGACGGTATCGAGCGGCTGGCCAGCATCGACCACCACCACCCCATCGCGATCCGCGCCGGCCGCGGCCTCCTGGACGGCACGCGCCTTGGCCACGATCGCATCACGGTCCTGGTTGCCCTTGCGGGCCAGTGCCACCTCGGGGTCGACGGCAAGCAGGATGACCAGGTCCGGGGCCGGCATGGCCGCGTAGGTGGCCTCCTCCCGCCGCTGCAGCATCCCGAGCAGGCCCCGGCCGCGGGCTTCCTGCAGCTCGGCGATCCGCGGCCCGTCGACCGGCCGATTGGCCAGCCTGACCCACGGCAACGGATAGCGGTCGAAGAGGACCAGCGTACCGTTCGCGGCCAGGCGGCGTCCCTCGCGCGCGCGGCGGGCCCGGTCGCGTGCCTCGGCCAGGTAGCGCGTGGCTGCCAGCAGCCTGGCGACGCGGTCGAGCGACCCGGAAGGGGCGCGCCCTCCTGCCTCGCGACGGCGAGCGAGGCGCCGCGCGTATCGGCTCAGCACCTGCACGGCCGCCGTCGAGGTCGAGGGCCGTGCAGTCCCGAGATACGAGGTCCGCAGGCTGAGGCGCCAACCAAGCCAGCGCACGACCTCGTCGATCACCGTCGTCTTGCCCGCGCCATCGGGGCCGATGAGCGCCACCGTCAGGCCGCCGGCAGCGGAGGACTTGCGCCGCAGGTCCGCCTTCGATTGCGGGCGCAGCACGCGCCGCAGTCCGGGGGCGCGCTGCAGCCGCGCACTCACGGAGATGGCCAGGGCGCGGTGCGCCGGAAGCCGCTCGAAGCCGCGCAGCGCGCGTCGCGCGACGCCCCGCAGGCGCAACAGGGCTGCCGCGTTGCGATGGTCGGAGCGGAGCGCGTCGACGAAGTCAGTGAAGACTGCCGGCGGCAGCTGCGGCATCAGCCGCTGCGCGGCGGCCCGCAGCTCTGCGGCCGTGACGCGCTCGGAGAGGTCCTGCACTTCGCGACGCACGTTCGGCGGGACGCCACCGCGCCGCCCGAGCCGCAGGGCGTCCTTGGCGGCATCGGTGCGACGGTACTTCAGCAGCGCCCGGACGACGAGGATGACGAGCTCCGTGGCGGGCGCCGGCACCTTGACGCCGTCGCGCAGGACCACGTCGTCAAGGACCGCCTTCTCGATCGGCAGCACGTGGTTCTTCACATAGTCCTCGCCGAGCACCAGGCGGTAGTAGACGTGGAGGTGGACCAGCCGTCCGCTCGCCGTGTCGTGGCCAAGCCAGTCCTCGACGCCGACGTAGCGCCGGCTGGGATGCGAGATGAACGGCTTGAATCCGGCGGCCCGGACGGTCGCACCGAAGACGGCGGCGGCTTCTCGGTCGACCAGCAGGTCGAGATCGGTCCGACCGGCCAGGCCCAGCGCCAGGGCGGTCGTGCTCTTCCAGTGGCAGTACCGCACCTCGGCGCCGTTCAGCGCGCCGAACACCTGGCGAGTCAGGGCCAGGGCGTCGGCGGGAAAGGCAGGATGCATCTCCCGCCGCGTGGATTCGGCCGCCGTCATGTCGGCTCGCGGCCGGGGCTGGCCTGCGCCAGGCCCGCCGGACCTCCCCGCCGCCGGGTGAACTTGCGGGCCGCACGCGACACGATGATCCGATCGTCGTCACTGAGCCGCAGGACGAGCAACACGAGCACGTAGGTCGCCGCCAGGCCGAGCGCTGCCACCCCGCTGCGCACCAGCAGGGATGCGACGTTCTGCAGGCCGAGCAACAGGGCCCATCCCACCGTGGCGGCGGCAATACCCGCGATCACGGGCTTGACCCAGCTGCGGTCGTAGGGGCCGACGTGCACGAGCCAGGCCACCTCGCCCACACGCAGCAGGTTGACCGAGGCCACCGATCCGAGCGAGGCGATCGCCGCGCCCGTGACACCCAGGGAGGGAATCAGGAGCAGGTTCAGGACGATGGCCAGCCCCACCGACACGGTCGAGTTGACGAGCTTGACGCTGGTGTGCCCGGTCATGTCCAGGATGGCGCCAGAGGTGCCGGTGGCGGCATTGGTGAGGGACGCGAAGGCCAGGATGGTGAGTGCGGTCGCGCCGCTCGTGAAGTCGCTGCCGAAGATCCCGAGCAGCGCCTCCGGCATGAGGACGGCGAGCAGGAAGAACGGCAGGTTGAGGGTGAACGTCCATTTCGACGTGGTGCGATACAGCGCGTTGAGGCGGCTGCGGTCTTCAGAGTCCTGGAGCTCGGCGAAGATCGGCATGGCGGCCTGCACGACCGCCGAGTGGAAGATCGCGCCCACCAGCATCACCTGGTTGGCGATGCCGAAGACGCCGGCCTTGGCCATCGAGGCCATGGCGCCGAGCAGCAGCGTCTGCAGGTTGCCGCCGAAGGTGTTGACCAGGTTCGAGAAGTACACCGGCAGCGAGAAGCGGAGCATCGTGCCCGGTTCGGCGCGGACCTCGCCGGCGATGCCCTCCAGCGAGATCTGGCGCTGGACGAACCACAGCAGCAGCGCCGTCGCCGCCAGCGTGGCCAGGGTCGAGGCCATGACCGCACCCTCGGGGGTCATGCCGATGACGGTGAGCACGAGCAGGATCGCCAGGCGCACCGTCGGCTGCGCGAACTGCTCGGCCAGCACCGCCCAGCCGATGCGCTGGGCGCCCTGCAGGGTCGCCGCCAGCAGCGAGTTCGACACCATGGCCGGCACCAGCACCGCGCCGATCCGGATCAGGGGCTCCAAACGGACGTCTCCCGCCAGGCGCGCCGCCGGCGCGGCCAGGAGCAGCAGGATGAGCGCCGCGCCGCCGCTCACCAGCATGGGTAAGCCGATCCCGACCCGCAGCGTGCCGAGCACGCCCAAGCGGTCCATGCGCCGCGAATAGACCGCCACGTAGCGAATCAGCGCGGAGTCGAGGCCGATGACCGAGAACGCCGAACCGAGGGTGGCGATGGTCAGGGTGACGTTGTAGAGCCCGTAGCTGTCCGCGCCCATCTGGCGCGCCAGGAGCACGGCCATGCCGAAGCGCGTGCCCCACACGAAAAGGCGCCCAGCGAACACCATCCCGCCGCCCTTGGCGGCCAGGACCACATGGCGGTCGACCATCGTCAGGTCCCGGGCTGGACCGACAGTGCCGAGAACGCCTCTGTTCGCCCGATGGGGCCTTCCTTGGCTGCTCGCAGCGCGCTCTGTGCGTGCTGCATCACGTCACCCGATCCCTCGCGGTATTCGACCACGCCGGCGGCCGGATTGGCATGGGCCGGGACGCCGTTCGCGGTCGTGCCGAAGGCGGGGCCCGCCAGCCGGCTGCGCAGGCCCTCGACGATGGCCACCGCCTGCTCCTCGTTGGTGTCCGGCATGACGATCCCGAACACGCTGCCGTACAGGCGCGCCACGATGTCCTCCGGTCGGACGTGACTGTCCAGCAGGGTCGCGATCCGACGGAACGCCTCGGTCCGGACGCGGGGCATCAGGTCGTCGAGCGCGTTCTCGTGGTTGACGTCGATGAGCGCCACCGCGGTTGTCTGCCGGCTGCGCGTGCTGCGGTTCATCTCCTGGGCGAGCCGGTAGGCGAAGTACGAGTCGTTGAAGGCCCAGGTCTCGGGATCGACGATATCGCGCAGCCCCGCCCGGGCCTGCGGCTGGACGAGGTGTGCGACCAGCGCCAGGCCGACGCCAAGCACCAGCCCGCCGGCGACGCCGAGCGCCAGGTTGAGCGGAACGTCGGGCGACACGGGACGGCTCGGAATGCCGGCCGGATCAAGGGCGCTGACCGAAAAGACGCCATAGTGCGCGTTCACGTAGCTCGCCAGCTGCTGCGAGACAGCATTGGCGTAATCGGCGGCGATCTCCGGGTTCGGGGAGGTGGCCGTGATCTCGAGCAGCGTCGTGCCGCTGACCAGGACGCTCTCCAGCTGCAGCTCGGCCCGATCCGCCGCGCTCAGGCTGAGCTGCTTGGCGGCGGCCTCCTGCACCGTTCGGCTGGAGCCGATCTGGGCGTAGGTGTCGCTGATCTCCGACTGCCGGGACAGCAGCGAGATGACGTCGAGCGTGTTCTGGTCCGTCACCGACGGCGCCACGACCAACGTGGATGACGCGCTGTACAGCGGCTGCTGCACGATGGTCAACCCGATCGCGGCGGCAAGCGTCAGCACGAAGATCGGCAGCACCAGCCACCAGCGGCTGGTGACGATGTGGAAGAGGGTTCGTAGCTCCACGTCAGATTCCTATCGCGATCGCGGGCGAGCGCCGATCATACCGCGCGCCCTGCCGGGGCCGGAGACCGGGGGTCTCGCCTACTTGGCCGATGCGGCCCGGGCCTCGGTTTCGGGAACGATCCGCAGCGGCACGACGGCATTCGGGTTTCCGCCGTCAAGCTCGACGGGATGGGACCCGTCGCGCGCGGATCGGGCTGCCGCCTCGAGCACGCGAACGGCACGCAGCCCGGCGGATCCGTCGGAGATCGGCGTGCCGCCCTGGCGGATGCAGCGGATCACCTCGTCCACCTCGACCGACAGCGCCTCGCGGTCATCGAGCCGGGGCGCCAGCACGTCGCCGGAGCGATACGACACGAGCTCCTCGTAGACCTTCTCCGGATCATCATCCGGCGCGATGGTCACGCCCTTGTCGTAGATCAGCAGCTTCTCCGACGGCTGCATGTCGTCCCAGACGATCATCTGCTTCGAGCCACCGACGATCGTGCGGCGGATCTTGGCCGGCGCGAGCCAGTTCACGTGGACGTGACCGACCACGTTCGGACCGTAGCGCATGGTCAGGTAGGCGATGTTCTCGCGCCGGCTGCCGGCATGCGCCGCGCCGAACGCGCTGACCTGCGTCGGCAGGATGCCGCCGAGAACGTAGTCGATGATGCTGACGTCGTGCGGCGCCAGGTCCCAGATGACGTTCACGTCCGACTGGAAGACACCCAGGTTGATGCGCACGCTGTCCACGTAGAAGATCTCGCCCAGGGCGCCGCTCTCCACCAGGTCGCGCATCATCCGCACCGCACCGGTGTAGACGAACGTGTGATCCACGGCCACCAGGACGCCCCGGCGCTCGGCGAGTGCGACGAGCTCCTCTGCATCCTCGACCGACGTCGTCATCGGCTTCATGATCAGGACATGCTTGCCCGCTTCGATGGCGGCCTTGGCCAGCGGCGCGTGGGTGCGAGCCGGGGTGGCGACGACCACCACGTCGATGTCGGGCGACGAGATGATGTCCATGGCGTCGGTGGTGGCCACTGGCACGTTGTACATGCGCGCCACCCGCTGGGCCCGTTCGAGCACCGCGTCAGCCACCATGGCCACGGTGGCGTCATCGTGGTGCGCGAAGTTGCGGATGAGGTTGGGGCCCCAGTAGCCGCAGCCGATGACGCCCGCGCGCACGATGCCGCTCATTCGGCACCTCCCGCGTCCACGAGCATGACCCACGGCGTGCGAACCATGATCGCCAGGTCCTTGCGCAGGCTCCACGACTGGATGTACTGCAGGTCGAGCTCGCACATCTCCGCGAAGCTGAGCCGATTGCGGCCGGACACCTGCCAGAGGCCGGTGACGCCCGGCCGCACGGCCAGGCGGCCGAGCTGCCACGGCTCGTAGTTCTCCACCTCGTAGCGCAGCGGCGGCCGCGGCCCGACGATCGACATCTCCCCGCGCAGAACGTTGACGAGCTGCGGCACCTCGTCGAGCGAGAGCTTGCGCAGGATGCGCCCGATCGCGGTGATCCGATGATCGCGTGGCAGCTTGTAGGAGGCACCGGCGTCCAGGCTCAGCGAGCCCAGGATGTAGCGCGTCACGAAGTCGCGGTGGATCGCGTCCGATGTGTCGACCCGCATGGTGCGGAATTTGTAGACGGTGAACGGCCGCTGGCCGGCGCCGATGCGTTCCTGGCGGAAGATCACCGGGCCGCGCGACGTCAGCTTGATGAGCAGGGCGCAGAGCAGCCACAGGGGACTGAACGCGAGCAGCAGCACCCCGGCGGCGGCGATGTCAACCGCGCGCTTGCGGACGGCGGTCAAGGCCTCCGGTCGCGCGGGAACCGACTCCAGCTCGGGCAGCGGGAGTGCCGAGAGGGCGGCTGCCTGCAGAGCCTCCCGTCGGTGCTGGATGGTATCGGCCAATGAACCTCCCCCTCGCACTGATGCTCGGGATCAGCGAGTAAATAAGCGCTTGATAACGAAGCGATAACTCCGACCCCGACTTTGCCTGAACGGAAGTACTAGCGCAATAACCGGGACGGTGGTACCGGTGCGTGCAGTCAACTGCTCCGCCAGAGGGTGGTCAGATCGCGGCGGAGCAGTGCGGAAAGGTGCGCAACCTCGGGACCAAATGCCGCCGCCAGGCGCTCCGCCGTCGCCGGCGGAAGGGGTTCCCGGGGCGCCGCCACGACGTTCAGCTCCTTTGCCCGCTCATAGGCCGCGCGTCGCAGCCGCGCCGGGACGAGGTGGTGGATCAGGATCCGCAGCCGCTCCGGCGGGCGGGCCAGGAAATGGCGCCAGCGCTCGGACCGGATCCGGCGGTTCGCATTCACCGCGGTGAAGGTCGGAGGCCGATAGCCGTCGTCCACCCCCAGGAAGCGGAGCGTGTCGCGGTAGACGGCCGCCGTGTCCGCCACGAAGTCGTCGAAGACGATCACCCGCACCCGATCGCGACCGAAGGCCGCGAAGTACCGCTCGAGCTGTTCGGCGTAGCGCGGCACATCGGTGTACCAGAGGCCCTGCGGCAGGTGGGCGTGGGACGGAATCCGCCGGCCGGCACGCCGGTCAGGCTCCGCGTCGAGCGCGGCCGTGAAGTCGCGGATGTCCTCGTTCCCGTTCGTCAGGTGTTCGGCATGCAGCGCCGGCAGCATGGCGACCGGGTTGCGCAGCATGGCGATGATCCGCGCGCCGGGGCTGAAGGCCGCGATCTCCTGCGCCGCCGACCGCGAGTACAGGTACCAGACATAAGCCGTCCCGATCAGCGAGCCCGCCGGCGCATCGGCAAAGTAGTCGAGGTACTGCTCGGTCGTCAGCGGCGTGCGATCGCGAATGTCGAGGTCGGAGCCGAAGAACCGCAGCTCCTTGCGCTCGGGCAGGAACAGGTCCGGGTGACCGCGCAGGTACTCGTACATCGCGGTCGTCCCGGCCTTCGGGGCGCCGACGATGAAGAAGTCCGGGACCCGCGCCACGCGGTGCGTCACTCGCGCAGCAATGACGGCAACGATGCGAACAGCTTCGAGCGCGCCAGCATCGGTCCCAGGCCGTTGGCTCGCGCCGCGCGATGACCGGCCACGTCGCGGTGCGAACCGAAGAGCAGGAGGCGCGGAGCCGGGGTGTCTGCGGCGTCCCGCCAGCGCCGCAGGCTGGCGCCCCAGTCCGCCTGCCGGTCGTCCCAGTCGACGAAGGCCAGGCCGATCTCCGATGCGTCGGGCAGCTGGTCCGGGGTGTCCACCCGGGCCGCGTCGCAGCCGGCGGCCGCGGCAGCATCGGCGATCCGGGTCGCGGCAATCAGGTCACGGCCCACGATGACGACCCGCCGCACCTCAGTGCGGGTTGTCGGCACGCTGGGCGTAGATCGGCAGCCCGTCGCGGTGCGAGGGAGCGACCTGGGCGGATCCGGCCGGCCGCAGCGCGGGATCGAACGGCTCCGGGCCCGGAGGCGCGGGAGAGTGCCCGTTCGTCGCGGCATGGCCGGTCGGTCCGCCGTTCGCGTCGATGACGAAGCGGGCGATGCGCATCGGGTACACGCCGACGGCGACCGGGGCGTTGACCTCGACCGACAGCTCGACGCCGAGCTCGTCGCGGTTCCACAGCTCCTGCAGCTTGGCCGCCTCACGCTCCGGGAGGCCGATCCAGGCAACCGTCCCGTTGCGCTGCAGCAGGGCCATGGCGTCGGGGTCGTCCAGGCCGAACCGCCGCCGCAGCTCGGCGACCGTGACGTAGGGTCGCGAGGTGATGAAGCGGCGCAGGCTCGACGTGCTCGGACGCTTGCTGGCGCTCACTGCCGCAATCCCATGGTCGGCCGAGTCTACCGCCAGCCAGCCGGCGGCGCTGAGCGGGCGGCGGCTCAGGGCGCCCGGCCGTGGCTCCAGCCGCGAGCGCGTTCAACGGCACGCCGGATGAGCGCCTTGCCCGGCAGGCGTTCGGTTGGGGGGCCGTCGAGGTCATCGTCCGCCGGGTAGCGGCGGGGCGCAAGGCCGATGCCGCCGTCGTCCGCGGGCCAGATGTCGGCGCCGTCGATGCGGACGGTTGGCGAGCCACTGAAGCCCAGCAGCTCGGCGTCCTCCGGGGAGCTGACCGCGATCATCTGGATCGGCGTCTCGAAGGCGTCCTCCGACAGCACCTCAGCCAGCCGCTGGCGGAGGGTCATGTAGTGGGGATCGGCCTCCGTGTAGAGGAGCTCGACCCGCATCGGCTCAGGAGGCGAGCAGGAAGGCCAGCACGAGCGCGAACGCGGCACCGGCCAGCAGGCCGGCCAACCAGATGCGGCGTCGCTCGGCGCGCGTCGGTCCGCTCCCCTCCGCCTCGACGGGGGAGGCGGCGCGACCCCGCCAGGCCAGGTAACGCTCGGCATTGGCGTCGCGCGCCTCGCGCTGGCGGTAGCCACTCCACGCCGGCCAGCCGACCGCGTAGGCCGCCGCCCCGCAGACCACCGCCGCCACCAGGAAGAGCCACGCCATCGGCGGCAGCCTAGCCGCTCGCCGCGCGGCCGGGTGCCTCGCCGGTGGATGCTGCGGGCTCGGCCTGTTGGGCCGCGGCCCGATCGACGTACCACACCGTGCGAGCGGCCTCGACTGCGGCGGCGGGCACCGCTGCGGAGCCATCGCGGACCGCGGCGAGGGCCGCCGCCTTGTCGGCGCCGGTGACCACGAAGTTCACCTCGCGTGCCGCGTTGAGAAGTGGGTAGGTCATGGTCATGCGCCAGGCATCCAGCTTCGGCACCCAGTTGGCAACGACCCAGCGGCTCCGCTCCTGCATCGCGGCAGTGTCGGGGAAGAGGGAGGCGGTATGGCCGTCGGGTCCCATGCCCAGCCAGATCAGATCGAAGGAGGAGATGGCGCCGTGTGGCGCCCCGAGCGTCCGGGCAATGAGCGCCTCGTAGGCACGGCTGGCCGCGTCGAGATCCGCCGCCTCGCCGAGCATGCGGTGCACCTGTCCGGGCCGCACGCGGGGGAGGTAGTCGAGCAGCGCAGTGCGGGCCAGGTTGTAGTTCGACTCGGGATGGCGCGACGGGACTGCCCGCTCGTCGCCGAAGAAGAACTCGACCTTCGACCAGTCCAGGGCGTTGACCAGCGGCGGGACGACCAGCAGCGGGCACACCATCAGCGGGGTGGAGCCGCCCGTCAGGGCCAGGAAGAACCGCCCGTGGCGCGCGATCGCCTCCTCGCCGGCGGCGATGAGGCGTTCTGCGGTTGCGGTGGCCACGGCGTTCGCATCGTCCAGGACGATGAACTCGCGGGTCACCCGGCCTCCTCGACCGGCCGAGCCGCGGCCAGGAGGACCCCCGCCGCGCGGACGGCGGCCTCGTACACCGGCTCGTGCGTGCCGGCGACCATGGTCGAGGCCAGCAGCTCGCTGTCGGTGGGCAGCTCCATTCGCACGCGGCGCAGCTGGGCGGTCATGCCGTCCGCGTTCGACGCGACGATCGCCTCGTCGCCATCGCGGTCGATGATGAACTCGGCCGCACCCGTCTCCCCGCGGGCACGGAGCCGGACCGAGAGCAGGTCACCCTCGGGCGCGACGTTCGTCGGCTCGCCCTCGATCCGCAGCTCCACCATCGCGTAGCGACCTTCCAGCGTCAGCTGCAGGTGCCCATTGGCCAGCGGTTGGACGGTGCTGTGTCGCTTCCAGTCCAGCCGCGAGGCGATCCATGACGCGTACAGCATCGCCTGGGCAATCGGGCTGGAAACTCCCGGTGCCGGGAACTCCGGCTCGGGCTGCGGGGCTGATCCGGTTGCCGGTGCCAGCGCGTAGCGGATGATCACCCGGTTGAGGTTCGGGAGATACCGACGGAAGCGCGGCGCATCGAAGAACTGGGCCGTCAGCTCCTGCCACCAGCCCAACCGCTTCCAAGAGAGGTCGGCGATGCCGCTGCGCCGCCGCAGGGTCGACAGCCGCCGGAGCCCGAACAGGAGGTCGCCGAAATCGCTGCTGTCCAGGATGAGCCGATCGCCCATCTCCACCAGCTGGTCGAAGATCGGGTCGGCGAAGGGCGGATCGCCCGGCCACCAGACCAGGGTCGGCAGGTCGTGGATGAGCAGCGGAGCGACGACGCCGTCCAGGTGCTCGGCAGCCTCGCCGCGGACGGTGAGCACGACCTCCTCGTAGCAGACCTGCTCGTCCGCGTCGTGGATCGCGTGGCAGTGCGCGCTGACCGAGGCATCCACCGCGGGACCACCGGCCCGCGGGTTGGCGGCAAGCACGATGGCGCGTGACGGGTGCCGGAAGCCCAGGCCCAGCAGGGTCGACACCACCCGATCGGCCGACAGCTCGTCCGGAACGGTCACGATCAGGTTCAGCACCGAGGCGCGTGCGTGAGGCATCCCCTTCTCCGTCACGCGCGGACCATCGTCGCCGGCGAGCGTCCAGAGGCTGGCGAGATGCCCCTCGACGGCCGCCACGCTGGTGTCCTTCTCCGACCAGACCGGCGCGACCCGCGACTCGTGATCGCCGAAGCGCATCAGCCGGCGATGGACGGCGAGCTCCTGCTCCGCCGCCGTGCTGCGTTCCGCCGCCGCGCCGCGGGGCGGACGGCCGCGCCCGTCGCTCACGGGTGGCGCCAGCTGCGACCGTCGCGGGCCAGCATCTCGTCGGCGGCCGGTGGTCCCCATGACCCCGCGCCGTAGAAGTGGACCGGGCCACCATCGCCCGCCTGCCAGGCCTTCAGGATCGGATCCAGGATCTCCCACGCTCGCTCCACCTCGTCGTCGCGCGTGAAGAGGCTGGCATCCCCGACCATGGCATCCAGCAGCAGGGTCTCGTAGGCGTCCGGGGAATCGACCGCAAAGGTGAAGCCGTAACGGAAGTCCATGTTGACGCTGCGGATCTGCATGCCCTGTCCCGGCACCTTAGCGCCGAAGCGCAGCAGGATCCCCTCGTCGGGCTGAATACGGATGGCCAGGATGTTCGGCTCGACGGTCGGCGCACCCGCCCGCTGGAAGAGGGCCAGCGGCGGCGACTTGAACTGCACCGCCACCTCGGTCGCGCGCGTCGGCAGCGCCTTGCCGGTGCGGAGGTAGAACGGCACGCCGGCCCAGCGCCACGAGGTGATCTCGAGCTTGAGGGCCACGTAGGTCTCCGTGTCGGAATCCGGCGCGATCTCCGGCTCGTCGCGGTACGAGGGCATCTTCACGCCTTCCACCCAGCCCGAAACATACTGGCCGCGGACCACGTTCTGGGCCACGTCCTCCGGCGACATCTCGTGCACGGCGCGCAGCACCTTCAGCTTCTCGTCGCGCAGGTCCTGGGCCCGGAACTCGACCGGCGGCTCCATGGCGAACATGGCCAGCAGCTGGAGGGCGTGGTTCTGAACGATGTCGCGCAGGGCGCCGGTCTGGTCGTAGAACTCCCCACGGCCCTCGACCCCGACCGTCTCGGCCACGGTGATCTGCACCGAGTCGATGTAGCGCCGATTCCAGATGGGCTCGAACAGGCCGTTGCCGAACCGGAAGACGGCCAGGTTCTGGACCGTCTCCTTGCCCAGGTAGTGGTCGATGCGGTAGATCTGGTCCTCGGCGAAGACCTGCCTGATCTCCTGGTTGAGGCGACGGGCACTGACCAGGTCGAAGCCGAACGGCTTCTCCACGATCACCCGGGACCATCCCTTCCGGCCGTCCGGTCGCGCCTCGCCGCTGGCCGCCAGGCCAGCCTGCCCGAGCTGGTGGACGATCTCCGGGTACAGCGTGGGCGGCACCGCCAGGTAGAAGAGCCGGTTCCCGGCCGTGCCGCGATCGCGGTCGATTCGATCCAGCAGGCCGCTCAGTGACTGCCAGGCGTCCGGGCTGTCGAAATCGCCCTGGTGGTAGACGATGCCCTGGGCGAAGGAGTCCCAGATCGACTCCTTGATCGGCCGGTTGCGGCTGAACCGATCGACGCCCTGGCGCAGGTGCGCGCGGAAGTCGTCGTCGCTCATGTCGCGACGCGCGAAGCCGACCACCGTGAACTCGGGCGGCAGGAACCCGCCGAGCAGCAGGTTGTAGAGCGCCGGTCCGAGCTTGCGTTCGGTGAGGTCGCCGGTCGCGCCACAGATAACCATGGTGCAGGGCTCCGGCATGCGGCCGGCGCGAAGCCCCTCTCGCAGCGGGTTGGCGAGCGTCCGCCCCACGCCGTCACCAGAGAGGTCAACGGTGGGGCGGCTGCCCGTGGTGGTCATCGGTCCATCATCCCGGCTTGTCCTCGGACGCCT
The DNA here is from genome assembly GCA_036556325.1 of Candidatus Limnocylindria bacterium. Classification (GTDB taxonomy): domain Bacteria; phylum Chloroflexota; class Limnocylindria; order QHBO01; family QHBO01; genus DASSCW01. The sequence goes on along the minus strand of DATBJR010000049.1, from coordinate 50,276 downwards.
TGATGGCGTGACCGCCGAACTCGTTGCGCAGGGCCGCCAGGACCCGATCGGTGAAGGAGTCCGGGTCGCGGCGGCTGCGGAAACGCTGGATGAGCGAGAGGGTGATCACCGGCGCCGGCACGTCGTGGTCGATGGCGTCCTGGACCGTCCAGCGACCCTCCCCGGAGTCTGCCACCCATCCCTTGATCGCCTCCAGGTCATTCCCTTCGCGGGTGAAGGCGTCGCCGGCCAGCTCCAGCAGCCACGAGCGGATGACCGAGCCGTTCTGCCACATCTTGGCCACGGCTGCCAGGTCCAGGTCGTAGTCAGAGGCGTGCAGGATGTCGAAGCCCTCGCCGTAGGCCTGCATGATCCCGTACTCGATGCCGTTGTGGACCATCTTCACGTAGTGGCCGGCGCCAGCCGGCCCGCAGTAGAGATACCCGCCCTCGGGGGCGAGGTCGCGCACCGCCGGCTCGAAGCGGTCGAACACCTCCCGCTTGCCGCCCAGCATCGCGCAGAAGCCGACCTGCAGGCCCCAGATCCCGCCGGAGACGCCCATGTCCAACCACTCGATGCCCCTGGCTTCGAGGTCGGCCGCGCGGCGCTGCGAATCATGAAAGTTGGAGTTGCCGGCGTCGACGATCACATCGCCCGGCGACAGGATGGTGGCCAGTTGGTTGATCAGGTCATCGGTCGCCTGACCGGCGGGCACGCTGATGATGACGTGGCGCGGACCGTCCAGCTGCTCGCCGAAGGCCTGGATCGGATCCGCGACGGCCACGCGTCCACCGTTCTCGGGCTCGGCCGCCACCTCCTGCGCCACGTCCGCGTGACGGTTCCAGGCCGCCACCTCGTGCCCCGCGCGCGCCAGCCGCCGCGCCATGCCCGCCCCCATCCGCCCCAGTCCCGCGATCCCGACCTGCACCTGACTGTGACTCCTTCCTGGACTCCCGGGCCGATGCGCCCCGCGCCGAGCCGGCGCTCAGCTGCCGATGCCGGCGCTCAGCGCGCCGGAAACCATTGACTCCAGCGCGGTGAGCAACGTGTCGGTATCCGCGCCGTGCAGTCGCAATGCGCGTCGGCCGCGGGCCTGCAGCGACCGCAGGTCCCCGAGCGCCTGGGCCGCCACCAGCGTCCCGAACGTCTCGGCCCAGCCCGGGATGGGCAGGTCGCGCTCCGGTTCCGCGGTGAGCTGCAGGTAGACGCCGCTGGGTGGTCCGCCCTTGTGCAGCTGGCCGGTCGAATGCAGGAACCGCGGTCCGAAGCCCAGGGTCGTGGCCAAGCCGCTTCCCGCCCCGAGCTGCGCCCGGATGCGCTGCAGTCGCTCGACCTCGACCGTTGTGCGCGGCAGGTAGGCGAGCAGCGCGATGTAATCGCCGGCCCCGACTCTGCCCAGCAGCTCGGTCACGGCCGCCACTGGGTCGCCTGGTGCGCCGAGGACGCCAGGATCACCATACGCAGAGATACCATCGCGCTCGGCGAGCGGCACGGCGGCCGGCAGCCGCCCGTCCGCGCGAAACGCCTCGAGCAGCTCGCGCGTGGCGTCCTTGCTCTCCTGCACGTTCGGCTGGTCGAACGGATCGATCTCCAGGATGATCCCGGCGGCGGCGGTGGCCACCTCCCAGCGCACGAACTCGCCGCCCAGCTCGTACGGGTCGCCGATGCCGATGCGAGTCACCGGGTGGCCCAGGCCTTCGAGCGCCGACGCCAGGTCAGCCAGCTCGGCCAGCTCGGCCAGCTCCGGGGCGGCGGGCTCGTCGAGGGTGATCACCACGAAGGCCCGGTCGGCGCCATAGCGTTCGGCATCCTGCAGCGGTTCCCCGACGATGGGCACGATCCCGCGCCCCGCCTTGCCGGTGCTCTCCGCGATGAGCTGCTCGGCCCAGTCACCGAAGCTCGCCAGCCGCCGGGTGGCGATGATCGTCAGCTTGTCGCGGCCCGCCAGGGCGGCCTCGCCCATGAACGCGCCGAGCCGCAGCCCGGGATTCGCCGATGCGGGTCGATGACAGGCATCGGCCATGGCCTGCGCCCGGCCGAGGAGCGCGTCGAGGTCGACGCCGTGCAGGACGGCCGGCACCAGCCCGAACACCGAGAGCGCTGAGTAGCGCCCGCCGACGTCGGGTGGCCCGTCGACGATGCCCCGGAACTCCTGGCCGCGGGCCACGTCGGCCAGCGAGCTGCCCGGGTCGGTGATCGCCAGGAAGTCGAGCGCCGGCGCAAAGGCCGACATGGCGGCGTGGAAGGCGTTCGGCTCGGTCGTCGATCCCGACTTGCTGCTGACGCAGAAGAGGGTCCGGCTCGCCTGTGCCCAGTCGCGAAACTCGCGCACGGCGTCGGGGTGGGTGGAATCGAGGATGCGCAGCCCCAGGCCGCTGCCCGGAAAGGTCCGGGCGAAGAGCTCGGGAGCGAGGCTCGACCCGCCCATGCCGAGCACGGCTGCGCGGGCGTAACCGTCCTCGCGGACGTCACGCGCCAGGTGCTCGAGCTCGGCCACCCGACCGCCCATGCTGGCCGGCAGGTCCAGCCAGCCGAGCCAGCGGGTCAGCTCTTGGGCCGGCTTCCCGGATCCCGCCCACAGGCTGCCGTCCTTGGCCCACAGGCGCTCGGCGACTCGCTCATCGTCCCACCGCGCGAGCCGCTCGGCGATCGCCGCATCCAGCGGGCCGTGGCTCATGCCGGTGTGAGTGCCTTGCGCTGGCTGTCGATCGCCTCGATCAGCTCGACGAAGGACTTGGCGAACGCGGCCACGCCCTCCTGGATCAGCTCATCGGTGACTGTCTGCATGCTGATCCCCTGCTGCTCCACCTGGCGCAGCAGCTCATGCGCCTCGTCCAGGCCGGCATCCAGCGTGCGCTCCAGCCGCCCGTGGTCATTGAAGGCCTCGATCGTCTCCAGCGGCATCGTGTTGACCGTGCGTGGGCCGATGAGCTCCTCCACGTACAGGACGTCGCGGTAGTCCGGGTTCTTCGTCGAGGTGCTGGCCCACAGGCAGCGCTGCACGCGCGCCCCAGCGTCGCGCAGCTCTGCGAACTCCGGCCCGTCGAAGATCTCCTGGTAGGCGGCGTACGCGAGCTTGGCGTTGGCGATCGCGGCTCGCCCGCGCAGGTCACGGGCGGCATCGGTGCCGATGGCGTCCAGCGCCTTGTCGACCTTCGTGTCGACCCGGCTGACGAAGAAGCTGGCGACGGAGGCGATGCGGCTGATGTCCTCGCCGCGCTCCAGGCGACGTCGCAGTCCATTGAGGTAGGCGCGGGCGACGTCGCGGTACACGTCGACGCTGAACATGAGCGTGATGTTGATGTTGATGCCCTCGGCGATGGCATCTTCGATCGCCGGCAGGCCGGCCGGGGTGGCCGGGATCTTGACGAAGGCGTTCAGCCGGTTGACGCGGCCGAAGAGGTGACGCGCCCGCTCCAGCGTCGCTTGGGAGTCATCGGCCAGGTCGGGCTCCACCTCGATGGACACGAAGCCATCGGTCCCGTCCGACTCGTCGTAGACCGAGCGCAGGACATCCGCAGCGTCGCTGACGTCGCCAATCGCGATCGCCTCGTAGATCGCCCGGCTGTCGTGGCCCGCGTCGATCTCGCGCTTGATGAGCTCGTCGTACTGGCCGGTGGCGACCGCTTTGCCGAAGATCGTCGGGTTGCTGGTCAGACCCCGGATGCCGTCGGCCACGAACTCGGCGAGCCGTCCGGATTCGATCAGCTGCCGGTCGATGAAGTCGATCCAGGGGCTCTGGTCCTGCTCGGCATGCAGCCGCTGCAGCGCATTCATGATCGTCTCGCCTCCTTACGCCTGGGCTGCCGTGCCCGTCCGGATGAGTTCACGGGCAGCGGCTGCAATGTGCTCCGCATCAATGCCGGCTGCCTCGAGCTGTTCGGCGGGCGTGGCCGAGCCGGGCATGATCCGAACGGCCAGCTTGCGAACGACGGCCCGCCCCGGCTCCTCGGCCAGGGCCTCCAGCACCGCGTCGCCGAGTCCGCCCTCGGGGAAATGGTCCTCGACCGTCACGATGCCGCCCGTTTCGCGCGCGGCCGCCCGAACGGTTGCCTCGTCCACCGGCTTGATCGAGTAGAGGTCGATCACCCGCACGGCGATCCCCTCTTCCGCCAGCAGGTCGGCCGCCTTCAGCGCCTCGTGGAGCGTGACCCCGGCGCCGATGAGCGTCACCGCATCGTCGTCGCCCTGACGGACCACCCGGCTGCCACCGATCTCGAAGCGTTCTCCCGGCTGGTAGATGACCGGCGTCTTCTCGCGCGTGGTGCGCATGAAGACGATGCCCTCGCGATCCGCCGCGGCGGCGAGCAGCTCGGCTGCCTGGTTGGGATCCGATGGATACAGCACGGTGCTGCCGTGGACGGCCCGCAGCGAGGCGAGGTCCTCCAGCGCCATCTGCGACGGACCGTCCTCGCCGATGCTGACCCCGGCATGCGAGCCGGCGAGCACGATGTTGGCCCGGCTCACCGCCGCCATGCGCACGAAGTCGTAGGCGCGCGACAGGAAGGCCGCGAAGGTGGCGGCGAAGGGCCGCCAGCCGCGCACCTGGAAGCCCACCGCGTACGACAGCAGCTGCTGCTCGGCGATGTAGGCCTGGACGAAGCGCTCCGGATGCGCCTCCTTGAACTCCTCGGAGTACGTCGAGTTGCCGACCTCACCGTCGATGACGATCACGTCGCCCCGAGCGTTGCCCAGCGCCACGAGCGCGTCTCCGTACGCCTTGCGGGTGGCCTCCTTGGTCCCGATCTCGTATTTCGGCAGGTTGAGCTCACCGCTCGCCTCGAAGGTGTGGGGCTTCCCGTCGCCGGTGGGCCTGGCGACCTGCACCGAGATGTTGCGCTCCCCACCCAGCTCGGCGATGGCCTCCGCCTCGTCGGGGACCGGCTTGCCGTGCGCACCGTTCTTGTTGGCGACGGCCGCCACGCCGTGCCCTTTCTCCGTCCTGGCGACGATGACCGTCGGCCGGCCGCCGCCGTTGCTCGCCTGGCCGAGGGCGGCATCGATCTGCTCGACGTCATGGCCGTCGATCTCGATTGCCTCCCAGCCGAAGGCGCGCGCCCGCGTGGCATACGCGTCCAGGTCCCAGCCGTGCATCGTCTCGCCGGTCTGGCCCAGGCGGTTGACGTCGATGATGGCGGTCAGGTTGTCCAGCCCATGGAAGCCGGCCGCCTCGAACGCTTCCCACATCGAGCCCTCGGCCATCTCCGAATCGCCGCACAGGCACCACACCCGGTATGGCAGGCGGTCGAGGTACTTGCCGGCGTAGGCCACGCCCACCGAGATCGGCAGGCCCTGGCCCAGTGACCCGGTGGCCACATCGACGTACGGCAGGACCGGGGTGGGGTGACCCTCGATCCGGCTGCCCAGCTGGCGGAACGTCAGCATCTCCTCATCGGTGATGGCGCCCGCCGCCTTGTAGATCGCGTAGAGCAGCGGCGACGCATGGCCCTTCGAGAAGATCAGGTGGTCGTTGCGCGCGTCCTGGGGGCTGCCGAAGTCATAGTGCAGGTACTTGCTGATCAGCACCGCCATCAGATCGGCCGCCGACATCGACGAGGTGGGGTGGCCCGACCCGGCCGCCGAGCTGGATCTGATGGAGTCGACGCGCAGCTGCTGCCCCAGCTCGCGCCATTGGTTCTGCTCGTGGTTCGACACGTTGACGAGCTCCCGCAAGTTCCCTGCCGATCGTTGAGGCTCCCATGATACGAGCCCTGGGCTCGGGCCCATCTTCCGGGCCACCGGCACGTTCGCCCCTGGGCAGCCGTGGCCCCTGGCAGGTCAGGTCATCAGCATGCCCGCGGAAGGGGCAAAGGCGCGTGAATATCAGGGGATTCTGGGGAAATGGCGGGGTTCCGCCTGCCGATGTCTCCAGCCGTCCAGCCCCCGAGAAGGAGCTGGAACCCAAAAGCGGCGCCCCGCCGAGGCGGTGGCGCCGCAGGCTGCATCGGCCCCTGGTGGACTACCCGCGCATCAGCCGGAAGCAGTCGCTGCAGTAGACCGGGCGAGCGCCGGTCGGCCGGAATGGCACCTGGGTGTCCTTGCCGCAGCGCGCGCACACCGCGTCGAACATCTCGCGCGGCCCGCGGCTATAGCTGTCCGAGTAGCCGCCGCTGCTGCCGTAGCTCGAGCCGCCGCCCGAGGCGCGACGCTGGGCGCGACAGGAGGGGCAGCGCTTGGGCGCAGAGGTGAACCCCTTCTGCGCGAAGAACTCCTGCTCGGAGGCGGAGAACACGAAGTCGATGCCGCAGTCGGAGCAGTTGATCACCTGATCGGTGTAGGCCACGCGGAAACTCCCACAAGAGTGATTGCCACGCCGGGAGCCCGCCTGGGCTGGCGCCGGCCACGGGTCTTGCCGCTACTCCGCGAGCCGACGCTGGGACGTGGTGGGAGGGGACGGAAGGCTGCTGGCGCCGCTCGGTGGCGGCCCGACTCGCCCGCGAGTATACGCTCGATCGGTGCCGTCGCAAGAGTGGCGGATGCCCAATATCCTGAGCCGATGCGGACGCTGCCGACCATCCTGGGCGGGCTTGCCATCCTGGCCGGCGCGACGTTCTTCCTGCAGGGCATCGGCATCCTGCCGGGCAGCTACATGACCAACGACCCGACCTGGGCCTGGATCGGCGGCGCGCTGGTGGTTGGCGGGGCCGCGCTGGTCGCCTGGTCTCGCCGCCGAGGCCGTCCCTAGAGGCCTACTCGTCCTGGAGATGGGCCCCGGCGGTCGCCATCTCGGCCAGGGCCCGTTCGTCGTCACCGGGCTCAAGGTTGACAGCAGCGACGGCGCGCCGCAGGACGACCGTCTCGAACCCGAGCCGCCGCGCGTCGAGGGCGGTGGCGTTGACGCAGTAGTCGGTGGCCAGACCGCTGATGACCACGCGCGTCACGCCGGCGTCGCGGAGCATGCCCTCCAGGGGCGTGGGGACCTCCGCGCCGGTGACCGGGTCGCGCATGCTGAAGCCCGAGTAGCCATCCTCGCCGTTGGCGCCCTTGCGGACGATCTGACCGTCGACGCGCAGGTCCGGATGCAGCTCCGCGCCCCACGTCCCGGCGACGCAGTGCACCGGCCAGATGCCACCGTCCTTGGCGAAGTGCGGAGTGGAAGCCGGATGCCAGTCCTGCGTGTAGTACACCGGTGAGCCGGCGAGACGGGCGGCCGCGATCTCGGCGTTGATCCGGGGCAGGATGTGCGCGGCCCGGCTGACGGACAGGCTGCCAGCCGGGTCGGCGAAGTCGTTCTGGACGTCCACCACGATCAGCGCGGTCCCCGGACCGTAGTCGGTCATGCGCAGATGGTAGCCGTCGTTCAGTCGAAGGCGGCCATGGGTGCGCGACCTTCCGAGCGGGGGTTGCTCTCGTCCGTCTCGCCGATGTGATGGCGCAACGGCGCCTCGTGGAGCAGCACGACGCTCAGCACCGCGACCACCAGGGCACCGACGCCTAGCCACATGCTGTTGCCGAGCGCGATGCTGAAGGCCTCGTGGAAGCCCTTGGTCACGATGGCCTGCAGGGCCGCGGGAACCTGCGTCATGAAGTCCGGGCCGTTGCCGGCCACGTTCGTCAGCTGCCCGGTGTCAAAGCCAGCTGGGGCCGTGGCCGGTACGAACTGCGCCGGAGCCCCGGCCGCGATGAGCTGGGTGCGAATCGCGTCCCAGCTCAGGAAGTTGCGGAACAGGGTGAACGCGAACGTCAGGCCAACCGTGCCACCGATCTGGCGGAACAGGGTGAGGTCGCTGGTGGCGGCGCCCAGCTCCGCGAAGGGGACGGCGTTCTGGACGATGATCGTGAACACCGCCATCGACGGGCCGATGCCCAGACCGGCGAGGAACATCCAGCTCCAGAGCGTCAGATCCGGCGTATCGGTCCGGATGTTGGTCATCAGCGCCACGCCGATGGCGGCCAGCGTCAGGGCGCCGGCCGCGAGCCACTTGTAATGGCCGGTGCGGCTCACGATCTGGCCGCTCGCGATGGAGCTCAGGATGAGCCCGAAGAGGAACGGCAGCAGCTTGTAGCCCGATTCGGTGGCGCTTGCGCCCTGCACGACCTGGAACCAGAGCGGCAGGAAGACCACCGCCCCGAAGAAGCCGAACATGGCGGTGAAGACGGCGATCATCGAGATCGAGAACGTTCGGTTGCGGAACAGGTGGAGCGGAATCATCGGCTCCTTGGCCCGGGACTCGACCCAGACGAAGACCGCCAGGAAGGCGATGCCGACCAGGAGGAGGCCCCATACGCCGGCTGAACCCCAATCGCCGTTCTGCGCGTTGGTCAGGCCGACGAGGATCGGGACCACGCCGGCGGCGAAGGTGAGCACGCCCGCGTAGTCGATGTTGCGGGTGGCGTTCGGGCGACGCACCGTCGGCAGCAGATGCCAGATGACGGCCAGCGCGATCAGGCCGATGGGCAGATTGACGTAGAACACCCAGTGCCATGACCAGTGGTCGGTGATGGTGCCACCCAGGAACGGGCCCACCAGGAAGGCAATGCCGAAGACGGCGCCGAACAGACCCTGGTATCGGCCTCGCTCGCGGGGCGTGAACAGGTCACCGATGACGGCGAGGCTGATGGGGAAGAGCGCGCCGGCGCCGAGACCCTGGATGGCCCGGAACATGACCAGCTGCCACATGGTCTGCGAGAGGCCCGACAGCATCGAGCCGACCAGGAAGAGCCCGATGCCGACCATCAGCATCGGCTTGCGCCCGAAGAGGTCCGACAGCTTGCCGTAGATCGGCACCGTCACGGTGCTGGTCAGGAGGTAGGCGGTGACCACCCAGGTGTAGTAATCGATGCCGTTGAGGTCGCTGACGATCCGCGGCAGGATGGGGCCCACGATCGTCTGGTCGAGGGCGGAAAGAAACAGGGCGAGCATCACCGCGCCGAGGATCTCGAAGCGCGCGCGCGACTCGACCTTCACCGGCGCCTGGTTGAGGGGCATCGCCTCGGTGGCTGACGTGGACGTCACGGGGTGGAATCTCCTTCGTTGAGATGCTGGAAGGCGACGCGCAGGGCGCGGATCCCGGTCAGCAGGACTGCCTGGTCCTTGCCGGAGAGCTGCTCGATCGCCGCGCACAGCCGCTGCCGCCGCGCGTCGTTCAGTGCGGCGATGTCGGCCGCACCCCGATCGGTCAGGCTGACGAGCACCACGCGGCGATCACGCGTGTCATGGTCGCGGCGCACGAGACCGCGCTCCTCCATGCGGTTGATCAGGCCCGTCGCCGTGGGCAGGCCGGAGCCGATGAGCTCCGCCACCCGGGTCATGGGCATGGGCCCGTGCGCATGGATCTTGGCCATCAGGAACATGTGCGCCAGGCTCAGCGAGCGCTGGTGGGCATGGGTCATGTAGGCGGTCCGCTCGCCGACGACGAGCTCCGTCAGCTCGTCGAGCAGCGCCCGGGCCGTGCCACTCTCCTGGCCGGTGGTTCGCGTTTCGTTAATAGTTCGCGTCACGCGAACGATTCTATGTCGAGGAATTGTTCGACGTCAAGCCATTGCGGTCGAGCTCAGCAGGACGGCCTCCTGCGCATGGCCCTTGATGGCCGCCAGAAGAGCCGGCGACGCACAATCTGCGAACGGACATGGATGACGTGCTGACGAGAGCCGACCTGGAGCTGCGACCCGGCCGCGGGCAGCGCAGCCCGTGGCTGCGTGAGGCGCTGGCCGCGGAGGGCGATCCGGAGCCGCTCCGCCCGCCCGGTGCCGCGGTGGAGGCTGACGTCGCCATCGTGGGCGGCGGTTACACCGGCCTGTGGACCGCGCTGCAGCTGCGCGAGCGGGCGCCGGACCTGGGCATCGTGCTGCTGGAGCAGGACATCTGCGGCGGAGGCCCCTCCGGCCGCAATGGCGGCTTCGTGAACGCCTGGTGGGACGAGCTCGACACGCTGGTCGCGCTATACGGGCCCGAACGCGCGCTGGAAGCAGCCCGCGAGGTGTCGCGGTCGGTGCGCGAGATCGGTGCATGGTGCGCTGCCAACGACGTGGATGCCCATTACCGAGGGCAGGGCATGCTGGTGGTGTCGACGACGTCGCTCCACGACGATCGGCCGCTCGGCTCGGTGCGCGTGGCCAGCGAGCTTGGCGTTGGCGACGAGCTCGTCGCGCTCACCCCGGCGCAGGTGGCGGCCCGTTGCCGCTCACCCGAGTTCCGGGGCGGAGCGCTGATGCGCGACGGCGCGACGGTGCAGCCAGCCATGCTGGCCCGTGGCCTCCGGCGGGTGGCCCTGCAGCGCGGCGTCCAGATCCACGAGGGCACCCGCGTCGAGCCGGGGTTCCATCGCGACGGGGCCGCGGTCCGCCTGACGGCGGCAAGCGCGGCCGGCACCCACCGGGTTCGAGCACGGCAGGTGGTGCTGGCGGCGAACGCGTGGTCGATCGGTTGGCCTCCGCTGCGCCGGGCGGCCCTCGCCTGGGGGAGCTACATGGTGCGCAGCGAACCGCTGTCGGAGGTGCAGCTGTCCGGGCTGGGCTGGACCGGCGGCGAGTCGATCTACACGGCACGATTCAACGTCGAGTACTTCCACGTGACGCGCGACCGGCGCATCGCCATTGGGTCCGGAGGCGGGCTGCCGGGCTACGACGGACGCATCGGCTCCGTCTTCACCGACGACATCGGGTCAGCCAGGCGTGCCGCAGGCGCCTTCCGGACCCTGTTTCCGACGCTTCGCGAGCTTCGCCTGACCGATGCCTGGGGCGGACCCATCGACGTCGCCGGCGACCACCTGCCCCGCATCGGCGCGGTCCGTGACTGGCCCGTGTACTACGCGGTGGGCTTCTCCGGCAATGGCGTGGCGCCGTCCCACCTGGCGGGGCGCATCCTGGCGGCACTGGCGCTCGGCTCCGACGAGCCGGTGACCAGGCTTGGCCCTGTTGGGCCGCCACCAGCTCGGCTGCCCCCGGAACCGTTCCGGTACATTGGCGCTCGCGTGCTGCGCGCGGCCATCGTCCGGCGGGAAACGCAGGAGCTCGCCGGACGCCAGGCGCCGTGGTGGCTGCGCCAGCTCACGGCGTTGCCCAGGCGGCTGGGCTACCACCTGGGGCCGGGCCCCTGATCTGAGGAGACGGCAATGACGAACCTGATCAACGGTCTCGCCGACCTGCTGCGCCTGACGCGAGAGGCGGAGATCGACGTGTTCGGCGCGCTTGACCCGGCGGTCCGGGAAACACCCATCCGCCCAGGCGACTGGACGCCGAAGGACTTCCAGGCACATCTCACGGCGTGGAAGGCGCGCCAGGCCAACCGGCTGAAAGCCGCCCGCCAGGGCCGGGAGCCGGACCCCGGTCCGCCGGGTGAGACCGATGAGATCAACGCGGCCTTTCGTGCTGCACGCGCAGACTGGAGCTGGGACGCGATCGTCCAGGAGGCCGATGAGGTCAGCGAGCGACTGGTGCGCGAGGTCTCGGACTCGCATCCTGACGCGATTGCCGACTTCAGCCAGCTGCTGGCCACGACGTTCGGGAACGGGCCATTCCATGCCCTGCCGCACTTCGCCTGGCTGCAGGACGCGGGCGTGCCGCTCGACACGGCCCGGGTCGAGCGCTTCGCGGCTGACCTGGAAGATGGCCTGCGCGCGATGGAGCTGCCCGACCTCGACCGCGGTACGGCGCTGTACAACCTCGCCTGCTACCACGCACTGGCCGGCCGGCTGGAAGAGGCCCGCTCCCTGCTGCGGGTGGCCTTCGCCAAGCGTCCGGACCTCGGCGAGTTCTCGCTCGAGGACGACGACCTGAAGGCGCTGCGCGACGAGCTCCCGGAGCTTGCCGCGGCGGCGGCAGGCTGAGCCGGCGCGGGCCGATATCCCGGATCAGCCCGGGAAGAGCCTGCGCAAGCGACGATAGGCCGTGGCCGCGGGGCCGCGCCGCCCCTTGAGCCACTGCGGATCGCTCATGGACGACATCGAATGGCGCCGTGGTGGCATCGGCGGGGCACCTTCCGCGGGAGCCGGTGACTGGCTGCCTGCCACACCTGGCGCCGGCGGTGGCCCGGCAACCGGGCGCTCTGCAACAGCAGGCGAGGGTGCGGCGGCGTTCGGCCGGCCGAGCAGGCTGCGAATCGCCTCCACCTCGGCGGCATCCCAGCCCTCGTCCGCGGCGAGCTGCGCCAGCTCGGCATCCGAGAGCTCGAGGACCGGCCTCTCTGGCGCCCTGGCGGGGGCATCCGCGCTCCGCCAACCCCGCGTCGCGATCTCGAGGCCCGCCTCCTCGAACTCGTCACCGAGCCACATCAGCTCTTCCTCGCCGCGCTGACGCGGAGCGGCTGGTGCCGCGGCAGTGGCTGCGCCGCCAGGCTCCCCTGCCGAGGACGCCATCGGCTCGGGCGCACCGTCCTCGGTGGTCTCGACGGGTGCCAGCGCGCCTTGATCGACCGCGTCGGCCGGCTGATAGATCTCCGCTCTCGCGGCTTCGTCCGGCGGCGGTTCGCTACTGGCGGTCGACTCCTCGATGGCGGCTCCCGGAGCATCAGCCTCCTGCTCACCGAGCTCGCTCGGCGCTTCGGCATACTCCACAACGTCCGCACGGACCGCAGCTGCGTCATCGATCGGCGCTCCGGGAACCGATGGGCCAGGCTCACTGAAGGCGTCCTGGATCGCCTGCTGCGGCGCCTCGGCGGCTGCCTCTTCGGCTGGCTCGGCGGCTGCCTCTTCGCCTGGCTCGGCGGCTGCCTCTTCGGCATGCTCGGCGGCTGCCTCTTCGCCTGGCTCGGCGGCTGCATCGGCCACCGGCTCGGCGGCAAGCTCGTCGGTCGCCTCCGCGGCGGTCGTATCGAAGGCCACTGGCGTGGACGCTGTCGGCTCGGGTTCGGCGGGCTCCGTGAAGGCGTCCTGGATCGCTGCCCGCGCCTCCTGCTCGGCCCGCAGCTCGTCGTGCGCCGTTGGCTCGAAGTCTTCCTGCGCGGGGGCGGCGGTACCGGTTGCGCTGGGCTCGACCATCGGCTCCGCCTCCGGCATCGGCTCCGCGTCCGCCATCGGCTCGGCCGGCTCAGGGATCGGCTCGGGTTCTGCTGCCGCTTCCGCCATCGGCTCCGCCTCCGGCATCCGCTCCGCCCGCGCCATCGGCTCGGCCGGTTCAGGGGTCGGCTCGGGTTCTGCCGCCGATTCGGCCATCGGCTCCGCCTCCGCCATCGGCTCGGCCTCGGTCGTGGCCGGCTGGTCGCGAGCCTCGGCCTGCGCCGCTTCGAGCCAGGTGAAGTCACCGTCCGCGAACCAGTCTGGCTCGATGACTGCGGTCGAATATGGGGAGCCCGGCGCCGCCACCAGCTCGTGCGGCGGTTCTGGTGGCAGGGGCTCTTCCGCAACCGGCTCGACGGCGGGCGCGGCTTTCTCGGGCTCAGCCGCTGCCTCGAAGGACACCTCCATGACCTCCGTTTCGACGATCGGCTCCTCCTCGGGCAGCCCAGAAGCTCCTTCCTCATCCGCCACCAGCCCGGCGGCGGGAACGCTGATGGCCGGCATCGAAACCGTCGCGTAGAGCTCCGGCTCGTCCAGCTCAGCTGGCTCCTCGGATTGGCCCGGCTCCTGGCCGGTCACTGCCTCGAACCTGGCTTCGGATGCCGATGGCTGGGGCTCGAACGGCATCTCCTCCGGGGCGGCTGGTTGGTCCGATGTGGCGGCTTCGGCCACCGAAGCCTCTTCACCGACCGCTTCGCGGCCCATGTCCGTCTCGCGCTGGAGGGCCGCAAGCGCCTCGGCCGCCTCCTCGGCGCCGGGTAGCTCGGCGAGGGTGGGGTCCTCGGCACGGGCCAGGGCCTCCGCGATCCCGGCCAGCGCCGAACGGCCGCCCTTGATCTTCCGACGCCGCGACTCCGCCCGTCGCTGGCGCGCTGCGGAGGGCTCCGCGGTCGCGGAATCGGGGGGACCCGCGTCCTCCGCCACAGTGGTGGCTTCCGGCGCCGTTTCCTCTGCAGCGCCGACGTCCGCCGCCGCCGAGGCCAGCACCTCCACCTCGGGCGCGACGCTGGCTTCCGGCTCTTCGCCGGAATCCAGCTCGGGTTCGCCCTGGGGCTCCGCGGCAGGCGCTTCGGCGGCTGCCGCAGGGGGCGCTTCGTCGGCCGGTGCTGCTCCCTCGCCCGGCGGCTCGCCCGGGGGATAGGCCGGGATCTCCCAGGCCACCGTGGACGCGGGGCGTGTGCCCGGCAGACGCAGGTCCATCCGGGCCTCGAGCAGCTCGACCCGGCTGCGCAGCGACGCGACCTCACCGCGTGCCTCACCCAGCGCCAGCAGGGCCTGGCCATAGCGTTCGGTCAGGCTGCGAAACTCGGTCAGGAGCTCTCGGAACGGGCTCATCTCATGCGAGCCACCGTTGCCGTTCTGGCGAGGAGGCGTCTCGGGTTCATCGGCTCGGTAGCGGCGCGGATCAGCGCCGCCAGCGTCCACCGGCGCGACGCGCGGCTGCAGGAACACGCGCATGCCATCGGGACCCTCGCGCGAGCTGGCGAGCACGCCGCGAGCGATGAGCTCCCACACCCGGCGCTCCGGGATTCCGAGGACAAGCGCCGCATCCTTGACCGAGTAGCCATCCATCACGGGGCCGATAGGGTAATACGCCCTGTCGAGATGCCCAATCGGCGTTGACCGGCCGCGACGCCTGCAGGCAGATGTCATTCCGGAGCGAAGGCATCCGGTAGCATCGAAGGTCCATGAGCCGCCCAGTGGGCACATCGGTTCGTCTGCCGACGCTGCCCGGAGCCGATTTCAACCTGCCACCCGGCCTGGAAGGGCTGGACGAGCTGGCCTACAACCTGTGGTGGAGCTGGACGCCGCGTGCCGGCGCCCTGTTCTCGCGGCTCGACCCTGCCGCCTGGGCCCGCCACCGCAACCCGATCGCGGTGCTGAACGGCATGCACGCGGCTCGGTGGGAAGAGGTCGCGGCCGACGAGGACTTTCTCGTCGACGCCAGCCGGCTGCTGGACGAGTTCCATCGCTACATGGCCAACGGCAACGACTCGTGGTACCAGCGCCAGGTTGCCGAAACTCCCGAACGGGCCCTGCCGGGGCCCGTCGCCTATTTCTGCGCCGAATACGGCTTCCACGAGTCGATGCAGATCTACTCGGGCGGCCTGGGCATCCTGGCCGGCGATCACTGCAAGTCGGCCTCGGATGCGGCCATCCCGTTCGTGGGCGTGGGCCTCCTATATCGGCGAGGGTACTTCCGCCAGCAGATCGACGCCGATGGGCACCAGGAGCACGCCCAGCCGGACATCGATCCCGGTATGCTGCCGCTGCGGCGGGCGCGCGGCCCGAGCGGCTCCGCCCTCCAGGTCAGCGTCGATTTCAATGATCGCCAGGTGCACGCCGCCGTCTGGGTGGCGCAGGTGGGCCGGGTGCCGGTGCTCCTGCTGGACACCGACCTGCCCGCCAATGCCGGCCCGGATCGGCCGATCACTCACATCCTCTACGTCCGCGGGCGGGAGATGCGCCTGTGCCAGGAGCTGATCCTGGGCATCGGCGGTGTGCGAGCACTGGACGCGCTGGGCATCGAGCCGTCGGTCTGGCATCTCAACGAGGGTCATTCGGCGTTCCTCCTCCTCGAGCGCGCTCGCCAGCTGCTGGACCGGGAGACGGGCCTGGCCGCCGAGGAGGCCCTGCGGCAGGTCGGCCGCAATGCCGTGTTCACCATCCACACACCGGTGCCCGCCGGCAACGAAACATTCGACCGTGGCCTGCTGGTCAAGAACCTGGCGCCGTGGCTCGATGCCACCGGCATGCCGGCCGACGAGCTGCTGGAGCTGGGCCGGGGCCGCACCGACGATCCGAACGCACCGTTCGACATGACCGCCTTCGTGCTGCGGCACGCCAGCGGAGCGAACGCCGTCAGCCGGCTCCACGCGGAGACGGCCACCGCCACCTGGGCGGAGGTTGCCGGCCACCCGATCACCGCCATCACCAACGGCGTGCACGTCGCCACCTGGCTGGGGCGGCCGATCCGGCGTCTCTACGAGCGCGCCCTGGGCACCTTCCTGGCTGCGGACCATGCCTCGCCGGACGGCCTCCACGGCGTGGCGGCGATTGCCGATGACGACCTGTGGGCGGGCCACATGCAGCAGAAGCGGGAGCTGACCGACTTCATCGCCAGCCGGCTGGCACGCCAGTTCGCGCGTCATGGCGAGTCACCCGACCAGCTGCGCGAGGTCGAGCACGCGCTGAACCCGAAGGCCATGACCATCGGCTTTGCCAGGCGCTTCGCGACCTACACGCGCGCCGACCTGCTGTTCCGCGACGAGGACCGCCTGGCCCGGCTGCTCTCACACGCCGAGCGACCGGTGCAGATCGTGATGGCCGGCAAGGCGCACCCCGCCGACCGCCCCGGCCAGCGCGTCATCCAGCGCATCTTCGAGCTGTCCCGCTCCGACCGGCTGCGCAATCGGGTGTTCATCGTCGAGGATTACGACATCCGCATCGCCCGCTTCCTGGTTGCCGGGGTGGACATCTGGCTCAACAACCCGCGCCGGCCGCTCGAAGCGTCGGGCACCTCCGGCATGAAGGCGGCCATGAACGCGGTGCCCAGCGTCAGCATCCTGGATGGCTGGTGGGACGAGGGATACAACGGCCACAACGGCTGGGCCATCGGCCAGCGCGAGCCGACGGGCGACGAGGAGGCGCAGGACGCCGCCGATGCCGAGTCGCTCTACCGGCTGCTGGAGGATGAGATCGTGCCGCGCTTCTTCGACCGGGACGACGAGGACGTGCCGCACGCCTGGCTCGAGACCATGCGGGCGGCCGTGGTGGCGTCGATCTGGCAGTTCAGCACCGCGCGGATGCTGATCGAGTACGTGGACGAGCTGTATCGGCCGGCGGTGCGCGTCGCGGAGACGGCCATCACCGCATAACGGCCGGGCGCTGCCGCGTCGCGCCTAGGGCAGGTAGGCCCGCGGGTTCTCCCAGACGCCGTTCACGTTGGTGGCGAAGTGCAGGTGGCAGCCGGTCGAAAAGCCGGTGGTTCCCTCGTAGCCGATGAGCTGGCCGGTGTTCACCACCTGGCCAGGGCGCACCACGATCTGGGTGGTGATGTGCCAGTACCAGGTCTGGATCCCGCCGCCGTGATCGATGACCACGCCGTAGCCCGGGTCGTACGGCCACAGCGGCTGCCCGGAGGCGACCACCACGCCCGCCTTGGCGGCCAGGATCGGCGAACCGCAGCCGGCGACCATGTCAAGCCCGCCGTGGAAGTGCGGGTAGTAGACGCCACGATACGTGTAGGCCGGCTCCATGGTGAAGCTGGTGGGGCCCCATTCCTGGGTGACCCGCGCGCCGATCTCCGGCCAGCGGAAACCGAGCGCCGAGAGCTGCTTGGCCTGCCGCCGCGCCGCTTCCTCCGCCAGGCGGCGGGCCTGCTCGATGGCATTCTGCTCCGCGACCAGGCGGTGTACGAGCTGGTTCGCCTGCTCGAAGGCGCGCTCGTTGTCGGCGATCTGCTGCTTGACGTTGCCCTTGGCCTTCAGCGCGGCATTCAGCGCCGCCTCCTGCGCCGCGCGCTGCTTCTCGGCCGCCGCCTTGAGCTTCGCGGCGCGCGCCTCCAGGTCCTGCAGCTGCGCCTTGCGCACGACCAGGTGGCGGCGCTCGGCCGAGGCGGCGATTCGCGCCTCGCGCAGCGCAGCGCGACCCTCACTCAGGGTCTGCTGCTTGACGAGCAGCTCCTCGCGCAGCGCCCGGATCTCGGCGGCCAGCGCCTTGTCCTGGTCCGACACGGTCAGCAGGTAGCCAACCTGGTTGGTCGCCTCGTCCAGGTTCGGGGCGTTGAGGATGATCTCGAGCAGCGAGGTCTGGCTCTGCTCGTACGCCGAGCGGAGGTGGTCCTGCAGCAGCGCCTCCCGCGCCTGGAGCTCCGAGGTCTGGGCCGCAACCTCCTGCGAGACGACCCACAGTCGATGGTCCATGCGGGCGATGCGCGCGCGCAGGTCCTGCAGCCGGACGGTGATGTCGGCGATGTCGGCGCGCACGGCCTGCAGCAGCCCGACCACCCGCTCGTACTGGGCGGTGGCGTTTTCGAGCTCATGCTGGGCGGCGTCCAGCTGGCGCGACAGCGTGGCGGAGGTGGCCCGCAGCTCGTCGAGCTTGGCGCGCTGCGCAGCCAGCTCGGCCTCGATCGAGGCCCGTTCAGCCTTTGCCTGTGAGACGGGATCCGCGGCCAGGGCCCGGTGCTGCGGGTCGCTGCCGATGACCATCATCCCGACCGTCAGCAGCGCCATCAGCATGACGGCCAGTCGAGATCGTGCCCTCATGCGGCGCTCATCAAGGAGTGTTCCATCGTGCCCAGCCGCCTCCCGACGTGCTCGATTTGCCATGCTAGCCGGGCACTTCGGCCGCGTGACGGGGTCGAATGTACTACACCGTACTACTCTTTCGCGCCCGATCGCGCTCCCGGCGTGCTTCAGCGACGGGAAGCAGCGCCCTCAGTCGCGCGGCGCGCGCCGGCCGGCCAGGATGCGCACCACGAGCGCCGCCACGGCACTGCCGACCGCCAGTGCCCAGGCCGGGACCCGCTGCTCGGGCGGCGCGGCGGCGGGACGCGCGGCGGCTGTCACGCTCACCACCGGGCCCATCGGCACGGGGACCTGCGCCTGCTCCGGGCCGACGTCCTCCAGGAGGTCGGCGCGTGCCACCTCGGCGCCCAGGAGCACGACCACGCTGGCGAAGTAGAGGAAGACGAGCAGCGAGATGGTGGCGGAGATCGGCCCGAAGGCGGTGTCGTACTTGGCGATGTTCGTCGCGTAGTAGGTGAAGCCGATGCGCAGGACGGTCCAGAAGACGGTCGCGGCAATCGCGCCGGGCAGCGCCTCGCGCCACGTGACCTGCCGGTTCGGCACCAGGCGGTAGAGGACCAGGAAGGCGACGAAGATCAGGAGGATCGGCGTCACGAAGCCGATGGCGGTGAGCGCCAGGTAGCCACCGGGCACCGCCCGCAGCACGTCCTGGGTGGCCGATTGCAGAATCCCGGTCAGGATGCCGATGGCCACCGATGCGATGCCCAGCACGCCGGTGATCAGCATCAGCACCAGGCCGATGAGCTTGTCCTGCCAGAACGGGCGCGGATCAGTGGCCGCAAACGCGCGGCCCACCCCCTGGGTGATGGCCGAGAAGATGCCGAGCGCTCCCCAGGCCAGGAAGATCACGCCGAAGACGCTGATGCCGGCGCGCGCGGCGATCACGGCATCGATCACTCCGCCGATGGTGTTTGCATCCAGCGGCGATCCGGCGCGCACCTGGTCGATCACGAACTGGCGCGCCTGGCCCTGACCCACGAAGTAGCTGAGCACCACGATGCCCAGCACCAGGAGCTGGAAGACGGAGAGGATCGAGAAGTAGGCCATGCTGCCGGCGTACTGGAGCGAGCCGTGCTGGACGAAGCCGATGGCGGCGCGCCGGAGGACGCGCGTCCAGCGGTGCCGCTGCAACCACGTGTCGACCGAGGATGCGAGGCGCTTGAGCCGATCCACCATGCCGGGCCGCCTCCGCAAATGGTGTGCCCGGACAGGGTAGGCTGATCCGATGCCGAAGGACCCATCGGTCCAGCTGGAGCTTGACGGCTTCGAGGTGACGATCTCGAACCCGAACAAGCTGTACTTCCCCGAGGCCGGCATCACCAAGCGCGAGCTGGTCGACTACTACCTGGCCGTGGCCGATGGCGCCCTGCTCGGCGTCTTCAATCGGCCGATGGCGCTGAAGCGCTTCGTCGACGGGATCACCGGCGAGGCGTTCTTCCAGAAGCGGGCGCCGAAGTCGGTCCCGGATTTCGTCTCCACCGTGGAGCTGTTTTTCCCGTCGGGGCGCACCGCCGACGAGGTCGTCGTCACCAACCGGGCAGCGCTGGCCTGGGTCGTGAACCTGGGCTGCGTCGACCTCAACCCGCACCCGGTCCGGGCCGACGACCTCGAGCACCCCGACGAGATCCGCGCCGACCTCGACCCGGGTCCGGGCGTGCCCTGGGCCGACGTGCGCAGCGTCGCGCTGGTGGTCCGCGACGTCTTCGCCGACCACGGGCTGACGGCCTTCCCCAAGACCTCGGGGTCGCGCGGCATCCACGTCTACGCGCGGATCGAGCGGCGCTGGGGATTCAGCGAAGTCCGCCGCGCGGCGCTGGCCATGGCCCGCGAGGTCGAGCGCCGGGCGCCGTCCATCGCCACCTCGAAGTGGTGGAAGGAGGAGCGCCACGGCGTGTTCATCGACTACAACCAGAACGCCAAGGACCGGACGGTGGCGTCGGCCTACTCGGTGCGGCCGCTGCCGGCCGCGACCGTCTCCGCGCCGATGACCTGGGACGAGGTGCCAGACGCCGAGCTCGACGACTTCACCCTGCGGACCGTGCCCGACCGCTATGCGCGGCTCGGCGACGTGGGTGCGGGCATCGACGGGGCGGTGGGCTCCCTGGAGGCCCTCCTGGACCTGGCCGCGCGGGACGAGGCGTCAGGCCTGGGCGACGCACCCTGGCCACCGAACTACGTCAAGCAGCCGGGTGAGCCGCCGCGGGTGCAGCCCTCGAAGCGCCGCATGCCGTGGCCGGAGGGCGCGGCACCCGGTGCGCGCGCGGGCGACCAGCCACAGGCCATGCCGCCCTCGCCGGCACGCCGCGGCGACGGCTCGGTTCCGCCCACCGGGCGCCGCCGCTCGTCACAGCCGCTGGTCGTGATCAGCCAGGCCAAGAAGAAGGCGGATGCGCTCGACGGCCTCGAACGCTGGAAGCGGCGCCACCCGGCCGCGGCCAAGCACCTCGCCGAGGACGACGTGCTGGTGGACGGCATGCGCGGACGCTCGTCGCTGTGGTACCGGGTGCGGTTGAACCTGCGGCACGTCCCCGAGGGCGACCGTCCCCCGGAGGAGAAACCGGACCCGGACTACGACCTGTCGCAGGAGTGGCGCCCCTAGCCGGGCTGGCGACCGTCGGTCGCACGCTCCAGGCGCCGGTCCGGCACGATCCACAGCACCACCACGAAGGCGTAGACGGCCAATGAAGCCCACGGCGCGACGAGCGCTAGCGGAATGGCGGCCGCGAACAGGACGGGCGACACCTTGCCCTTGACGTCGCGCCCGACGGCCGCTGCCAGCGTGCCGGGCTGGCCAGGGCAGGCGATCAGCGCGCGCACCACGCCGTAGTAGGCGATGGCGGCGAGCAGCATCAGGGCGCCGTAGGCGGCGACCGGCACGGGCGCGAAGCCGGAGTCGCCGACCCAGGCCGTCCCGAGCGGGAAGAGCGAGAGCCAGAAGAGCAGGTGGAGGTTCGCCCACAGCACCACTCCGTTCACCACGTGCGCGGTGTGGAAGAGGTGATGGTGATTGGCCCAGTAGGTGCCGAGCAGCGCGAAGCTGAGCGCGTAGATGGCGAAGGTGGGGCCGAGCTGCGACAGGTCGGCAAGCTCTACGCCCTCGGGTGGGCGCAGCTCGAGCACCATGATCGTGATGATGATGGCGATCACGCCATCGCTGAAGGCCTCGAGCCGGCCCTTGCTCATGCCGGAATGCTAGCGACCTCCATGTCCAGCTCGCGGCCCAGGATCGCCCTCAGCCGCGCCACCCCGGCGGCGAGGGTCGCGCGGGCGGGCCGCCGCCGTCCGCTGAACCAGCCGATGCGGACCACGTCGCCAGCCAGCTCCCAGGTCCCGGCCACGACGCCGCCAAGCACGACGACTGGCGCGATCCACCCACTCTGCCTGCTGACCGCGCGCCGGTGCGGCGACGGAATGATGTGCGTGTCCTCGGTTCCAGGCCCCAGCACCCACCCGTCGAAGCCGCCCAGCAGCCGGAGCTCCTGCGACGGTCGCGTCGCCGCCAGCTCCTCGGCGTGCTCAGCCAGGAGCAACGTGGCCTCGCCGTCGACGTCCACCTCCACGACCCGGGACCCGAGCGCGGCGAACCAGGCGCGCAGCGAGCGTTTCGCCACGCGACCGCGGGAGATGAATCGGCCGAAGCCATCAACCGTCGCGGGGCCATAGGCTCCGAGGTAGGCCATGATGGCGCGCGGCGCGGCCGCGTCGGCGTCGGGGATGCCGGCCCATCGGCTCGAGGCCTGGTCCGGGCGGACGAACGTCACCCGGTTGCCACGCGACGGACCGAAGCAGAGGTCGCCCTGCCACGCCAGCGGCTTCAGGAGCGTCCCCCAGCCCGATGCCATCTCGGTCCCGATGTGGCGCAGCCGCGGCCGCTTCACCATCTCCGCCGCGAGCTCCTCACGGGTCAGCGCGCGACCGTCCAGCGCATCGCGCGCCACCAGCCGCATCTCATCGTAGTCCCCCGGCCGCATGCCGAAGTACTTCTGCCAGCTGGGGACTTCCCACGAACGGCCGGCGGCCAGCAGCGAGAGGTAGATCCCCGCCTCCTCTGGGGTCAGGTAGTGGAGCGTGCCGCGCATCGCCCAGGTCTTGATCAGCTCGCCGCTCGCCAGGGCCGCGGCCACCTCGCCGGGCGATGAGCGGCCCTGCCGCAGCCGGATGGCCAGCTCGGCCGACGAGGCGACCTGGGCCTGCACCCCGCACAGGCGGCGCACGACCTCGGCCGGCGTCACGTCGACCGCTGGCTCCAGGAAGTGGCGGCGCATCCGCCACGCGAGCGCCTGCGCCCAGCTGACGCGCAGCGTCACCCGGCCAGCCGAGCTTCCAGGCGTGCCTTCACCGCCGGCCATTCGGCGGCCAAAATCGAGAAGTAGACGCTGCTGCGCATGTAGCCATCGGGCATGCGGAACTGCTCGCGCAGCACCCCTTCGCGCACGCCGCCGATGCGGGCGATCGCGGCCTGCGACCGCTCGTTGCGCAGGTCGGTCTTGAGCGCCACGCGGTTCGCGCCCAGCTCGTCGAAGGCGTAGCCCAGCTGCAGCAGCTTCGCCTCGGTGTTGACGACGGTGCGCTGGTGCGACGGCGCGATCCAGGTCCAGCCGATCTCCAGCCGGCCGTGCTCGGGCGCGATGTCCAGGAAGCGGGTGGAGCCCACCGCGCGGCCGGTCGCCGCATCCACCGTCGCCCACGAGACGTACTCCGGCTTCATCGCGTCGGCGTAGTAGCGTGCCCAGGCCGGCTCCCCGACCGACAGGTCGACGAACAGGTAGCGGAAGGTCTCGGGAGCCTGGGCAGCCGCCGCCAGGAGGTCGTCGCGGTGGCGCTCCTCCATCGGCTCCAGGCGGACATGGCGGCCCGCAAGCGTGATGCGCTCGGGCGCGCGCATCGGCCCGGTCCAGACGTGACCGCTCAGCGGGTGCCGGCTCCCTCGCCCTCGCGCGCCGAGACGGCCGCCTCGACCCAGTTCGGAATCTCCCGGCGCAGCGTCGCGAGCGGCAGCGACCCGTGGCCCAGCACCTCGTCATGGAATGCGCGCAGGTCGAAGCGCTCGCCCATCTTCTCCGACACCTCACGCCGCGCTCGCTCGATCTCGCGCTGCCCCATCTTGTAGGCCAGGGCCTGGCCGGGCCAGACCGTGTAGCGGTCCACCTCGATCTCGGCGTCGACCATCGGCAGCGTGCCCCGCTCGTGCATGAACGCGATGGCCTGCTCGCGATCCCAGCCCATGGCATGCAGCCCGGAATCCACCACGAGCCGCGACGCACGGAACGCCTGCGCGTCCAGCATGCCCAGTCGCTCGCGGTCGTCCAGGTAGAGGCCCATCTCATCGGCCAGGCGCTCGCAGTACAGGCCCCAGCCCTCGACATAGGCCACGCCCGCCATCCGGCCGCCGAGAGTCCGGAAGCGTGGCAGTCCGCCGAGCTCCATCTCGATGGCGATCTGGAAGTGGTGCCCGGGCGTCGCCTCGTGGAAGGTGATGGCGGCGATCTTGTGGAGCTGCCGCTCCTCGGGCTGGTAGGTGTTGATGTAGTACTGGCCCTGCCGCGAGCCATCGAGCGAGGGCTGCATGTAGAAGGCGGGGGGTGTCTCCCGCTCGCGGTACGCCTCCACCGGCACCACGATGCAGTTGGCGGAAGGCAGCCGCCCGAAGTACTTCGGCGCTTCGGCGTAGGCGCGCTCCGTCTGGCTCTTTGCGAGGTCCACGATCGCCTGCCGCGCGTCGGTGTGGTTGGTCGGGTCCGTCCCCAGCGCCGCCTTCAGCGCATGCCGATCCTCGTGCCCCAGCCGATGCGCGATCTCGTCCATCTCGGCCTCGATCCGGCGCAGGTCCTCCAGGCCAAAGGCATGGACCTCCTCGGCGGTGGTCGCCACCGTGGTCTGCATGCGGATGGCGAGCCGATACAGATCCTGACCGTCCGGCACGTGGCCCAGGCCGGGCTCCGGCTGGGCGTGGGGCTCGTACTCGTCGGCGAGGAAGTCCCGCAGCCTCTGCAGCGCCGGCTTGACGTGCTCGTCCACGGCGGCCGCCACCCGCGCGCGGGCGTCGTCGTCCGCCACGTGCGCCAGGGTCACCGCCGGGAACCCTTCGGTGGGCGTCCCCTGCAGGCGCTCGATCTGCTCGATCTGCTTGCGGACCGGCACCGACGCCCCGGTGCGCCCATCGGCCAGGCCTTCGTTCAGGGTTTCGATGTACTGCTCCACCGCGGTGGGATAAGCGGCGAAACGAGCCAGCAGCTTCTCCAGCGCCTCCGGCGAATCGGCGATCTGGTACTGCGCCACCATCACCGGCATCAGCTGCACGCCGCTGATGTGGTTGATGGCCATCTGGTAGAGCTTCCGCTCCTGCGCCTCGAGCTGGTTGCGGGCCACCAGCAGCAGCATGTCGCGGGTGATGACCTGCTCTGGCTCCAGGCCGTCCGCTGAAACCGCCTCGACCTCCTCCAGCAGGGCCCGATACACCCGCTCCTCTTCCGCCCGGCCCTCCGCGCCGATGTTCGGCAGGCGGTCGTCCCAGCGGTTGTCGCCCAGGATGGTGGCGAAGATCGGGTCGCGCTCGAGCACGCCCTCGAAGAAGCGGTCGGCGATGGCGTTGATGGCGGCGTTGGGATCGGTAGGGGTCACGGACGCGCGGTCCTCCAGCGTCGGGGTAGATGTGTTGAGTCTAACGGCCGGAAGCCCCATGCTCGAAATGGGCATCGACACAGCGTCAAGGCGGCGGGCCGCCGAGCGTCCGCTAGCGACCCGCGCTGGCCAGGATCCAGACCTGCTCGCCGCCGTAGGCGGGCGGACCGCCCGAAAAATCGCCGTACTCGGCAATCACCGCCAAGCGCGTCAGCTCGAAGAGGAGCCGCATCTCGCTCCGCAGCGACCAGCGCAGGGTGAGCCGCTCGGTGTCGCTGCGCAGCACCGCCCCGGCAGCGTCGAGCTCCCTGAATGTCCAGTCCTCGACGATGAGCTGCCGCGCCGGATCCGGCATCCGCCGAGCGACCTCCCACCTGACGCGGTTCCCGCTGGTGGGATGAACGACCTCGCCTCCCCGCGGCGTGACGTCGTCGCTCGGCACGACGAAGTCGAGCCGTGGATCGAACAGGTCCAGGACGAGCCGGCCCCGGGGCAGCAGGTGGGATCGCAGCGCGGCCAGGGCCTGGCGCTGCGCGTCAGTGGTGAGGGCGAACTGGAAGACCCGAGAAGGAGTCAGCACCAGGGCGAAGTCGCGGCCGAGGTCGAGCGTCATCATGTCCGCCTGGCGGAAGGAGAGGCGCGCCGCCACGTCGTCCGGCAGCGCCGCTCGCCGTGCTTCGGCCTGGCGAAGCATCGGCCCAGACAGGTCGACACCGACCACTTCGTGACCGTCCGACGCGAGCGCCACGGCCACCCGGCCAGTGCCGCACCCCACGTCAAGGATCGGGCCCCCCGTTTCGGCGGCAAGCTTCCGGTAGAACGCGACGTCGTCGCCGATGCGCGCACCCGCCACCAGGCTCGGCCCGAGCACGTCGTAGATCTCGGTATGCAGGCTGTCCGCCGCGTAGAAGCCGCGCGGCGGATTCATCTCGACCATGAGCGACCTCAGCCGAAGAGGTCGGCCAGGAGGGCTGGCGGAGTCTCCTCCAGCTGGTCGTAGCGGCAGTCGGCCGGGGACTTGTCGGGGCGCCAGCGCCTGAACGTCGTCCCGTGCCGGAAGCGGTCGCCCTGGAGATGGTCGAAGGCGACCTCGCACACCAGCTCGGGGCGCAGCGGCTCCCAGGAGAGGTCCTTGCCCCGGTTCCAGCGCGAGCCGGCGCCGGGCATGCGCTTGCCCTCCCACTGCGCCTCGAACTCCTTCCACTCCTTCCACGGATGGTTCTCGAGCGCATTGGCCCGATAGGGCTCGAGGAAGGACACCAGCTCGCGGCGCTTGTCCATGGTGAACGACGAGGTGACGCCGACGTGCTGCAGCTGTCCGGCGTCGCTCCAGAGGCCGAGCAGCAGAGAGCCGACCATCGTGCCCGGCCCGTTCTTGTGCCATCGAAAGCCGGCCACCACGCAGTCGGCAGTGCGCTGGTGCTTGACCTTGGCCATCTCGCGCTTGCCGGGCAGGTAACGCCCATCGTGGCGCTTGGCCACCACCCCGTCCAGGCCGGCGCCCTCGAACACGTCGAACCACTCCCGCGCGACGGCGGGATCCGCCGTGGCGGGGGTGAGCAGCACGCCCTCCGGCGGCGAGGCCAGCAGCGCCTCGAGCGCCGCGCGGCGGTCGTCCAGCGGCGCGTCGCGGAGGTCCTGCCCATCGGTGGCGAGGCAGTCGAAGGCAACGAACGACGACGGCGTCTCCTCGGCCAGCATCTTCACCCTGGAGGCCGCCGGATGGATGCGGAGCAGGAGCGACTCGAACTGGAGCGCGCCGTCGCGCGCGATCACGATCTCCCCGTCCAGTACGAAGCGAGCCTCGGGACTGCCCACCGCGCGAAGCGGCTCCAGCAGCTCCGGGAAATATCGGTCAAGGGGCTTCAGGTCCCGGGATTGCAGGTAGACCTCCGGGCCGTCGCGAAAGACGAGGGCCCGGAAACCGTCCCACTTCGGCTCGTAGCGCCACCCGTCGCCGACGGGCAGCTCGGGGGTGGGCTTGGCCAGCATCGGCTCGATGGGAGGAGGAATCGGGAAGGGCATGGGCGCCTGATGATACGCGGCGCCATCGGCCATACTCCCGCCGCCATGGGAATCCAGATCCAGTTCCTGGGTGCCGTGGGCACCGTCACCGGCTCGCAGTTCCTGGTCACCGTCGGCGAGCGCCGGGTGCTGGTCGACTGCGGCATGTTCCAGGGCTCGCCGGACGAAGTCAGCCGCAACCGGATGCCGTTCGCGTTCGACGCCGGCAGCATCGACGCCCTGCTGCTGAC
Source organism: Candidatus Limnocylindria bacterium (assembly GCA_036556325.1). GTDB lineage: Bacteria > Chloroflexota > Limnocylindria > QHBO01 > QHBO01 > DASSCW01. The sequence goes on along the minus strand of DATBJR010000049.1, from coordinate 23,174 downwards.
CCACGCGCATCTCGACCACTGCGGTCGGATCCCGGCCCTGGTCCGCGCGGGCTACCACGGGCCGATCTTTACCACCGCGGCCACGGCCGACCTCACCGAGATCGTGCTGCGCGACGCCGCCAAGCTGCAGGCCGAAGCAGAGGAACGCTGGCGCCGCAAGCATCCCGACCAGGCGGCCTCCAACTCACCCGAGCTGCAGGAGGAGGAGGCCGGCGTGGAGGGCGAGGAGGCCGAAGCTGCGCCACCGCGCGACGACGAGGGCCTGCCGGAGCGGATGCGTCAGGCCAAGCCGAGCGGCACCACCATGACCCAGGCCGCGCTCTACGACGAGCGCGACGTCGACCAGACCGTCCGCCAGTTCCACGACGTGCGCTACGGCGAGGTGGCCGAGGTCGCGCCGGGCATCCATGCCACCTTCCACGACGCCGGCCACATCCTGGGCTCGGCGATCATCGAGCTCCGCCTGTCCGATGGCGACGCCACCACGACCGTCGTCTTCTCCGGCGACCTGGGCCGCGGTGATACGCCGATCCTGGCCGATCCCACGCCCATCAGCCATGCCGACTATGTGCTCGTCGAGTCGACGTATGGCAACCGCGAGCACGCCCCGCACGACGAGGCGATCGAGCAGCTGGTGACGGCCATCACGGCGGTCGGCGACTCCAAGGGCGTGCTGCTGGTGCCCTCGTTCGCCATCGGCCGCACCCAGGAGCTGGTCTGGGTGCTGGACGAGCTGCTCCGCGACCAGCGGATTCCCCACCTGCCGCTGTACCTGGATTCGCCGATGGCCTCGCGTGCCAGCGACGTCTACCTGCGCCACCCGGAGGTGTACGACGCCGAGACCGCGGAGCTGCTGCGGGAAGGCGACTCGCCGCTCGTCTATCCCGGCGAGGAGTACACCAACACCGTCGACCAGTCGAAGGCGATCCGGACCCAGCCGCGGCCGATGATGGTCGTCGCCAGCTCCGGCATGCTGACCGGTGGCCGGATCATGCATCACCTGAAGGACTTCCTCCCCGATCCGGCCTGCACGCTCCTGTTCATCGGCTACCAGGCGGAAGGCACACTGGGCCGCCACCTCCAGACTGGCGGCACGACGGCCCGCATCGACCACCAGGAGTTCGAGGTGAAGTGCCGCGTCGTCTCCATCTCCGGCTTCTCGGCCCACGCCGACGAGCACGAGCTGTCGGCCTGGCTTGCGCACTTCGCCGCCGCCGGCGGCGCGCAGGCCTCGAATGGCGGGCCGAAGCGTGTCTTCCTGGTGCACGGTGATCCGGACGCGACCTCCGCTTTCGCCGAACGCATTCGCCGTGAGATCGGCTTCGAGGTCGCGCTGCCGCGCTACCGGGAGGTGGTCACTCTGGCCTAGGCGCGATGGGCGGCTACTGGCTGCCGCGCAGCACGGCGTCGCCGCCGGCGTCGCCTGCCTCGCTGGCCAGGCTCACGCCCAGGGTGAACGGTCCCTGGATGCCGCGGATCCGCTCGACCGCGCCACCCCAGTAGTCGACCTGGCCGACGCGGTACATCTTGCCGATGCGCTCCGGGCCGCTGCCCTGGTCGATCCAGCAGCGGTACTCGTAGCCCGGCGGTGGCGCCGGCAGCCCGCTCGCCACCATGACCAGCTCTCCGCGCTCGGCGGAGAGGATGACCGTCCCCGAGCCCCCACCGTTCGCTGCCGGCGCCAGGCGGATCAGCGCGGCGTCCGGGGCCGCGCCCACGCGCAGGGTCCAGTCCGCCACGGCGCCGAGGCCGGCGATGGCGTTGCGCTGCTGCGCGATCTGTCCGTCGGCGGCGGTGATGCGGGCGTCCATCGTGCGCCACACGACCACGCCGCCCAGTACCGCCGCGGCTGCCGCACCCAGCGCCACGGCCGGGACGAGCGAGCGCAGCAAGAACCGTCGCTGCGGTGCCTCGGCGCCCGAGCGTGCGGCCCGCGCGCGATCGGCGGCCGCGATCAGGTCGAGCGTCCGGGCGCGGAGGTCCGGCGATGGCGTGCCGCGGATGACCTGCCGGATCGTCTCGGCCGATTCGCGCAGCTGTGAAAGCTCGGCGCGGCAGGACGCGCACTCGGCGAGATGCCGATTCGCCACCGCAGCTTCCGGCGACCCGCCGTGCAGGAACGCCTCCAGGCCGCCCGGCTCGACCGCCGCGAGCTCCAGCGCCGCACGCACCTCAGCGTGGTCCATCATGGCCTCCGCCCCGCGCGTAGGCCGGCCCGACCCGGGCCTCGCCCACCGCCATCGGCTCCGGCCCCAGCTCTGCCGCGAGGGCCGCGCGCAGGTGCCCGAGCGCCCGTCGAGTGCGGGTCTTGACGGTGCCGAGCGGCCAATCCAGGCGGTGTGCGATCTCCGCCTGGGACAGCTCCTCGTCGTAGGCCAGGATGATGACGGTCCGCTCCTCCTCCGGCATCTCGCCAATTGCCCGGCGCACCCGCTGCCGGGTCCACGACGCCACGGCGGCCTCGCCAGGGTCCGTGGAATCAGCCCCGTCCTCCACGGCCGACAGCGCCAGGCGCTCCAGGGCGGCGTCCATCGGCTCGTCCGCGCCGGCGACCGTGCCTGCGGCCAGCAGGCGTGGGCGACGCGCCGCCGCCCGCAGCCGGTCGAGCGCGCGATTGCGCGCGATCCGGCGCAGCCAGGTGGCCAGGCTGCCGCGGGTCGAGTCGTACAGCTCAGCGCGGTTCCAGAGGGTCAGAAACGTCTCCTGGACGACCTCCTCGGCCAGCTGGCGGTCAGCGGCGAGCCGTCGAGCGGCGGCAAAGACGCCGTCGACGTGCCGGTCGTAGAGCAGCGCCAGGGCCTCCTGGGAGCCTGCCACGACCTCCTGCATGAGATCTCCGTCGCTGTGACGTGGTGGGTTCGTATCCATCTCTACGCTCGGAGCGTGGGGTGCGGATTCGCCACAGGGTACGCCGCCAGGTGCCGAATCCACGGCAACGGTCTGGCCGTAGCAGTCGCATGACCACGCAGCACATTCACGCCAATCCCTCCAGGCGCCCACGGCCGCATGACGTTCGCGCCGTGATCGCGCTCGTCGCCCTCGCGCTCGTCGCAGGTGCCTGCAGCGTCAACGCGGGCGCCGGCAGTGCCTCGGATGCCAGCATCGGCTTCGTCAGCCCCTCCGACGGCGCCACCGTGTCGATCCCGTTCGACGTGGAGCTGAAGGCCAGTGAACCGCTGGCCGAGCCGAGCACGGGCAACCGCCACGCGCACATCTACTTCGATACCGGCACCGATGCAGCGGACTACGACATCGTCTACGGCACGACCTGGCAGGTGACCCGCCAGCTCACGCCCGGCCAGCACACCCTGACCGTCGCCCTGGCGAACCCGGATCACTCGCTGGCCGGGCCGACCCAGCAGATCACCGTCACCGTCGCGGCCGGCAGCGATGGCACGAACGGCGGGGCGACTGGCAGTGGCAGCGCCAAGCCCTCTCCGCCGCCCCCGCGCCAGTACTGAGCCATGACCGTGGAGCGCTACCGCCGGCCGGTCCGGCGGCTGCACACCGCCGTCTACGTCCTGACCCTGCTGCTGCTGGCGACCGGCTGGTGGCTGCTGACCGGCCGCGAGGGCCAGCCCACGCCGATCGCCCGCCTGACCGGCGTCCCGGACGTCCAGCTGCACGTGTGGCTGGGCTGGGCGCTGGTGGCGGTGGTACTCGTGCCGCTGCCCTTCCTGGCGCGCAGCATCGCCGGCTTCGTACGCGAGACGCTGCGCCACGACGCGGGGGACGGCACGTGGCTGATCCGTTGGCCGGCGGCGGTGTTCACCGGCCGCTTCCGCCGGCACGAGGGCCACTTCGATCCGGGCCAGCGGCTGGCGAACCTTGCCATCGTCGGGCTGCTGGGGCTGCTCATCGCCAGCGGCATCGGCCTGGTGTTCGTCCACGTCGGCCCGCTGTTCGGGGTGTTGGCTGCTGTGCATCGGCTGGCGACCATCGGCTTCACGGTGGTCATCGCCGGGCACATCGTGATCGCGCTGGGCATTCTGCCGGGGTACCGCGGTGTGTGGCGGTCGATGCACCTCGGCGGCCGGCTGCCGCTCGCCACGGCGCGGCGCATCTGGCCGGGATGGACCGAGCGTACGATCGCCTCGTCCGGTGACGCCACGGAGGAGGGCGGCCGCCAGTCCACCCCCAATGACCACCGGCGCGGCGTCCCCGGTTAGGCCGATGTGGACGCGCTGTGGACAAGTCGCCGAATTGGCTGCGAAAGTCGTGGACAAGTGGGTTGGCGCGTCCGCGCACCGGACCTAATCTATGTCTTGTCCCGGAGGAGCCGGGCGCGATTCCCGCGATTGCATCAACGGGTCGGGCAAGGTTCCTACGGGACGTTTCGTTGTGTCCGGCGGGGCGTGGACCCCGGCTCCGGGCGCAGCAGCCAGGACCGGTAGCTGGGCCGGAACCCGAGCTGGCGCAGCTGCTCGGCCAGTGCCGACTCCGTGGGCGGCACGCGGTCGACCCGCTCCAGCCGCAGCTCGCGCATCGGGCCACCCGGCGCGACGAGCCGCGGCAGCGCCCCCAGCGCCGCGCCACCCACGTCGGGGTCCGCGAAGGCGGGCAGGGTGAGCAGCCCGCGACCGGCGCGCTCCACGTACAGCGCCGCCTGGCCTTCGACCAGCACCACGTACGCGCCGGGCACGCGCTGCAGGGGCAGCCGCTCATCCTCGTCCTCGCCTCGCGGCCATGGCAGCGTGGCGCCATAGGGCTGGGCCGGATCCGCGGCGGCCAGCAACAGGACGCGCGGAGCGGCCTCGTCGTCGGTATCGCGTTCCGCCCGGAGCCGATCGACGGCGCCGGGCAGGGCGAACTGGGCGGCTCCAAGCCCCTCGACGAAGTAGCCGCGCCGCACCCGGCCGGCCTCCTCCATGGCGCGCAGGACGGTGTAGGTGCCGGCGAAGCCGCCGGCCAGTCCTTCGGCCAGGACCGCCTCCCGGGTCACCACCCCGTGGCGCTCCAGCAGGCCCAACGCCGTGGCATGGCTGCGTTCGGTGGGCGAGCGACCCTCGCCCACCAGGTCGGCGGTCAGCGACCAGCGGCCGGCGGCCCGCGGCGGCCCCATGCCGGCCGGGCGCCCGGGGCGGCTGCTGCGCGACCGCGATTTCGGCAGGCTCAGGGCGCGCAGCGCGGCGAACGTGTCGTTGGTGACCTCGCCCGACCAGACGAGGTCCCACACGGCGTCCAGCAGCTCGTCGTCGCTGCGCGCCGGGATCGCCAGGCGCAAGGCGCCGAAGAACGAGGCGCCACGGCGCTCGAGGTGGTGCCGGATGGCAGCATGGAGCTCGCCGTCCGGCCGCTCCCCGGGCTCGAAGGCACCGGCCGACGCCAGCAGCTCGGCGCGGTCACGCCGGTACAGGGCCACCCGGCCGTCGTCGCGGCCCAGCGGCCCCCGCCCGATCCAGACCACCTCGCCCGCGGCGCCGAGCTCATCGAGCAGGCGCGGCGCGTAGTCGCGGACCCGCGCCGGCAGCAGGTCGCGCTCGAGGATGGACGCCGGGATCGGGTAGCCCTCCAGCTGGGCGACCACCTCGAGCAGGCGGTCGTGGCCAGTGGCCTGCGACCCGATGCCGTGCCACGCCGGCAGGAAGCGGCCGAAGGCGGCGGACGGCACCGGCTCGACTTCCCGCCGCAGGCGGGCCAGCGAGCGGCGGCGCAGGGCGCGCAGCACCTCCGGGTCGGCGAACTCGTGGTCGGTGCCACCCGGACGGAAGGCGCCCTCCAGCAGCTCGCCGCTGTCAACCAGCGCGCGCAGCCGCTCCTGCACGCGCGACGGGGCGATGCCCCAGCGCGCCGCGGGGCCGCCGGCCGTGAAGGGGGCATGGGTCCGTGCCCAGCGAAGGAGCAGTGCGTCGAGCGGCGGCGGCCCCGCGGGGTCGTTCGGCTGCAGCCAGGTCTCCGCCACGCCGGGTGGCGGGCTGGCGCCGAAGGCGTCCCGGTAGCGGGCCACGTCCTCGATGGCGATCCAGCGTGGCTCCCCGGCCAGGCGCAGCGGCACGATGCGCCGGTCCCGCTCCAGGCCGGTCAGGGCAACATCGGGCTCCGGCAGGTCGCTGCGCGCCGCCACCTCGTCGCTGCGCAGGTCGCCGACGCGGCGCAGCAGGTCATGGATGCCGTCGACGGTCCGCACCCGGCGCCCCCCGGCCAGTGCCTGCAGCTCAAGCTCCAGGTCAGCGGTCGCGGCCGGATCGAGCAGCTCACGCAGCTCGTCGGCGCCCAGCAGCTCGGCCAGCAGCTCGCGATCAAGCGACAGCGCCTGGGCGCGGCGCTCGGCCAGCGGTGCGTCGCCCTCGTACAGGTAGGTGCTGACGTAGTCGAACAGCAGGCCGGTGGCGAACGGCGAGGCCGAGCGCGTCTCCACGGTGGCGACCCGGATGGCACGGGAGCGGATGCCGCCGAGCACCTCCTTGAGGGCCGGCACGTCGAAGACGTCGGACAGGATCTCGCGATACGTCTCCAGGATGATGGGGAACGAGCCGTAGCGGCTGGCCACGGTGAGGAGGTCCGACGAGCGCTGGCGCTGCATCCACAGTGGCGTGCGTTGGCCCGGCCGGCGGCGCGGCAGGAGCAGCGCCCGCGCCGCGTTCTCGCGGAAGTGGGAGGCGAACAGCGCGGAGCCGCCGAGAGCCGAGGTCAGCACCTCATCCACTTCGTCGGGCGAGAGCATGAACAGCTCCTCGCTCGGCGGCTCGGTGGCGTCCGGCAGCCGCAGGGCGATGCCGTCATCGGTCCAGATCGTCTGCGCCGGCCGTCCGGCCTCGGCCATGCGGGCCTCGACGGCCATCGCCCACGGAGCGTGGACGCGGCCGCCGAACGGAGACAGCAGGCACAGCCGCCAGTCGCCGAGCTCGTCACGGAAGCGCTCAACCACCAGCTGCCGATCCGTCGGCAGCGCGCCGGTGGTCTCGCGCTGCTCCCCGAGGTAGGCGACCAGGTTTCTGGCGGCCAGCGGATCGAGCGCGTGGTCCTCGCGCAGGCGGGCTTCGGCGGGACCGGGCTTCATCGGCTCCAGGTCGCGCAGGAAGGCACCGATGGCGCGACCCAGCTCGATCGGTCGTCCGATGCCGTCGCCCTTCCAGAAGGGCATCTTGCCCGGTTCGCCGGGGGCGGGCGTCACCAGCACGCGGTCAGGTTTGATCTCCTCGATCCGCCAGCTCGACGCGCCGAGCAGGAAGACCTCACCGACGCGCGACTCGTACACCATCTCCTCGTCCAGCTCGCCGACGCGCCGGCCCTGGCCGGCCGCGTCGCCGGCCAGGAAGACGCCGTACAGGCCGCGGTCCGGAATCGTGCCGCCCGAGGTGACCGCCACCACGCGGGCGTCATTGCGGCTGGTCACGGTATCCGTGGCGCGGTCCCACACCACCCGCGGCCGCAGCTCGGCGAACTCGTCGGAAGGATATCGGCCGGAGAGCATGTCCAGGACCCCCTCCAGCTGCTCGCGCGACAGGTCGCGGAAGGGATGGGCGCCCGTCACCAGCGCGTGCAGCTCGTCGACGGACCAGGCGCGGTCGACGCAGATGGCGACCAGCTGCTGGGCCAGCACGTCGAGCGGGTTGCGCGGGATGCGCGTCTCCTCGATCGCGCCATCCAGCATGCGACGCACGACCACCGCCGACTCGAGCAGGTCGCCGCGGAACTTCGGGAAGATCTTGCCGGTGGACGGGGCGCCGACCTGGTGCCCGGCGCGGCCGATGCGCTGGAGCCCGGCCGCCACGCTGGGCGGGGCCTCGATCTGGATGACGAGGTCGATGGCACCCATGTCGATGCCCAGCTCGAGGCTGCTGGTCGCGACCAGCGCGGGCAGCCGTCCGGCCTTGAGCGCCTCCTCGATCTCGAGCCGCTGCTCGCGGGCGATGCTGCCATGGTGCGCGCGGACCAGTTCCTCGCCGGCCAGCTCGTTGAGCCGTGACGCCAGCCGTTCCGCCAGGCGGCGCGAGTTCACGAACACCAGCGTGGACCGATGAGTGCGAATCAGCTCGAGCAGCTTGGGGTGGATGCTGGGCCAGATGGAGCGCCGCGCCTCGGGGCCCGCCGCCGGACCGCCGGGCTGCTCATCGAGCTCCAACTCCTCGCCCATGCGGGTCATGTCCTCCACCGGCACGATGACCTCCAGCTCCAAGGTCTTGCCCTCGGCGGCATCCACGATCGCCACCTCGCGACCCGGCCCCGCGCCACCCAGGAAGGCCGCGATGCGATCCAGGGGTCGCTGGGTCGCCGACAGGCCGATACGCTGCGGTGGCCGCTCCGTCAGTGCCGCCAGTCGCTCGAGCGAGAGCGCCAGGTGGGCTCCGCGCTTCGTGCCGGCGATGGCGTGCACCTCGTCGACGATGACGTGCTCCACGCCGCGCAGCGCGTCGCGGGCCTGGCTGGTCAGCATCAGGTACAGGCTCTCCGGCGTGGTGACCAGGATGTCGGGCGGATCTCTGACCAGCTGCCGTCGGGCCTCGGCAGGGGTGTCGCCGGTGCGGGATCCGACGCGCACCTCGGGCAGGCCCAGGCCAGCCAGCTCGGCGGTGCGCCGGATGCCCGCCAGCGGTGCCCGCAGGTTGCGTTCGACGTCGTAGGTCAGCGCCTTGAGCGGCGAGACGTAGAGGACCCGCAGCCGCCGGTCGCGGGGCCGCGGCTGCGGCTCGGTGAAGAGCCGGTCGAGTGTCCACAGGAACGCCGCCAGCGTCTTGCCGCTGCCGGTGGGCGCGTGCAGCAGGACGTGGCCCCCATCCGCGATGGCGGGCCAGCCGAGGGCCTGTGCCCGGGTGGGCTGGGCGAACGCCTGCTGGAACCAGGCCCGAGTCGGTTCGGAGAAGCGATCCAGCGGATCGGCGGCGATGGTCACGGTCAGTCCGAGTGTATCGGCCTCACCCTGTCACGTATTCCTGACAGATCCTGTCGTGAAATTGGATCGGTACCCGGCGTAGGATTCGAGCCGATGTCCGACGGACGCGAGGTCCACTACGGCCTCGACGTGGCGACCACCGGCGAGTGGGCCGATCCCAACGTCCTCGTCGAGCTGGCAGTGTCCGCGGAGGCGGCCGGCTGGAACGGCTTCTTCGTCTGGGACATCCTCCTGCCCGCCGGTGATGAGACGACCCCGGTGGCCGACCCCTGGATCGCGCTGGCGGCCATTGCTGCCCGCACACAGCAGATCCGGATCGGGGCCCTGGTCACGCCGCTGCCACGCCGGCAGCCGTGGACCGTGGCCAAGCAGGTCGCCACCCTGGATGTGCTGTCCGGCGGGCGTGTCATCTTCGGGGCTGGCATTGGCTGGAAGGCCGAGGAGTTCACGCGGTTCGGCCGGTCCGCGGAACCCGCCAGCCGCGCGGAGCAGCTCGAAGAGGGACTGGCCATCCTGGACGCCGCCTGGCGCGGCGAGCGCCTGGCATTCCACGGCCGGCATTACACCGCCGAGGAGGTGATCCTCCAGCCCGTCCCGATCCAGCGACCCGGACCGCCGGTCTGGCTCGCTGCCGGCTGGCCGCATCGGCGGCCGCTGCGCCGCGCCGCACGCGGTGACGGCGTGTATCTGATGACCGACAACCAGGCCACTTACCAGCGGCTGACGCCGGCCGACGTCGCCGAGGCGGTGGCGGCGCTGCGGGCCCTGCGCCCGGATCTCTCGGCCTTCGACGTCGCGGTCAACACCGACACCGCCGGCCTGAGCCCGCCGGACGCTGCCGCCTCCGTGCAGGCGCTCGCCGAGGCCGGCGCGACCTGGCTGGTGGAGGTGACCCCTGACACGCTGGACGAGCATCGGGCGCTCATCCGGAGGGGACCGGTCCGCGCCGACGAACGGCCACCATCGGCCCAGAGCGTGTAGTTGCGCATGCAACTATCATGGGAACGTATGGACGAACGCATTCGCCGCGCCCTGTCGCGCGGCCACACCATTGATCTCACCACCACGGGCCGGCGAACCGCGCTGCCGCGGCGCATCGAGCTGGTGTTCCATGCCATCGATGGCCGGATCTACATCAGCGGCATGCCGGGCTTCCCCCGCAGCTGGCTGGCCAACATCCGGGCCAACCCGCGCGTCACCTTCCACCTGAAGGGCGCCGTGCAGGCCGACCTGCCGGCCACCGCGCATGAAATCACGGAGCCCGGCGAGCGGCGGCGGATCATGGAGCAGGTGGCGCGCAACTGGCGGCGGACCGACGTCGATCGGATGATGGTCGCCAGCCCGCTCATCGAGGTCATCCCGGACGACCTGGCGGCGACCGCCTGACAGTGACGAGGCGCCGGCTGTGACCGGCGCCTCGTCCTCCGGAGACCCGATCAACGTCGTCAATTGGTCGGGTCACCGTCCCCGGCCTGGAACAGGCCGATGGCGCCATGGGCCACGTAGTTGAAGGCGTGGGTCACGAAGGGGTACAGCCCATCCTCGTCGAAATGGAACTCGACGATGGCGCCCTGCGCCGGCGAGAGATCGACCGCCTGGGATCCCCAGTTGCCGTCATTGCCGCGGACCAGGTGGATGCCCTCCTTGGTGACGCTGTCGAAGATCGTCCCGACGATGTGGAACGAGCTGTCGATGCTGGGGCCGGCGTTCAGGACGAAGACCCGCACGTTCTGGCCGGTCTTGACCGGGATGGGGTTGTCCTTGTACTGGGTCGCCACGCCGTTGAAGACCACGAAGTCCGGATTCGGGACGGTGGCATTGGCCTTGGTCAGGTCGCCGGTCTCGCCCTGCGGCCCGAGATACCACTCACTCTGGACGACGAAGAACTCCTGGTCGACCTTGGGCAGGCCCTCGCGCGGCTCGACGATGATCATCCCGTACATGCCGTTGAGCATGTGGCTCAGCGCCCCGGCGGTGCCGCAGTGATACATGAACACGCCGGCGTACTGGGCCTTGAACTCGTACAGCTTTTCCTCGCCGGGATTGATGTCGGCCATCTCGTCGTTCCAGGCCACCAGGGAGGCGTGGAAGTCGACCGAGTGCGGCATCATGTTCGTCTTCGGGTTCTTGAAGTGGATGCGCAGCGTGTCACCCACCTTGACCCGGATCACGGGACCCGGCACGGTGGCCGTTTCGGGCGTCAGCCCGAAGGCGTACACCGTCTGCACGAAGCCCTTGGCCACGGTCATCTTCTGCTCGACCACGTAGAGGTCGATGTCGTGCACGCTGCCCTTGGCCAGGGACGGCGCCTTCGGGTCGCGCAGGACGTAATCGGGGGCGGATGGATCCTCGGCCACCGCGGTGGTGGCCCCCGGCGATCCCATGGCCGCCATGTCGTGCGATGCCGCAGCCGATGGCTGGCTGCCGGCGGGCGCGCCAGTCACCGGGGACACGCGCGCCAGGATGAGCGAGAGAATCAGGACAGACGCAATGGAACTGACGACGACAATCAGCCGAGTCACGGTGGTGCCTCCATGGGCATAGAGCGTTGTCGCGTCAGTTAACGAGGGGCGAGCGCCCAGGACGGGTGCCGAAGGTCACCGACGGCCGGGACAAAGGACACCTGTGGTCTGGGACCGGTCAGGCCGATGGTCGCAGGCTCCCGACCGCCACGCCCAGGCGTTGCAGGACTGACCTGGCACCACGCCGCACGAGCTCGCGATAGCGGACGCCGAGCGGACGCGGGTCGTCGCGATCGAACACGGCGAAGACGTGCGTGCGCCGGTACGGCTCGGCGAAGCTGCTGATCGCCCACGGCCGACGGAGGAGCTCCGGGATGGCGTACACGACGTCCTTGGTGCCGTCGATCCAGTACACCTCGTCGGCCACCGGACTCGCCGCCGGTGCCTCGTCGAACAGCAGATGCCGGTACGCCATCAGTGGGAAGTTGATGCCGCAACGGAGCATCAGCAACGAGGAGAGGTTGAACCGGCCGTTGACCTCCATCAGCTTGTAGACGCCGTCGCGGGCGTCGCGCTTGAACTCCGTGCACGAAAAGCCGGCGTAGCCGAGCGCCTCAAGCAGGCGTCTGGCCGGTTCGATGACCTCCGGGATCGCGCGGCTCACCACGACGGACGGCGGACCGAACCTGCGCGGCGTCAGCCGCACCTTGGCCGCCGTGAACTCGACGGGCGGCGCCCCCGGCGAGCGGTAGGAGTTGTAGTTCACGCCGCTGCGGTCGTCCCCGGGGATCAGCTCCTGGAGCATCATCTCCAGCCCGGCCGCGGCGGCCTCGCGATAGGCGGCCACCAGCTGGTCCATGGCCTCGACGCGCACCATCTTGCGTCCGAACAGGTCCTGGTAGCGATGGCTCTGGCTGGGCTTGGCCAGGCACGGAAACGGAAACGCGTCGCGATGCCGCTGGAGGTCCCCTTCGGAGCTGACGAGCACGGTCCGCGGAGCCGGCACGCCAAGCTGCTCGGCGAGCGCGTAGGTGTGCTCCTTCATGATGATCCGCTCGACCAGGGCCGCAGCCGGCGCCGCGACCCGGTACCAGCGGGCGAGCCGCTCGCGGTGGCGGGCCACGGCCAGCAGCGTCTCGTCGCTGGCGGGGAACAGCGGGCTGCCCTCGACGCTGGGGCCCAGGCGCTCCAGCGCATCGATGAAGGCTTCCTCATGCTCGCCCGGGTGGGGCACCCGGACCGCGCGCGTGACGAACCGTGACGCCTGGGCCATGTCGTCGTCGCGGTAGCGCGCCAGCACGACCGGGATGCCGGCCGCGCCCAGGGAGCGCGCGACGCCCAGCGCCATGATGTGCCCGGAGAGCACGACCGCCGGTTGGTCCATCGACGTTCAGGAATCCCTGCCGATGCGCCCCAGGTGCGTGTCGCGGAAGTCGGTCGGCAGCTTCAGCCCGTAGCCGAGGGCGCGGTCCGCTCCCACGTGGGCAATCCAGACGGCGCCGAGCAGCTGGAGCCACGCGATCCCGAACCACCAGCCGGCCCCCACCGTCAGCAGCGCAATGACGAAGTTGTGGGCGGCGTTGTAGGTGATGGCACCAACCCGCGGGCCGGCGAGGTAGCCAATCATCGACAGGTCGATCGCCAGCAGCAGCGGCACCAGCAGCAGCCAGCTGCCGCCCAGGACCAGGTAGAGGACCACGCCGGCGACGCCGATCGCCAGGCGCTCGGCGCGCAGGACGGCTTCGACGCCCGTCATTCCCACGAGAAGAGACGGACGGCCACCACGAAGCTGATCACCGCCCAGACCGCCAGGCCCAGCAGGTCGGGACCGATGTCGGTGATGCCGGCGCCGTCATTCGCGATCTTCCGCAGCGCCTCCGACAGGTAGGTCAGCGGCAGGAACTCGGTGATGCGCTGCAGCAGGTCGGGCATCGCGTCGCGCGGGAAGAAGACGCCGGACAGGAACGTCATGGGCAGGCTGATGAGGTTGGCCACCGGCGCGGCCTGGTCCTCGTTCTTGGCCCAGCCCGCGACCGCGAAGCCCATCGCCAGGAAGATGCACGATCCCAGCACGGAGACGGCCAGCAGCAGGACCACGGAGCCCACCAGCTGCAGGCCGAACCAGAGGCCGACCCCGAGCAGGACGAGCACCTGGGCCAGGCCGATGAGCAGGCGGCTGGTGACCTGCGCGCCCAGGAAGTAGGCGGGGCTGGTGGGCGTGGCGAAGAGGCGCCGCAGGGCACCGGTGCGCTTCAGCTGCACGAAGCCGAACGACACGCTGAACAGGCCGAGCTGCATGACGGTCAGCGCAAGCATGCCGGGCACCAGGAAGTCGATGTAGCCCAGGTCCCGCCCAGGCAGCGCCTTCAGCTGCACGATCGGCCCGGCCGGGCCGCCAGGCTGGCCGGCCGCCAGCATCATCTGACTGACGACCGCGTTGAGCAGGAGCCCCCCGACCTGGGCCTGCTGCGGCTTCGACTGGTTGGTGTACGCGGTCAGCTGCCTACCGGGGTCAGCGCTGGGCTGGAGCTCGAAGCCCGCCGGAATGACGAGCACCAGGTCGCGATGGCCCTGGCTCAGCTCGTCGAGCTCCGAGGGCTGCGCGCCGGCCTGGACCTTGAACGCATCGGTTCGGTCGAGCGCCGTGCGAAGGGTGGCGCTCGCCGCGTTGTTCGCCTGGTCGACCAGGCCGAGGCTGACCTCCGTTGTCCCGCCGAAGTTCAGGACGCCGAAGATGAGCATGATCAGCAATGGCACCACCAGGCTGAAGAAGAGGGCCGCCCGGTTGCGGACGAACATCTTCACGCTGGCGATCAGGAGCGCCCAATAGACGCCGATGCGCATGAGCTACTCCTCCTCCCGCAGCTCGTGGCCGGTGAGGTCGATGAAGACGTCCTCCAGATTGGCGAGCCGTTCGACGCGCTCCTTGTGGAAGCCGCGATCGAGCAGCGCCTTGATCAGCACCTCGGGCGTGTCCAGCGCCACGATCTGTCCGCGGTCCATCACCGCCACGCGGTGGCACAGCTCTTCCGCCTCTTCCATGTAGTGCGTCGTCAGCACGATGGTGTGGCCACGCGACGCCAGCTCGCGGATGACGCCCCACAAGTGGCGGCGCGCCTGCGGGTCGAGGCCGGTGGTCGGCTCGTCCAGGAAGAGGATGACCGGGTCGTTGACCAGTGCCGCGGCGATGCTGAAGCGCTGCTTCTGGCCGCCCGACAGGGTCCTCACCTGGGAGCGCGCCTTCTCGGTCAGCTCCACCTCGGCCAGCAGGGTATGGGCGTCAACCTCCCGCCCGTAGAGGTGGCCAAACAGCTCCAGCAGCTCGACCAGGTTGAGCTCGTCGAAGAAGCTGGAGGCCTGGAGCTGGATGCCGATGCGCGACTTGACGCCACGCGGATCCCTGGCCACGTCCACGCCCGCGACGGTGGCACTTCCGGAATCGATGGCACGCATCCCCTCGATCATCTCGAGCGTGGTGGTCTTGCCCGCCCCGTTCGGCCCCAGGATGCCGAACACCTCGCCGCCGGCGACCGCGAACGAGACACCGTCCACTGCCTGCAGCGTCCCGTAGCGCTTGCGCAGGTCGCGCGCCACCAGCACTGGCGCACCGTCTGGCACGGGGCGCGTTCGCACAGCGGAGACAGGGGCTTGCTCGGTCACGGGAGGCGGATGCTAGCGCATCAGCGAGCGATACAGCCCAACGGTCGCATCGGCGATCGCCAACCAGCTGAAGCGCTCCACCGCGCGCCTTCGGCCGGCGCGGCCCATCCGGTCGCGCAGGGGCGCATCGGCCAGGAGGCGGTTGATGGCCGACGCCAGGTCGGACTCGAAGACGGCCGCGTCGACGGGCCTCATCGGGTCGTCCGGCGAGAGCACGACTGGCACCAGCACCCCGGTCTCGCCGTCGACCACCACCTCGGGGATGCCGCCCACCGCACTGGCGACCACGGGTCGCTGGCAGGCCATGGCCTCCAGGTTGATGATGCCGAACGGCTCGTACACCGACGGGCACACGAACAGCGCGGCGTGGCTGTACAGCTGCCGGACGTCCGCCCGGCTGAGCATCTCCGGGATCCAGACCAGGTTGGGCCGATGCCTCCGCGCCTCCCCGACGGCCGCCTCCATCTCGGCGGCGATCTGCGGCGTGTCCGGCTGGCCGGCGCACAGCACCGCGCCGACGCTCGGGTCCACGTCACGCAACGCGCGCACCAGGTGCACGATCCCCTTCTGGCGCGTCACCCGCCCGACGAACAACAGGTAGGGCAGCGCCGGATCAATGCCGAAGCGTTCGAGCACGTCCGTCGCCGGATCGGGCCGGTAGAAGTCGGCGTCGATGCCGTTGTGGATGACGTGCAGCCGTTCCTCCGGAACGTCGAACAGGCGAAGGATGTCGCCGCGGGTGCCCTCGCTGACGGCAATCACGGCGTCGGCTGCCTCGAGGGCGGTGCGCTCCACCCAGCTCGAGAGCTCATAGCCCCCGCCCAGCTGTTCCCGCTTCCAGGGTCGCAGCGGCTCCAGCGAATGGACCGTCACGGCCAGCGGCAGGCCGTAGGCGCGCTGGACCAGCAGCCCGGCGAGGTGGGTGTACCAGGTATGGCAGTGGACGACGTCGGCGGTGACCGGGTCGCTGGCCATGGCCAGGTCGCGCGCCAGCGCCGTCCAGGCCGGGCGTACGCGAGGGTCCGCAGCCTCGGCGGCGTTCGTGACGCCATAGCCACGCACCCGGAAGCCCTCGCCGGACTCGTCCTGGTCGCCGAACGTCCGGATGTCCAGGCCGATGCGTCCGCGCAGCGCGCGGGTCAGCTCCGCCACGTGGATCCCCGCCCCGCCGTAGACGGAGGGCGGATATTCGTTGGTGAGGATCAGCGCGGTGAGATCGGCGGCCACGGTGCCGCCAAGCCTAGCGGCTGCTCGTCAAAGGGCGACGACGTCGGCCAGGGCGCGCTCCATCTCGCGCAGCGCGAACGGCTTGGCGATGACCGGCGCCAGCCGCGACATCTCGCGCCGCCGAGCCGGCGCCGCCGCCGTGCAGAAGAGGACGCGCACCGAGCGCAGCCGCGGATCAGCCCGCAGCTCGCGCACGAGCTCGGCGCCCTGGCCGTCGGGCAGATCGTCATCGACGACCATGACCTGGGGCGGGTGCTCCCTGAGGGCGCGACGGGCGGACGACAGCCGGGAGAAGGGAACCGGCTCGAGGCCTCGAGATGCGATCAGCTCGGCGAGCAGGCGCTGCGTGAGCGCGTCGTCTTCGACCACGAATGCTCGTGGTCGGTGCCTGTGGCCGTCCCCGGACACGGTCATGCGTATTGCCCCCAGCGATCTCAGCCGGTACCCGAGTGCACGTGTCATGCCAGCACTGGCTGAGTTCGACTGCCAGAGTCACCGGAATCGTGGCGAAGACCCGCCAACCACCACCGAATCCGTGCGGCAGGACGCCGTTCTTGCTCGGTCGGTGAGCGGGCGGCCGAAGGCCTCATGCGAGGCGTGGGCGGGCGACGCCATGCTCTAGACTCGGGGACCATGCCCCTGATCGAGGCTCGTGCCCTCACCAAGCGATATGGCGCGCACGTCACCGCCCTGGACGGCCTGACCCTGGACGTCGAGCCGGGGATCATCGGCCTCGTCGGCGCCAACGGGGCCGGCAAGAGCACGTTCCTGAAGATCCTGCTTGGCTTGCTGGACCCGACGAGTGGCTCGGCCTCGGTGCTCGGCCTGGACGTCACCCGCGACGGGCCGCAGATCCGGCAGTTCGTCGGCTACCTGCCGGAGCACGACAGCCTGCCACCGGACCTGTCGGCCACCGACTTCGTCACCCACATGGGGCGGATGGCGGGCCTGCCGGCCGGCGCCTCGCGCGAGCGGACCGCTGAAGTGCTGCGCCACGTCGGCCTCTACGAGGAGCGCTATCGGCCGATCGGCGGCTACTCGACCGGCATGAAGCAGCGCGTCAAGCTCGCCCAGGCGCTCGTTCACGACCCGCAGCTGCTGCTGCTTGACGAGCCGACCAACGGCCTGGATCCGTCGGGCCGCGATGAGATGCTCGACCTCGTCAAGCGCACCGGCACCGAGTTCGGGATCACCACCGTGGTCGCCTCGCACCTGCTGGGTGAGATCGAGCGGGTCTGCAGCTTCCTGCTGGCCATCGATGATGGCAAGCTGCTGCGGGCGGCGCCGATCGCCAGCTTCACGGAGCGCACCGGCACGCTGGGCGTCGAGGTCGAGGAGGGTGGCGACGCGCTCGCCGCGCGGCTGGCGGAGCGCGGCCTCGCCGCCCGGGTCGACGGCCACACCGTGCTGGTCGATGTCGCCGATGAGCGGCCATACGACATCGTGCGGGACACGGTCGTCGACATGGGACTGGCCCTGGTTCGGCTGGAGCATCGCCGACACCGACTGGAGGACCTGTTCCGGCAGGACGCGGACGGCGCGCATGACGCAGCCTGAGCCGGCAGTCGGCACGCGCCAGAGCGCGACCGGCGCGATCTACGACCTGGGGTACCGTGGGTACGACGGCCCCCGGCTCGGTCGCGGCGCCGCGGTTGCCACGCTCTTCTGGTGGAGCCTGCGTGCGGCTTATGGGTTGAAGCGCAGCGGCCGAGCCAAGATCGTGCCGTGGGGCATCGCTGCCCTGCTGCTGGCGCCGGCGGGCGTGTCGGTGGCCGTGGCGGCGCTGGCGCCACAGGCGCCCACCCCGTTCAGCTACGACAACTTCCTGTGGAACACGCAGATCCTGCTGGCCATCTTCGTGGCGGCACAGGCACCCGAGCTCGTCAGCTCCGACCAGCGCAATCGGGTGCTGTCGCTTTACTTCTCGCATGCCCTGGAGCGCAGCGACTACGCGCTGGCCAAGCTCGGCGCCCTGATCGCCGCCGTGTTCGGCCTGGCGCTGGCCCCCATGCTCGTCCTCTTCGTCGGCCGCATTCTGCTGGCCGCCGACGTGGTCCAGGCCTTCGGCGACGAGATCGACCGGCTGCCCGAAGTGGTGCTGACGCCGCTGATCTACGCCGTGCCGCTGGCCGCCCTGTCGCTGGCGATCGCCGCCTACACGCCGCGCCGGGCGTACGCCACGGGGGCGATCATCGCCGTCTTCATCGTTGGCGCCGCCATCGCCGGCATCATGGGCAATGCGCTGCGGGCCGGACCGCTGCGCGAGGCCAGCCAGCTCGTCAACCCCGTCGTCCCGCTGGACGGGACGCGGACGCTGCTCTTCGGCGGCTCCATCCCGGAGTCACCGGTGGAGGGCATGGGCTATCCGCTGGCCGTCTTCGGCGCGGAGTGGCTGGCGATCTCGGTCGTCGGCGCCGGGGTGGTGTGGTGGCGGTACCGCCGAGTGGCCGCGTGAGCGGCGCCGCGATCTCCGGCATCGCGGAGCCGACGGCGCGGGCCGTGGCCGGTCCGGCGGTGGTGGTGGCCAACGTCTCGCGCTGGTACGGCAACGTGGTGGCGGTCAACGACGTGAGCTTCAGCCTGGAGGGCGGTGTCACCGGCCTGCTCGGGCCGAACGGGGCGGGCAAGTCGACCCTGCTGCACATGATCGGTGGCTTCCTGGCGCCGTCCGCCGGCAGCGTGACGGTGGCCGGCCGGCCGACGCGCGACCACCCGGAGCTCTATCGCCAGATCGGCCTGGTGCCGGAGCACGAGGCGGTCTATCCATTCCTCACCGGGCGGCAGTTCGTGGTCGCCAACGCCCGGCTGCAGGGGATGAGCCCCGACGCAGCGGCTGGCGCCGCCGAGCGCGCCATCGGCGAGGTGGATCTGGCGTCAACCCAGGACCGCGCCATCGGCACCTACTCGAAGGGCATGCGGCAGCGGATCAAGGTCGCCTCTGCCCTTGTCCACGACCCGCAGGTGCTGCTGCTGGACGAGCCGTTCAACGGCATGGACCCCCGCCAGCGGCTGCACATGATGGAGCTGCTGCGCCGGATGGCGGCCGCGGGCCGCGTGATCCTGTTCTCCAGCCACATCCTGGAAGAGGTGGAGCGCCTCGCCGAGCGAGTGCTGGTCATCGTGGCCGGGCGCCTGGCCGCGTCGGGGGACTTCCGCGAGATCCGGCGGCTGATGACCGACAGGCCGCATACCTTCACCATCCGCTCCTCGGATGACCGCGGCCTGGCCGCGGCGCTGATGGGGCAGCCGATGATCGCGGGCGTCTCCCTGGATGACGGGCTGCTCACCGTCCGTACCGCCGATTTCGGCGCATTCAGCCGGGCCGTGGCCGGTGTCGCCCGCGACGCGGGCATCCGACTGCATGAGCTGCTCCCCACCGACGAGTCGCTCGAGTCGGTGTTCAGCTACCTGGTGCGCCGATGAACGGCGTCATCGCCGGCATCACCCTGCGCCAGCTGCTCAGCCGCCGCCGCACGCTGCTCCTGCTCCTGCTCGCGGGGCTGATGCTGCTCGTTGCGCTGGGCCTCCGAATCGGCGGCGAGCCGGTGAACCGCCCGCACGCCGCCGCGCGATTGCTGGAGGTGTTCGGGACGGCCACGCTGATGCCGCTGGTCGCGCTGCTGTTCGGCACGGCCACGCTGGGCGCCGAGCTGGAGGAGGGGACGGCCATCTACCTGCTGGCCAAGCCGATCCCCCGCTGGCAGACCCTGCTCACCAAGCTGGTCGTGGCGGCCGCCTGCTCCATCGCGCTCACCTCGATCCCGGTGCTGCTCGCCGGGTTGATCGCCGGCGGCGGCATCGGCCTGTCCGTGGCCTTCGCAGTGGCCACCGCGCTCGGCTCGCTGGTCTACTGCGCCATTTTCGTCGCGCTCAGCCTGGTCACCGGCCGGGCGCTGGTGTTCGGGCTCGGCTACGTGCTCATCTGGGAGGGGGTGCTGGCGGGGCTCTTCGCGGGCACCCAGACGTTCAGCGTCCGGCAGCACACCCTGGCCCTGGCCGATGCGCTCAGCGACGTGCCGCGCACGGTCTTCTCGGCGCCGCTGCCGCTGGGCACCGCGCTGGTGGTGGGTGGAGCGGTGCTGGTGCTGGCCACGGTGATCGGCATCCGTCGGCTGGCGCGGATCGAGATTGCCGGCGAGTCCGCCTGAGCCGATGCCTCCCCGCGAACCAGCGCCGGGCACCGAGCCAATGCCGCCATGGACGCATCCGTTCGCCGGCCGGCTGGAGGATGCCGTGATCGACAGCCAGGCGCTGACCGGCAACCCGCTGGGCGACCCGCATCGGCGGCCGTTGGTGGTTCAGCTGCCACCTGCCTACGACACCGAAACGGAGCGCCGCTTCCCGACGGTCTATGTCCTGCAGGGCTTCGGCAACCAGGTGGACACCTGGCGAAACCGCCGTGCCTGGCAGCGCAACCCGCCGGAAGAGCTGGACGCCCGGTTCGCCGCGGGCGACGTGCCGCCGGCCGTCATCGTGTACGTCGATGCCTGGACGGCCCTGGGCGGTTCGCAGTTCGTTGACTCCCCCGGCACCGGCCGCTACGCGACCTACCTCTGCGACGAGGTGGTGCCGTTCGTCGACGCCTCCTATCGGACGCTGGCCGATGCGCGGCACCGCGGGCTGGCGGGCCACTCCAGCGGCGGCTACGGCGCGGCCGTCAACGCCATGCGCCGACCGGACCGGTTCGGCGGGTTCGCCTCGCACGCCGGCGATGGCCTCTTCGAGCTCTCCTACCTCGCCTCGTTCGCACCGGCGGTCAAGGCGCTGCGCGACGCCTACGACGGCAGCTTCGACGCCTTCTGGGCCGATTTCCGGGGGCGACCCGGCCGCTCCCGGTCAACGGATGGGGTGCTGATCGAGCTGTATGCCATGGCGGCCTGCTACTCCGCGGACGCCGACGGCACGATCCGCTTCCCCTTCGACCTCGAGACGGGCGAGCTGCAGCCGGCGACCTGGGACCGCTGGCTGGCCAACGACCCAGTGCGGATGGCGGCACGGCCAGAGTACGCGGAGGCGTTGCGCGGCATGCGCGGCATCTGGCTCGATGCCGGCGGCGGCGACGAGTTCAACCTGGACCTGGCCACCACGGCGCTGCACCGGGCCCTGCGCCAGGTCGGCGTGCCGGACGACGTCATCCACTTCGAGCTCTTCGACGGCGGCCACAACGGCATCGCGTGGCGCTATCCGCTGGCCCTGGCCTGGCTGATCGGCCGGCTGAGCCAGGCCAGCCCCGACATGTCGCCGCACGAGGCGGGCTAGGCGGCGACGACCACCGGGTCGGGTCGCCCCAGAAGGAAGCCCTGCCCCAGGCCGACGCCCAGCCGCATCAGCGCGGCGCGCTCCGGCTCGGTCTCGATCCCCTCGGCAATCAGCTCGCAGCCTGACGCGGCCGCGAAATGGACCATGCCCGCCACCAGCGCCTCGCGCGCCGGATCGCGGTGGACGTTGCGCACCAGCTGCATATCCAGCTTGACGATGGCTGGCCGCAGCTCGGCGATGTGGCGCAGCGAGGCGAAGCCGGCGCCGGCGTCGTCGACCGCGATCCGCGCCCGCGGCAGGTGGCGCCGCAGCAGCCGCCGCGCGGCGCCGTAATCCTCGATCGCCATCCGCTCGGTGATCTCCACGACCAGCGGGCGTTCCACGCCGGCGGTCAGCGATGCCAGCTGGCGGAGCTGTGGGAGGACTGCAGGTGACAGGTTGATGGAGAGCCACGGTCCCGCCGGGAGGTTGCCAGCGGCACGGATGGCCGACGCCATCGCCGCCCGCTCCAGGTCCAGGGCCAGGCCGACCCGCTCCGCCTCCGAGAACCGCTGCAACGGGGAGCTGCCATCGGTGAAGCGGGTGAGCGCCTCGTAGCCGATCACGGCGCGATCCGACAGGCGCACCACCGGCTGGAACACCGTCCGCACCGACCCCGAATCGATGAGCTCACGCAGCGCCCGGATATGCAGGTCGCCGGCCGACTGCCGGAGCTGCGGACCGAGCACCGCGTTGGCCACGGTCGCGTATTCGAGGATGGCCGGCAGGCGACGGCCGATCTGGCTCGCCGCCACCTCGCTGGTGCTGCCGGCCGCGATCAGGCCGTACGGCTCACCGTTGACGCTGAGCGGCACGAAGGCCGCCACCCGCAGCCCGATGTCCATCCAGGCCCGCTCGTAGTCGGAGCTTCCAGGCCCCAGCCGCCACTCGTCGATCCACGGACCACGCGCGCTGGCGGTGCGCAGGTACTCCGACCGGGCCGTCGGCAGCGGCCGGCCAATCGCGATGGGCGCGCCGGGCGGCGCCACGAATGCCAGCGGGGTCACGCCCTCGCCCAGGAAGGCATAGACCACCGCGATGTCCAGGTCGCGCAGACGGAGCAGCTCGCGGCAGAGGGCCGCGGCGGTGGCCTGGGCGTCGGGCTCAGCGTGGAACGTGCTGAGCGCGGTGGCCACCTCGGCGCGCTCGGCAACCTCGGCCGCCAGCTCTGCCTCGATCTCGCGCTCGCGCGTGACGTCGAACATCACGCCGTGTACGAGCAGGTGGCCGTCCGCGTCGCGGATGGGCGTGGCCTCGTCGCGGATCCACACCACGGAGCCATCACGAGCCAGGAGGCGGTACTCCGACGTGAACCGCTTCCCGCCGCGCTCACCGGCTGACAGCTCCGCCACGGCCCGGTCACGGTCGTCGGGATGGAGGGCCGCCTCCCAGCGGGCGGGGTCCTCGAGCCACTCCTCCGCCGAGTAGCCGAGCAGCGACTCGATCTGCGGGCTGATGTAGCGGCCCTGCGCCCCCGGCTCGTCGATGTAGACGATGCCGGGCAGCCGCTCGACCAGCATGCGGTAGCGCTCATCGGCCTCGCGCAGCGCCGCCAGCGCGGCGTGCTCACGCGACAGGTCGCGGATGAAGCCCGTGAACTCGGTGGCGCCATTCCGCCGGGTGGCGACGACCGCGAGCTCCACCGGGATCTGGTGGCCATCGCGGTGCAGCGCCTCCACCTCGATCCGACGCTC